>NZ_AP024545.1:654130-981195 GCF_018406605.1 Noviluteimonas caseinilytica | reverse complement strand
CTCCGCAACAAGGCGCAACACCGGCTGGCCCTTCGGGGCCGGCCGGCTCGCCAAGGACAACAGAGGTTCCAATGAACGCCACGCTTCGCACCATCACCGCCGCCGCTTTCGTCGTCGCCTCGCTGTCCCTGGCGGCGTGCACGCACACCACGAAGGAAGAGTCGTCGACCACGACGACGTCGACCGAGCCGACCACCGGCACGGACACGTCGACCACCTCGACGACGACGACCACGACGGAATCGATGCCGCCGGCAGCCACCACGTCGGCCAATCCGCCGAGCACGCTGTAATCCTGCGCGGCCGGCCTCGCGAGGCCGGCCGCCAGCACGCGCGACAGACGAAGGGCGGCCGATGGCCGCCTTTCGCGCGCCTGCACATTTAAACTGTCGCGCCGCACGCAACGCGACCCCATGACCATGGCAACGGACGGCATCCGCCTCGTCGGATTCGACGGAGACGACACCCTGTGGCGCAGCGAGGATTACTACCGCGGCGCCCAGGCAGACTTCGAACGCATCGTGGCGCAATACGTCGACCTGCACGACACGCGCGCGCAGGAACACCTGTATTCGGTCGAGAAGCGCAACCTCGCGCTGTTCGGCTACGGCGTCAAAGGCATGGTGTTGTCGATGGTGGAAGCCGCGGTGGAAATCACGCAGGCGCGCATCTCCGCCACGGATCTCCATCGCATCGTCGCGATCGGCAAGTCATTGCTGCAACATCCGGTCGAACTGTTGCCCGACATCCGCGAGGCGGTGGAAGCGATCGGCGCGCGGCACGACGTGGTGCTGATCACCAAGGGCGACCTGTTCCACCAGGAAGCGAAGGTGCGCGAGTCGGGCCTGGCCAAGCTGTTCCGCCGCATCGAGATCGTGAGCGAGAAGGATGGGGCGACGTATGCGCGTTTGCTCGAGGAATTCGGCCTGGCACCGTCGCAGTTCGTGATGATCGGCAACTCGTTGCGTTCGGACATCGCGCCCGTGCTCGAACTCGGCGGGTGGGGCGTGTACATGCCGTACCACGTGACGTGGGCGCACGAAGCCGAAGCGGAGGTCGCCGACGACGCACCGCGCCTGCGCAAGGTGGTCGATGCATCGGGATTGCCGGCCGCCGTCGAAGACATCCACCGGCACGCGCGCGGCGCATGAATGCCCGCTTGCGCGGCGGCGGCTGAAGGCCGGCGGGTTGCACCTTGGTTCACCGATCCGGTCGCATCGTCGCCACAGCCCGCAATGGGGCGGGCCTCGAGGAGAATGACGATGGCGACCCTGCAACTGAAGCATTGGATGGCACCTGCCGTGCTCGCGGCGGGCCTGGGTTTGGGTGCACTCGTCCCCGCGCCTGCGCAGGCACAGGATTCGCTGACGCGCATTCTGGTCGACGTCGCCGACGTCGTGCTGCAGGGCGGCCAGCCTTACTACCGCTATGGCAGCTACGGTGCGAACGACCGCGTGTACGTGCAGCGCGACCGCTACGGCCGACCCGTCTATTACCGCGTCGTGCCGGCACGCCCCAACTACGGCTACTCCGGCAACCGCTACTACAACAGCAATGCCTACAACGCCGGGTACTACGACCCGCGGTTCAACACGGGTTACCCCGTGCAGACCGCGCAGCGCGTCAACTGCAGCGGCAGCGGCAACTGCACGGTGAAGTACTACGACCCGCGTTATGACCATCGCGATACGCGCGCGCGCTACGACCGCCCCCACCACGGTCGCGGCGGGCATCGCGGGCATGACGATGACGACGATTGATCGCACCATGGCTTGCAACGACGGCGCCGCGAGGCGCCGTCGTCGTTTCCGGGCCCGCGTGTGCCACGCGGCCGGTCGGTGCTAGCCTCCGCGCATCGACGCACCCCCGGAGTCGTTCCCCCATGCGCCATCCCGCAACCCCGATCCTCGCCACCCTCGCCATCCTCGCGGGGCTCGCATTCGCCGCGCCCGCCCAGGCCGGGCCCTCCATCACGTGCAAGCTGCACTTCTCGATGGCGGGCTGGTCCGTGTTCTACAAGACGGCGTCCGGCACGGGCACGGTGACGTGCAGCAACGGCCAGCACATGAGCGTGGCCATCGATGCGAAGGGCGGCGGGCTGACGTTCGGCAAATCGAACATCCAGGACGGCACCGGCGAGTTCTCCGGCGTCCATGACATCAAGGACGTGGTCGGCACCTACGTGTCCGCCGAAGCGCATGCCGGCGCGTCCAAGTCCGCGAAGGCGCAGGCGATGACGAAGGGCGAGGTGTCGCTGGCGCTCGCGGGCAAGGGCGCGGGCTGGGACCTGGGCATCGCGTTCGGGAAGTTCACGATCTCGGGGCGCTGAGCCCCGCGGTCAGTGCTTGTCGACGCTCGTCGGGACGGCCTGCAGCGTGTGGCTCATGTCATCGCGCAGGCGCGTGCCCACGTAGCCCACCGCGGCGAAGTAGCCCGCGATGAGGACGCACAGCACTGAAATCCCCAGCGCGTGTCGGCGCATGAAGTGGAAAGGAGAATGGATGTGCATGGCGAAGCCCCCGGGTTCGGCGCCATGCTCGGCGCGCGATTGTCACGGCAGCGTGCAGATCGCGTGCGGCACAATCGCCGCGTGAGCCCGATCCGCCACCGCCGCTGGATCCTCGCCCTCGCCTGCGTGCTGGCGGCCGGGTGCGGCCGCGCGCCAGGGCCGCCCCCGAAGGCCGACGATCGCCTGGGCGACGCGGACGCCGAACTTGCCTGGCAAGGCATCCTGGCCTGCGCCGACTGCGATGGCATCGACACGCGCCTGCGCCTGCAGCACGGCAATGGCGTGGTCGCGCAGTACCAGCTGGTCGAGGCCTTCCGCGACGGGCAGGGTGCCGAGTACTTCCAGGAGAGCGGTCGCTGGCGCCGCGATGGCCGCTTGCTGCGGCTGCAGCCGAGCCAGGGCGGCGAGCGCCTCTACATGTTCGACGGGGCCGGCAACCTGGTCGTCGTCGATCGTCGCGGACACGCGGTGGGGGCGGGTCGCGTGCTGTCGCCGGTCGCGCCGCCGGCGTTGTGACGCCGGTCCGCGAAACGTGACGAAGTTTCAGAACGCATTCATGGGCACGGCAGACACTGGCGGCCTCGCATTCCCCCGCATGACCGAACGGAGTCCACCCATGCATCGCACCTTCAAGATCGTCGCGCTCACGGCCGCGCTCGCCGCGATCGGCGGCACCGCCAGCGCGCAGGACTTCACCGTCGGATTCCACCCGCGCACCGGCGATGTCTGGATCGACACGACGCTGGGCGACATGAATCGCTACGGCACGCGCTACCGCGATCCCTTCGTCGACGAAATGGTCCGCTACCACGGCGCGCCGCGCGACCTGGTGTCCGACCTGCTCGGCAATCGCCGCTGGGCCCCGGGCGACGTGTACATGGCCTGCAGCATCGCGTCGATCATCGGCCGCCCGTGCCGCTACGTCGTCGACGAATACGAGCGCGACCCGGGCCAGGGTTGGGGCAACATCGCCAAGCGCATGGGCATCAAGCCGGGTTCGCCGGAATTCCATCGCCTCAAGAACGGTTTCGTGCCGACCTACGATCGCTGGTCGCGCCCGATCGTGCTCGACAGCGACCTGCAGCGCGCCTATCCCAACCACGGGAATGGCAAGGGCAAGTCCGACCACGGCAATGGCAACGGCAACCACGGCAACAGCGGCAAGTCGGGCGAACACGGCAACAGCGGCCACGGGAACGGGAACGGGAACGGGCACGGCAACGGCAACAAGGGCGGCGGCCACGGCAAGGGCAAGGGATGAGCCACGCCGCGACGCCCGCGCTGGTGACGCATCGCGGCGGCTGTCATTGCCGCCGCGTGCAGTTCGAAGTTGAAGCGCCGGCGGACGTCGAGGCGCTCGACTGCAATTGCTCCATCTGCCGCATGACCGGCTTCCTGCACCTGATCGTGCCGGCGTCGCGCTTCCGCCTGGTCGCGGGCAATGATGCGCTCACCGAATACACGTTCAACACGGGCGCCGCGAAGCATCGCTTCTGCAGCACGTGCGGCGTCAAGGCGTTCTACATCCCGCGCAGCCATCCAGATGGCGTGGACGTCAACGTGCGCTGCCTGGACGACGGCACCGTGGCCTCGCTCACGATCGTGCCGTTCGACGACAATGACCGCGAAGCGGCCACCGCCGCGCTGGCGCACCTCACGCACCAATGATCCGCATCGTCGATTTCGATCCGCGCTGGCGCGCGGAGTTTGCACGCCTCAACATCGATTGGCTCGAACGCTACTTCGTCGTCGAGCCGATCGACCGCACCGTGTTGTCGGATCCGGAATCGCACATCCTCGCGGCGGGCGGGCGCGTGCTGTTCGCGGTGGATGGGCAGGCGCGCGTCGTCGGCACCGTTGCGCTGAAGCACGAAGGCGACGGTGTGTACGAACTCACGAAGATGGCCGTGGATCCTGCGTCGCAAGGCCGCGGCATCGGTGCGCAACTGCTGGTCGGTGCGATCGCGGCGTTCGATGCGATGCAGGGCAGTGAGTTGTTCCTGGAATCCAGCAGCAAGCTCGACACCGCGCTGCGCCTCTACGAACGCCACGGATTCCATCACCGCCCCGCGCCGCGGCCGGGCTCGCACTACGCGCGCGCCGACGTCTACATGGTGTTCGAGCGAAGCTGACTGCGCCTGCGGCGCCATCACGCAACTGAATCCTGTTTGACTCGCGCCCGCGTGCACTGGCCTGCGCGCGAACCCGCCGGCGTTGGTTCGGTCATGACCCAGCTCCCGGGTCATTTTTGTTCGCCGAAGAAGAAGGTCAACGCCGTGCTTGTCACCCTGCTCCCGGGCGACCGCGAAGAATTGCGGAAGCTCACCGAATCCCTCGTCGTCCGCCATCCGGTGGACGAACACATCATGGCGCGCCTGGGCGAACAAGGCCTGGTGCGTCGCGTCTACGGTGGTTGGGAAATCACCGATGCCGGCTGGCACGCGCTGGAACGCACGCGCATCCCGGCGGCGTTGACCTGATGCGCGCTCACGCGGTGGCGAGTTTCGCCGCCGCGTTGTCCAGGTATTCGCGCACGAGCTGGTAAGCCTTCGAGCGCGACACGCCGTATTCCAGCACCAGTGTCTTGGCGTACACGCAACGCGGGCTGCCGCGTTGCACGAGTTCGTCGATGCGCCGGAAGAACCATTCCTTGCCGGGATGTTCCTCGCGTGCCCATTGCTGGTATTCGCGGACGATATCGTTGGCGATGCGGTGCGTGTCGCCGATGTCGTGCTGCAGGCGGTCGAGCGCGTTCTCGAGGCTGCGTACGCGGCGTTCGAAATATTCGATGTCCAGGGCCATGGCGTCGTGGTCTGTGTGGCGGGTGTCCGCAGCGGAACATTGGCCGTGCAACGCAGCAATTGGCCGGGCGGGCACTTGCCCTGCAGGGCAGGGACGCGGGCGAGGCCGTAGAATGCGCGGCCAATGGCCGACACGCCCGCCAGCACGATTCCCGCCGCGCAACTGCGCCTCTCCGTCGCGCCGATGATGGATTGGACGGACACGCATTGCCGCGTGTTCCATCGCCTGCTCGCGCCGCACGCGCGCCTGTACACCGAGATGGTGCATGCCAACGCCGTGGTGCTGGGCGATCGCACGCGGTTGCTCGCGATGGATCCCGTCGAGCATCCCGTCGCGCTGCAGCTGGGTGGCAGCGAACCCGCACTGCTCGCGCAAGCCGCGCGCATCGGTGAAGCGCACGGCTTCGACGAGATCAACCTCAATTGCGGCTGTCCTTCCGATCGCGTGCAGGCCGGCCGTTTCGGTGCGTGCCTGATGCGCGAACCGGTGCTCGTCGCCGAAAGCGTCGCCGCGATGCGCGAGGCCTGCGGCGTCCCGGTGACCGTGAAGTGCCGCCTGGGGGTCGACGACGACCACGACTTCGATCGCTTCCTCGCCTTCATCGACGCCGTCGCCGCCGCGGGCTGCGGGATGTTCGTCGTGCATGCGCGCAACGCGTGGCTGAAGGGTTTGTCGCCGAAGGAAAACCGCGAAGTGCCGCCGCTGCGCTACGACTGGGCGTACCGGTTGAAGCAGGAACGTCCGGACCTGCAGGTGATCGTCAACGGCGGCATCGCCGATTTCGATGAAGCGGCCGCGCACCTGGCGCACGTCGACGGCGCGATGCTCGGGCGTGCGGCGTACCACGATCCATACCTGCTGCATCGCCTCGACGCGGCGTGGTTCGGCGGCGAACTGCGCACGCGCGGCGCATTGCTGCGCGCGCTGCAGCCGTACGTCGAAGGCGAACTCGCGCGCGGCGTGTACCTCAAGCACATCACGCGCCACCTGCTTGGCCTGTTCTCCGGCGAGCGCGGCGGCCGCGCGTTCCGCCAGGTGCTGAGCGAAGGCGCGCATCGGCCCGGCGCCGATTGGTCGCTCGTCGAGCGCGCGCTCGCGTGCACCGAGTCGACGGTGTACGCCGCATGATCACGCGCGACATCGACGCGTTCGTGGCGCACGCGCGCACGCTGTCGACGGACTTCGGCGCGCCCACCGCGCGCGCGGCGTTCCTCGTCGCGCCGGACGATTTCCGCCTCGCCACCGACTCCGCGCGCGACAACCGCTACATGGCCGACGCCGATGCGTTCGATGCCCGCCGCGCGCTGGACGAACATCGCGGGCTGCATCGTGCGTTGTCGCAGGCGCTGCCGACGGTGTGTTTCCCGGGCGATCCCGAAGCGCCCGATGGCGTCTTCCCGAACAACGTCTTCGCCACCGCCGCAGGCCGCTGCATCGTCGGGCGCATGCGCCATCCCGTGCGCCAGCGCGAAGCCACGCGCGCCGATATCCGCGGCTTCTTCGGCGGCGTGCTCGACTACGCGGAGATCGACCTCTCCGAACAGGGGCATCCCTGCGAACTCACCGGCGCGCTGGTGATCGATCGCGCGCGCGGCCTGGGCTGGTGCGGCCTGTCCGAACGCTGCGACGAAGAGGGCGCGCACCTGATGCACGAGGCCTTCGGCCTGCGCGCGACGCTCCTGTTCGACCTCGCGCCCGGCGAATACCACACCAACGTCGTGCTGGCCGTCCTGGCGGGGCGCGCCGCGCTCGCCTGCCCGCGCGGGTTCGCGGACGCCGCGGTGATCGACGCGCTCGCGCAGGTGTACGGCCCGCACGCGATCGTCCTGTCGGATGCCGAGCATGCGGCTTTCGCCGGCAACGCCATCGCCCTGTCGCCGGAGACGGTCTGGATGAGCGCCAGGGCCGACGCGGCGCTCGCCCCGGCGACGCGCACCGCCCTCGCAAACGCGGGCTTCGACGTGCGGAGCGTCCCCCTGGCGGCCATCGAAGCCGCCGGCGGATCCCTGCGATGCTGCGTCGGGGAGGTCTTCTGACGGCCCCTGCAACGGGGTTTCGCCCGCGACCGGCCATGAACGGCGCGGATCCGTGAAGGAAAAGTTCAGACCGGATTCACTGCCTGATTCAAAGAATGGCGCCCGTTTCCAGCAACCCCGATCCCGGCATCGCCCAGCGCGACGTCGCGGTTTCGCATCTCCCTTCTCCAAGGCCGACCCGATGCCCCTGCTGCGCCTCCTTCGCCCGCTGTCGCTGCTCGTCGTCCTGACGGGTGCCAGCACCATGGCGTGGGCGCAGGCGCAACCGCAGCCGGCCCCGCCGCCGCGGCACGCCCCGTCGGCCGATCGCCAGAACCATTCCGACGGCGACCAGCAGGGCCTCGCCGACTCCGTGCGGCGCGCCGAACGCAACGGCCAGGTGCTCAGCGCCGAGCAGGTGCAGTACGACGGCCGCGACGTGAATCGTGTCAAGATCGTCGACGACAAGGGTCGCGTGCGCGTGTACTGGGACGATCCGGCGGCCAGGCAGCAAACCCCGCCGAATCCGCAGCAGCGTCGTGCCAAGCCCCCCAAGGGCGGCCGTACACACGACGACGACGACGGCGACCCCACCCTCTGAGCCTACGGCCGCCGGCCCAGCCTGACACGGAGTCACCATGCGCATCCTGCTCGTCGAAGACGAAGCACCGCTTCGAGAAACACTCTCTGCACGCCTGAAGCGGGAAGGCTTCGCCGTCGATTCCGCCCAGGACGGCGAGGAAGGCCTCTACATGGGCCGCGAAGTCCCGTTCGACCTCGGCATCATCGACCTGGGCCTGCCCAAGATGTCGGGCATGGAGCTGATCAAGGCGCTCCGCGACGAGGGCAAGAAATTCCCGGTGCTCATCCTCACCGCGCGTTCGAGCTGGCAGGACAAGGTCGAGGGCCTGAAGCAGGGCGCCGACGACTACCTGGTCAAGCCCTTCCACGTCGAAGAGCTGCTGGCGCGCATCAACGCGCTGGTGCGCCGCGCCGCGGGCTGGAGCAAGCCCACGCTGGAATGCGGCCCGGTGGTCCTGGACCTCGCCGCGCAGACGGTCACGGTCAACGGTTCCAACGTCGACCTCACCAGCTACGAGTACAAGGTGCTCGAGTACCTGATGATGCATGCGGGCGAGCTGGTCTCGAAGGCCGACCTCACCGAGCACATCTACCAGCAGGATTTCGACCGCGACTCCAACGTGCTCGAAGTCTTCATCGGCCGCCTGCGCAAGAAACTGGACCCGGACGGCGAACTCAAGCCGATCGAGACCGTGCGCGGCCGCGGCTATCGCTTCGCCATCCCGCGCAGCGGGGAGTGAGCCGACGTAGGATGCATGCGACCCGCGACGCGCGGGTCGCGTTCCATCCCCGTTGAAGCGAGGACCGATGCATGGCGTCTGAGCAGCCCCCCGACGCGCGCACGCGCGGCGCACTGTTCGACGATCGCTGGCGCCCGCGCTCGCTGCAGTCGCGGCAACTGCTCGCGGCCAGCCTCGGCCTCGTCGCCTTCCTCGCCCTGGCCGGCTACGCGCTGGATCGCGCGTTCCTCGAAACCGCCCGCAGCAACCTGCGCACGCGCCTGGAAAGCTACGCGCTGGCCTACGCGCGCGGCATCGAATTCCTGCGCGACGGCACCCTCTACGTCCCCGACATCCCGCCCGAAGCGCGCTTCGAACGCCCCGGCAGCGGCCTGTACGCGGAAGTAGTGCTGCCGAACGGCCACTGGGATTCCGCGTCGGCGCGCGGCCCCGACCTCCCGCTCGGCCCGATGCTCGCGCCCGCCGCCGAACGCTTCGAAGGCCCGCTCCCCATCACGCGCAGCGACGGCAAGCCCGGCGAGATCTACCGCCTCGGCAAGGGCCTGGTGTGGGCCGAGGGCGGACCGGAAGCCGAGTTCCCGTACACCGTCTACATCTCCGAAGACACCAGCGCGCTGTCGCAGCAGGTGCGCGTGTTCCGCCGCGCGTTGTGGGGCTACCTCGGCGGCGCGGGCCTCGTGCTGTTGCTGCTGCAGATGCTCGTGTTGCGCTGGAGCCTGCGTCCCTTGCGCCAGGTGGTCGCCGAACTCAAGCGCGTGCACCGCGGCCAGATCGCGCGCATGAGCGCGCGCCATCCGCGCGAACTCGAACCGCTCACCGAAAGCATCAACGCCTTCATCCAGAGCGAGCGCGAAAACCTCGACCGCCAGCGCAACACGCTGGCCGACCTCGCGCACAGCCTCAAGACGCCGCTCGCCGTGCTGCGTTCGCGCCTGGACACGCCGACGCCGGAAGCGGAGCTGCGCGAGGAAGTCGCCACGCAGTTGCGGCGCATGAACGACATGGTGGGCTACCAGCTCGCGCGCGCCGCCTCGAGCGGCCACGCCCTGTTCTCCGCGCCCATCGAAGTGGAAACGCACGCCGAGCAGATCGTGCGCGGCCTGGAAAAGGTCTACGCCGGCCGCGGCGTGCTGTGCGAATTCGATTTCGATCCCAACGCGCGCTTCCACGGCGAACCCGGCGACTTGCAGGAACTGCTGGGCAACCTGCTCGAGAACGCGTTCAAGTGGGCGCGTTCGCGCGTGCTGCTCACCGTGCGCGTGGGCGACACCTCGCCCGGGCGTCGCGACGGCTTGTTGCTGGCGGTGGACGACGACGGCCCCGGCATCGAACCCGATCGCGTGACGCAGCTCCTGCAACGCGGCGTGCGCGGCGACGAACGCGTGCAGGGCCACGGCATCGGCCTTGCGATCGTGCAGGACATCGTGCGCGGCTATCGCGGCGAGCTGGAAGTGGGGCGCTCGGAAGAACTCGGCGGCGCGCGTTTCGAAGTGCGGTTGCCGCCCGGCCTGTGACTCACGCCATCGGCGAGGCGCCGTAGAACTTCGCCAGGTGCGCCGCGACTTTCGGATACGCCTCGCGCAGCAACGCCGGCGCGCTGAAGTGGTATTCGGTGCACACCGCGAAGAATTCCTCGGGCGCTTCGGCGGCGTAGGGATCGAGCTTCGTGCGGCGGTTCGCGTCGACCTGCTTGCCCATGTGGTCGAAGGCCTGCTGGAAATCGCGCGCCCATTCTTTCTGCCACGCGCGCGGCAACGGCGGCGTGCCGTCCATCGCGCCGTCGAGCGCATCGAGCTTGTGCGCGATCTCGTGCACCGCCACGCAGCAGCCATCGCGCGGCGCGGCCAGGTCGGCCAGCACGTCCTCCATCGACAGCACCACGGGCCCGGCTTCCCATGCTTCGCCGATCAGGTCTTCGTAGCCTTCGTGCGCGGGTTGCATCACGCCGTCCCATTCCGCCATCGCATCGGCGGCATCGGTGTGCGCGCGGTGCACGCGGAACGCGCCGGGATACACGAGCAGTTGCGACCACCCGTGCAGGCCTTCTTCGCCGAATTCGATCAGCGGCAGGCAGCACAACGCGGCGAGTTGCATGCGTTGCACGTCGTCGAGCGCGAGGTCGCCGATCGGGGTGATGGTCTTGTCGTGCAAAAAGCGCGTGACCAGCGCTTGCAGTCGCGCCTTGCGCGTTGCATCCAGTGCACTGACGAAGGGAACGCCCGCGCAGGCGCGGAGCCACGAGTCGGGATCGAGGGACGCAGGGCGCAGGAAGCGCCGGAACCAGTTCCGCAATGGCTTAGCGGAACATGCCCGGCAGGAAGCTGTGCCAGCGCGGCGGCTGGATGCGCGTGCCGCTGCCATCGCTGTCGCCGGTGCTGCGCACGGCGGGCGTGGGCTTCACGGGCTTGGACGGCTTGGCTGCGGTGTGGATGGCGCGCGCGGGCTTGGCCGGCTGCGGCGTGGAATCGGCCTCGACGATCGTGTTGCTGGTGTCGGGGCAATGGCCGCCATCGCCAGTCGGGCCATCCATGCGTGCCTCGTGCGCAGCGACGGACGCGCTCGCGCAAAGCAGCAACAGGAAGAGGATGGAACGTGACATGGGGAAAGTCCTGGTGCGGGGTAGGTGCACGGCCAGGGATTCGGCGCCGCGGACTATACCGTGGATGCCGCGGGCTCGCCGAAGGTTGCATCCCGGAACGGCGCCGGCGACGAACGGCCTCGGCCATAATCCGGGCCTCCAGGCCACAACCTCACCGATGGATGACCGCGCCCTCCTGACCCGCCTCGCCGCGGGCCCCGCCAGCGGCGACGTGCTCGCCCGCGAGGCCGGGCTCGGCCGCGCCGCGGTCTGGAAGCGGATCCAGGCCCTGCGGGCCGCCGGCGTGGGGATTTCGGCCCGCCCCGGCGTCGGCTACGCGCTCGACCGGCCGCTCGATTTCCTGGACGCGCAGGCCCTGCGCGACGCCATCGCCCCGGGCGCTCGTGAGGGATTGGCCCTCCTCGAAGTGGCCTGGTCCATCGACTCGACGAGTACCGAACTGCTGCGCCGCACAACGCCCGTGCGCGGCGCCGACGTGTTGCTGGCCGAACGCCAGACCGGCGGCCGCGGCCGTCGCGGTCGCACCTGGGCCTCGCCGCTGGCCGCGCACCTCTACCTCTCGCTCGCGCGGTCCTTCAGCGGCGGCCTCGGTCGTCTCGGCGGTTTGAGCCTCGTCGCCGGCATCGCCGTGGTCGAAGCGCTGCATGCGATGGGCCACGCTTCGGTGCGACTGAAATGGCCGAACGACATCGTCGTGCCCGAGGGCGCCACGCTGCGGAAGCTGGGCGGCCTGCTCGTCGAAGGCGGTGGCGAACACGCCGGCCCCGTGCGCGCGGTGCTGGGCCTGGGCCTCAACGTGCACATGCCCGACGTGTTTGCCCGCGACATCGGGCAACCCTGGATCGACCTGGCCACGCTGGGTGAAACCCGCGCGCGCAACGCGATCGCCGCGGACGTCCTCTCGCACCTGCTGCCCGCGCTCGAAGCCTTCGATCGCGAGGGCCTCGATCCGTTCCTCCCGCGCTACGCCGCGCTCGACGCACTCGCCGGCCGCGCGATCGACCTGCACCTGCACGATGGCATCCGCCACGCCACGAGCGAGGGCCTCGCGCCCGACGGCGCATTGCGCGTGCGCCTCGACGACGGCGCGGTGCGTGTGGTCCACTCCGGCGAAGTCAGCGTCCGGATGCAGGGAGCATGACGCAGCACTGGTTGTTCGATTTCGGCAACACGCGACTGAAGGGCGCGCCGTTCGCGGCGGGCGCCGTCGGCGACGTGCGCGCGTTCGCGCCCGGCGACATGACCGCGTTGCCGTACGGCGACGTCGCGTACCTGTCGTCCGTCGCGCCCGAAGCGCATCGCGTTGCGTTGATCGACGCGCTGACGCAACGCTTCCGCCGCATCGCGATCGCGCGCACGTCCGCGCGTTTCGGTCCCTTGCGCATCGCGTACGCCGATCCGCAGAAGCTGGGCGTCGACCGCTTCCTCGCGATGGTCGCCGCGTGCGAATCGGCGCCCGCGCTGGTCGTCGGCGTCGGCACCGCGCTCACCATCGACCTCGTCGACGAACACGGCCGGCACCTCGGCGGCCGCATCGCGCCGTCGCCGACGCTGATGCGCGAAACCTTGCATGCGCGCGTGGCGCAGTTGCCGGTCGAAGGCGGTGTGTACACCGAATTCGCCGCCGACACCGAAGATGCGCTCGCGTCCGGTTGCGAAGGCGCCGCCATCGCGCTCGTCGAACGCAGCCTCGCCGTCGCCACGCAAGCCCTCGGCCGCGCCCCGCGCGTGTTGCTGCATGGCGGTGGCGCCGATGCGATGCGCGCGCACCTGGCCGGCGTCGAATCGCGCCCCGCGCTGGTGCTGGAAGGCCTCGCGCGCTGGGCCGCGCTGGAGACCGCCGCATGATGTATCGCGCGCTGCTCGTGTTGCTGGTGGCGATCAACGTCGGCGTCGTCGCGTGGTGGGCGACGCGCAAACCGCCCGCGCAGGAAACACCGATCGACATGCCGGCCGACGTGCCGCGCCTGCAGTTGCTGGAAGAAGTGCCGGCCGCGCGGCGCCCGAAGGCCACCGCAGTGGCAAAGGTGCCCGTCGCGCCGACGCAATGCGTGTCGTTCGGTCCCTTCGCCAATCCCGCTGCGCTGCGTCGCGCGCACGAACTCCTCGTGCCGCGCGTCGTGATCGCGCGCGTGCGCGAAGTGCCGCTCGGCAAGCCCACCGGATGGCGCGTCTACATCCCGGCGCTGGCGACGAAGGAAGCCGCGCAGGCAATGGCCGACCGCATCCTGGCCGCGGGCCTGGACGACCTGTTCGTCATGCCGTCCGGCCCCGACCGGAACGGCATCGCGCTGGGCCGCTTCGGCAACGAAGACGCCGCGCGCCGTCGCCTCGCGCAGCTGGAGGCCGCCGGCTTCACGGCGCAGGTCGCCCCGCTCGGGGATGTCGCCACGGAAGGCTGGATCGATGCCGGCGCCTCCGCCGCGTTCGATCCGGCGCGCGCCGCGCAGGACATCGCCGCCGCCCAGGCGCGCCCGCTGGATTGCGCGACTTTCCAACAAGCAGCGCTGCGCTAAGATGCCCGCGCGTTCGCCGGCATAGCTCAGTTGGTAGAGCAACCGCCTTGTAAGCGGTAGGTCGTCAGTTCGATTCTGACTGCCGGCACCACATCGCCCATGCAGCGAAGGAGGTCGCCCGTGCTCGTCACGCTCGCCCGGTTCCTCGATCCGTGGGAAGCGCACGTGGTGTGCGCACGCTTGCGCGCCGATGGCCTGTTCGCGGAAGTGGCCAACGACCGGATGGCGATCGTCGACTGGCCGATGGCCTACGCGCTCGGTGGCACGCAGTTGCAGGTGAAGGCCGAGGACATCGCCGAAGCGCGCGCGATCTTCGACGCGTATCGCCGCGGCGAACTCGATGTCGAACACGATTCAGCGAACGACGACGCCCACCCCGAACCCGCGTGCACGTGCCCTCCGCAAGGCCCCGTCATCCCGTGGGGCGAACGCGCGCTGGTGATCGCATTGTTCGTGCTGGGCGGCGCGACGTTCCCGACGCGCACCGTCGGCGGCCTGTGCGCCACCTGCGGGAAGACGCGGCCTGCGTGACGCACGCGCACGCATGCCTGCGAGTACCATCGGGCCCATGAGCCGCACATTCCCCCCCGTTTCGCTCCTGGGTGCGCCGACCGACGTCGGCGCCGGTCATCGCGGTGCGGGCCTCGGGCCCGAAGCGCTGCGCATCGCGGGGCTGCCCGAAGCCCTCGTCGCGCGCGGCATCGACCTCATCGATCGCGGCAACATCGACGGTCCGCGCAATCCGTGGACGCCGCCGGACGACGGCTACCGGCACCTGAAGGAAGTGACGGACTGGAACCGCATGGTCATGCACGCGGTGGAAGCCGAACTCGACGCGGGCCGCATGCCCATCCTCCTCGGCGGCGACCACTGCCTCGGCGTCGGGTCCATCACGGCGGTCGCGCGCCACTGCCGCAAGACCGGCAAGAAGCTGCGCGTGCTGTGGCTCGATGCGCACGCCGACTTCAACACGCACAACGTCACGCCGTCGGGGAACATCCACGGCATGCCCGTCGCCTGCCTGTGCGGCCTGGGCCCGCGCGAACTCACGCACCTCGGTGGCGATGCCCCCGCGATGTCGGCGGGCGACATCCGCCAGATCGGCATCCGGTCCGTCGACGAAGGCGAGAAGCGCCTGGTGAAGGAACACGGCCTCGACGTCTACGACATGCGTTACATCGACGAAGTCGGCATGAAGCGCGCGATGGAAGAAGCCCTCGACGGTGTGGACGACAACACGCACGTGCACGTGAGCTTCGACGTGGATTTCCTCGACCCCAGCATCGCGCCGGGCGTGGGCACCACCGTGCCCGGCGGCCCCAACTACCGCGAAGCGCAGCTGGTGATGGAAATGATCGCCGACAGTGGCCGCATGGGTTCGCTCGACATCGTGGAGCTCAACCCGTTGCTCGATGCGCAGAACGCCACCGCGAAGCTCGCCGTCGACCTCGTGGAAAGCCTGTTCGGCAAGTCCACGCTGATGCGCGATTGACGCGCCGCCCACGAACTGCATTTCCGGCTGAACGGAACACACCGCGCAAGCGGCAATTCGACGTGGGCTTCACGGCCGGATGGGTCTGATGCGCCCACCGGACGACACATGTCGTCCTCGAATCGTCACCCAGGAGATTTCCATGAAGCAGTCGGCCATGAAGCGCACGTTCGCCCTGATGCTCCTCGCGCTGTTCTCGATGAACATGCTTGCCGCTTGCAACACCGTTGCCGGCGCCGGCAAGGACGTCCAGAAGGCGGGCGAGAAGGTCGAGACCAAGGCCGAGGATTGCAAGGACAGCCATTGCTGATCCGCTGCACGGAGGAGTGAGCGGCGCGCCTGCGCGCCGTGGCAGGGATGCAACGACAAACGGGCCGGTCCTCCGGCCCGTTTGTCTGTCCGCGATTCAATAACGCGGCGGATCCGGCACGAACCCCGCCGGGAACGCCTGCGGCCCTTCGCGCCAGCCGTACGCTGGCGGACGACGCAGGACGCCCATCGCGAGCAATGCGTTCTCGTCGTCGTAGCGCAACTGCGTGACCTGCGTGGGCGAGCGGCTCGCGCGCACGAACTGCGTCTGTCCCACCGGCGACCATTCGCGTGCGCCGTGGCCGGTGCCGAGTTGTTGCGGCATCGCGCTGGGTGCGGCGGATTCGGCAGCGGCACCGGCGGACGCGTTGCCCTGCGCGCGCGGCGAGGCGGCCTTCGCCGCGGCCTGGTCGCGGGATTCGGCGCGCTCGTACGGCGGCACCGAAGGAGAAGGGATGTAAGGCGGCGGCGCATACGCCACCGGCCGCGCTTCGCGATACACCGCGATCCCCACCACGCCCACGTTCTGCGGCCGCCCCGTGCGCGCGGCGTACGAATCGGGCAAGTCGGTGAACACGAATTGCGCAACATCGTCCATCGACTTGCGCCAGCCGGCGATCTCGGTGCTCTGCCAGGGTTCGAGCACGTAACCGGCCTGCGAGGGATCGGCGGTCTGGCCGGTCACCGCGTTCACGCCATCGACGGACAACACGACCAGCACGCGTTCGGCCGACTGGTTGGTCAGGCGCACCGCGTAGCGATGGCCGGGAATGCCGGGCACCCAGATATCGCCGCGGTACGGGGTTTCGGAGAGCCACTGGCCGGAATCGCGATCGACCAGGTCGATGTCCACCATCGTCCGCCCCCAGGCCGAGGGGCATCCGGTGGAAGCGAGCAGGGCAGTGAGCAGCAGGGCGTGGCGCAGCATGGTCGGGCTCCGATGTGGGTGGGCAGACGTGCAACGCCCGGGCCCCGCGCGCGGGGTTGCCGCGCGTCGCGGGTACACTGGCCCGCCTGTTTCCACGCCTCCCGCGAATGAGCCCCAAGACCCGCGTCCGCGTCCTGACCGGCATCACCACGTCCGGCACGCCGCACCTCGGCAACTACGTCGGCGCCATCCGCCCAGCGGTGGAGGCCAGCCGCGTCGACGACGTGGAGAGCTTCTTCTTCCTCGCCGACTACCACGCGCTGATCAAGGTGCAGGAACCGGCGCGCGTGCAGCGCTCCACGCTGGAAATCGCCGCGGCGTGGCTCGCGTGCGGGCTGGAGCCGGACAAGGTCTGGTTCTACCGCCAGAGCGACATCCCCGAGATCCCCGAGCTCACCTGGCTGCTCACGTGCGTGGCGGGCAAGGGCCTGCTCAACCGCGCGCATGCGTACAAGGCGGCGGTGGATCGCAATCGCGTCGAACAACTCGACGACGATGCCGGCATCACCGCCGGCCTCTTCATGTATCCCGTGCTGATGGCGGCCGACATCCTGCTGTTCAACGCGCACCGCGTGCCGGTGGGCCGCGACCAGGTGCAGCACATCGAGATGGCGCGCGATTTCGGCCAGCGCTTCAACCATCTGTACGGCGAGCACTTCACGCTGCCCGAAGCGGCGGTCGAGGAGCACGTGGCCACGTTGCCCGGCCTCGACGGCCGCAAGATGAGCAAGAGCTACGACAACACCATCCCGTTGTTCGCGCCGCGCGAGCAGCTGAAGAAACTGATCTTCGCGATCAAGACCGACTCGCGCGCGCCGGGCGAAAAGAAGGACACGCAGGAGTCGGCGTTGTTCCAGTTGTACCAGGCGTTCGCCTCGGCGAGCGAAGTGGACGCGATGCGCCAGGCCTACGCCGACGGCATCGCGTGGGGCGATGCGAAGGCGATGGTGTTCGAACGCATCGACCAGGAAGTCGCGCCGATGCGCGAACGCTACGACGGCCTGATGGCCAACCCGGCGCACATCGAGGCGCTGCTGCGCGACGGCGCGCAACGCCTGCGCGCGGCGCATGCGACGCCGTTGCTGGCGCAGTTGCGCGAAGCCGTGGGCCTGCGCGATCTGTCCAAGCGCGCCGAGGCAGCAGCCAGCACCGTCGAGAAGCGCGTGGCACCGACGTTCAAGCAATATCGCGAAGCGGACGGACAGTTCTTCTTCAAGCTCGTGTCCGGCGATCGCGTGCTCCTGAAAAGCGACGGCCACGCCTCCGCGCGCGACGCGGGACAACTCGTCGCCGCCGCGAAACAGGATGCCGGTGCGTCGCTGCGTTTCGACGGCGGGCAGGTCCACCTCGGCGAGCGCGTGCTCGGCCACGTGGCGGAAGGCGTCGTGCCGGCGGACCTCATCGAAGCGATGGCCGCGTTCGCCCCGCAGGACGCGTGATGTCGCCGTTCGTCGAAGGAAACCTGGCGGCGCTTCTGTTCGCCCCGTGGTTTCTCATCCTCGGCGTGCTGTACTGGCTCTATCCGCGCCAGCCGCGTCCGTCGTGGCGTCGCGGCTTCGACATCGGCGCGCTCGTGCTCGCCGTCGTCGTGTTCGTGCTGGTCCTGCACTGGGGGCAGGGCTGGGCCGACCGCGGCTATGGCCGCATGTGGCAGCAGATCGTCGGCACCTCGGTCTCCTACGGGGCCTTCCTGAGTGTGCTGGGCATCGCAGTCTGGGTGCGCCATCGTTTGCTGGCGGGTCAACGGGACCCGCGCATGGGCGTTCGTCACGGGCCCCGACGGTAGAATCGCCGTCCGCGGGCATTCGCCCCGCCTCGGCAGGATGCCGGCCCCGTCCCCCTGCATCCATCGAGCCCGAGCGCGGCCCCCGCCGCACCCCATGTCCGCTGTCCCTTCGTCATTGCTGTTCGATGCGCGCGAAGCCGAGCGCCAGGCCGCGCTGGATCGCTATGCGATTGTCGACACCGCGCCCGAACAGGCGTTCGACGACATCGCGCGGCTCGCGGCCACGTTGTGCAACACGCCCGCCGCGGCGATCTCGCTGATCGACCACGACCGCCTGTGGTTCAAGGCGCGCCTGGGCATCGACCAGCCGCAGCTCGTGCGTTCGCGCTCGTTGTGCGGGCATGCGATCGATGCACCGGACGAAACCCTGGTCGTGCACGACCTCGCGCTGCATCCGGGTTACGCGCAGCGCCGCCGCCTCGGTGGCCAGCGCCCGCGCTTCTATGCCGGCGTGCCGCTGCTCAGCCCCGAAGGCCACGCACTCGGCGTGGTGAGCGTGGGCGATGTCGAACCGCGCACGCTCACGCCCGCGCAGCTCGAAGGGCTGCGCCTGCTCACGCGCCAGACGCAGCACCTGCTCGAACTGCGCCGCTATCTCCTCGAACAGGGCCGCCTGCTGTCCGCGCGCGACGCCGAAGCGCGCGATGCCGAACACGCGCGCGACGCCCTGCAGCGCCGCCACGACGACCTCGAATACACCGCTACGCACGATGCGCTCACCGGCCTGCTCAACCGCGCCGGCATGACGCGGCTGCGCGCGCAGGCGAAGGCGCGCGGTGCGCTGGACACCACGCGATACGTGCTCGCGTTGCTGGACATCGACCACTTCAAGCAGATCAACGATCGCCAGGGCCACCTGTTCGGCGATCGCGCGCTGTGCGCGGTGGCCGATGCGATCACGCGTGCGATCCGCGGCACCGACATCGCGGTGCGCTACGGCGGCGAAGAATTCCTCATCGTGCTGCCCGACACGCGCCTGGACGGCGGCGCGGAAATCGCCGAACGCATCCGCCGGCAAGTCGAAGCCCTGGAGATCGGCGCGATGATCACGGTGTCGGTGGGCATCGCCGATGGCGGGCCCGGTGGCGAAACGCCCGAAGCGGTGTTCGAACGTGCCGACCAGGCGCTGTATCGCGCGAAGGCGATGGGTCGCAATCGCGTCGTCGCAGACGACACGCCGCGCTAATTCACCAGTCGTTGGGCTTAACGCCTTTCCCGGGTTCGCGCATCTTCACCACGCAGAACCGCTGCCCCGTCGGCGCTTCCATCACCCACCAGCGCTTCACCCAGCCGATGCGCTTTGCGCCGAGTGCTTCCAGGCGCGCGGCTTCGGCGTCCTGGTCGTCCGCTTCGATGTCCAGGTGCACGCGCGAGGGGTGTTCGACTTTCTGCACTTCGACGTGCAGGTCGGCCGGCGTGCCGGTGAACGCGGCGTACTCGGCCGCGCCGTCGACGTAGTGCTCGCCGACGTGCAGGCCGAGGGCCTTGCTCCAGAAGTCGGTGGCGACCCCGAGGTCGTCCACCTGGCAATCGATGATGAAACCCGCCAACCGGCTGCGGTGCGCCATCGCCAACTCCTTGCGTCAGGTCAGTGCGACTTCGCCAGGTCGTCGAGCATCGCCTTGAGGAAGCGCGCCGCTTCGCCGCCCGTGCAGGCGCGGTGGTCGAAGGTGACCGACAGCGGGATGACGCGATGCGATTCGAACCCGCCCATCACCGGCGTCATCTGGTGGCGGCCCTTGCCGGCGGCGACGATCGCCACGCACGGCGGCACGATCACCGGCGTCGCGTAGCGGCCGGCGAACATGCCGAAGTTCGACAGCGAGATCGTGTAGCCGCTGAGCTCCGACATCGGGATCGAACGATCCTCGACCTGCGTGCGCAATCGATTGACGGCTTCGCGCACGCCGCGCGCATCGAGCATGTCGGCGTTGCGCAGCGCGGGCACGAACAAGCCGTCGTCGGTGTCGACCGCGATGCCGATGTCCACGTGCGGGTGCAGCGTGCGGGTCAAATTCTCGCCATCGAACCACGCGTTGAGCGCGGGCACGGCCTTCGCGCCGGCGACGATCGCGCGCACGAGGCGCCCGGTGATGTCGTTGCCCGGCACCCAGGCGTGGATGTCGGCGTCGTCGCTGAGCGTGGTCGGCACGACCTTCGCATGCGCGTCGGCCATCACGCGCGCCATGTTGCGGCGCACGCCCTTGAGTTGTTCCGGCTGGCCCGTGGCCTGCACGCCCGGCGGTTGCGTGCGCATGGGCTTGCCGGCCATGGACACGGTGCTGCGAACACTCCCCCCGGCGGGGGGAGTCGGCGCGACAGCGCCGGAGGGGGCAACGTCGCGACGCACGCCCGCCGCACTCGCGGCTTGCTGCAACGTCGACGGATCCGCCGCCGCATTCTTCACGTCTGCATTCGTCACCACGCCATCCGGCCCGGTCGCCCGCACGCGCGCGATATCCACGCCGAGCTTGCGCGCCAGCGCACGCACCGCCGGCAACGCCTTGACGCCACCGACCGCGACCGCGGATTCGCTGCGCACAGCATCGGACGACTGCATCGCGCCGACCACCGTGCCGCTGTCCTGGCGCGCTTCGGCCTTCTCGGTCTTCGGCGCTTCCGCCGTGCCGCCTTCGCTGATCACGCCGCCTTCGTCCGAGGCCACGACCTTGTCGCCGCCATCCACGTGCGCACCGGCGCCCTTCGGCGGCCCGTGGTGGTGGCCGGTGTCCTGGCCTTCGGCGCGCTGCGGCATCGACGGATCGATCTCGAACTCGGCGAGCAGCGTGCCGGTGACGATGACATCGCCCGCGCCGCCGCCGACCTTCAGCACCTTGCCCGACACGGGCGAGGGCACGTCGACCACGGCCTTCGCCGTTTCCATCGACACCAGGTTGTCGTCGAGCTTGATCGTGTCGCCGACCTTGACGTACCACTCCACGACGGTCGCGTCGGGCAGGCCTTCGCCGAGGTCGGGCAGCAGGAATTGTTTCGTCGCCATGCGGATGTCCTTAGCTGTGCGAAACCGCGCGCTTGGCGGCGGCCACGATCTTGTCCACGCTCGGCAGGTACTTCATCTCCAGGCGGAACAGCGGGATGTGCGTGTCGTAACCGGTGACGCGTTCGACCGGCGCGACGAGGTCGAACATCGACTCCTCGGCCAGGCGCGCGGCGATCTCCGCGCCGAAGCCCGCGGTCTTCGGGGCCTCGTGCACGATCACGCAGCGGCCGGTCTTGCTCACCGATTCGGCGATGGTCACGAAGTCCAGCGGACGCAGCGTGGCGACGTCGATCACTTCGGCGCTGATGCCGTCCTTCTCGAGCGCCTCGGCGGCTTCCAGGCATTCCTTCACCTGCGCGCCCCACGTGACCAAGGTGACGTCGGTACCGTCGCGCAGCACGTAGCACACGTCCAGCGGCAGCGCTTCGCCGTCGTCGGGCACGAGTTCCTTGTACTGGCGATAGATGCGCTTGGGTTCCATGAAGATCACCGGATCCGGATCGCGGATCGCAGCGAGCAACAGGCCGTACGCACGCGCTGGCGAAGACGGCAGCACGACGCGCAACCCGGGCACGTTGGTGAAGATGGATTCGTTCGCTTCGGAATGGTGTTCCGGCGCGCGGATGCCACCGCCCCACGGCACGCGCAGGACCATCGGGCACGTCAGCCGCCCGCGCGTGCGGTAACGGAAGCGCGCGGCGTGGCAGATGATGTGGTCGACCATCGGATACACGAAGCCGTCGAACTGCGCTTCGGCGACGGGCTTCATGCCCTGCGATGCGAGGCCGACCGTGAGGCCGGCGATCGTGGTTTCGTCCAGCGGCGTGTCGAGCACGCGCTCGGATCCGAACGTGGCCTGCAGGCCGGCGGTGGCGCGGAACACGCCGCCGTTGACGCCGACGTCTTCGCCCAGCACCACGACGGTCTCGTCGTTGCGCATCTCGTACGCGAGCGCCTGGGTGATCGCTTCGATCAGGGTGATCGCGGGAGCCTGCTTCTCGGTTGCTGCCTCAGCCATGACCGCGACCCTCCCACGCAATGGCCTGTTCGCGCTGCGCGAGCAGGTCCGGCGGCGGATCCCCATAGAGGAAATCGAACATCGCCGCCACCGGCTGCACCTTGCTTTCCAGGTACGCGTTGATTTCGATGTCCACCAGCTTGCCGCACTCCTCGATCCACGCCGTTTCCTGCGCTTCGGTCCACGCGCCGGCGGCGGTGAGGTAGTTGCGCAGGCGCACGTGCGGTTCGCGCGCCCAGGCCGCCTTGACTTCGTCTTCGCCGCGGTAGCGGCGCGCGTCGTCGGCGGTGGTGTGGTCGTGCAGGCGATAGGTCATGAACTCGATGCAGCTGCCGCCTTCGCCGTTGCGCGCGCGGGTGATCGCGCGACGCATGCCTTCGAGCACGGCGATGAGGTCGTTGCCGTCCACCTGCAGGCAGAACAGCCCGCCGGCGATGCCCTTCTGCGCGAGCGTCTGCGCGCCGGTCTGCGACTTGCGCGGCACCGAGATCGCCCAGCCGTTGTTGATGATGCATTGGATGAACGGCAGCGTGTACGCACCGGCGGAGTTGATCGCCGCGTACGTATCCGTCTTCGAACTGCCACCGTCGCCGCAGCACGTCACGGCCACGCGCTTCTCGCCGCGCAGCTTGAACGCGAGCGCCGCGCCCGCGGCATGCAGGCACTGCGTGGCGATCGGCACGCACCACGGATAGTCGTGCTTCGGGCCGGAGAAATCGTTGCCGCGTTCGTCGCCGCCCCAGTACATCAGGACTTCGCGCGGCTTCACGCCGCGCATGAACTGCGCGCCGTATTCGCGGTAGCTGGGGGCGAAGACGTCTTCGGGCAGCATCGAGGCGCCGATGCCCACGTGCGTGGCCTCGTGCCCGAGGCACGCGGCATACGTGCCGAGCTTGCCGGTGCGTTGCAGCGCGATGGCCTTCGCATCGAAGGTGCGCACGTACAGCATCTGCTTGAACAGCGGCACGAGCGCGGACGCATCGCGGAAGGCCTGCGGGAGTTCCGCGACGGCTTTGCCGTCCGGCCCGAGGTACTGCAGGTATTCGATCTGGAACTGTGCGGCGAGGGTCATGCGGACGTCGTCCCGGCGACAGGAGCCCGGGATCATAACCGCTGCGCGTGTTCAGGCCGCGTGCCGTCGGCCGGGGGCGCCGCCGGCCGGCCGAAAAAAAGCGCGGCCCCGGAGGGCCGCGCCGTGGTGCTGCATCGTGCCGGGATCAGCGGATGCGCGTGCTGCTCGTGGCCGTGTTGTTGCCGGTCACCGGATCGGGCGACGCCGACGTCACGTCGACCGACAGGTCGAGCAGGTCGTTGGCGGGCCGCTGCGGCGAGGTGATGGCGAGATCCACCGTCCAGACGCCGTTGCTGCCCATCGCCCCGTCCAGCGTGCAGGTGACCTGGAAGCCGACGGGCGCCGCCGACTTCGCGCAGGTCCAGCCTGCGGGCGCATTCACCACCACCGCGTTCGGGGCGACATCGCCGCTCGCGTGCAGGACGGGCTGCCATGCCGCGGCCGGGCCGGCGTTGATGATGCGCGCCGGGTAGTGCGCCACCACGTTCGGCTTCGCGCCGAGCACCGGGCCGGACACCGTGGCCCGCAGGTCGGCGCGGCCATCGATGGCCACCGTCGCCGACGCGCCGTTGTTGGCGTTGGCCGGATCGGTGATCGACGAGGCGACGCTCGCGGCCACGTGCACTGATCCGGCCACCATCGTCACCGGCACAGCGACGTCCATCCCGAAGCTCGCCGAGGCGGCCGACGCGAAGTCGGCGTTGCGGCAGAGCACGGTCGTCGTCGTCGCATCCACCAGCGGCGCATCGCACGTCCAGCCGGCCGGCACGGTCATCGTCGGCGACCACGCGCCATCCAGCACGAAGGCGACCGAGGCGTTCAACGCGGCATTCGGGCCCGCGTTGTCCACCTGCGCATCGAAGTGCGCGGTGTTGCCCGGCAGCACCGTCGCCGGCGCGGTCATCGCCATCCGCACATCGGCGCTGCGGAACGACGCCAGCGACACGCGCACGCGCACCGGGTCGTGGTCCGACACGCGCACGGGCGTGGACGCATCGCCGAAGTTGTCGACGCCGAAGTCCGCGTTGATGCGCGGATGGTCGACTTCGACATGCATCGCATCGGCGATCAGCGCCTGGTTGAGCAGCACGTGGTCCAGGCTCTGCGCGTTGCCTTCGAACACGTACGAGTAACGCTCGCGCGGCTGGGGCACGAATTCCGAGCCATCGACCAGCGGCGTCGTGAGCGGCGAGGGCACGGCGGTCAGCACTTCGGCATCCGGTGCGGGCGACCCCTTCACCACGCCGAGCACGTCCACGTAGCCGTCGTTGAACTCGAACGCATTGAAGTCGCCGACCAGCACGATGCGTTCGCCCGGGTTGGAGGACTGCATCGATTCGATCAAGCCCGCGGTGTAGGCCGCCTGCGCCGCGCGCTTGCCGCGCACGCGCGCGCCTTCGGTCGCCCAGCCGCTGCTGCCCGAGGCGCTGTCGTCCACGCCGTTGAGCGAACGCAGGTGGTTGACGACCACGCTCACCGGCCAGGTGGCGCCGTTGTCCTGGTGCACGATCGCGCGCATCACCAGCGGCGGGCGGTCGTTGAGCAGGCTGGTGGTGCCGTTCGGGTTGGCGAAGGTCGCGTCCTTGCCGAACTGCGTGACCGACGCCACTTCGACGCGCGGGACGCCCGCACCGTTGTCGCGCGTGCTGGCGAGCACGCCGACGTTGATGCCGCCCACGTCGTTGCCCGGCACCAGGTACGGCACGTAATGCGGCGCGTGCGAGGGGCACGTGGCATCGATGCGCGCCGACAGCAGTTGCAGGATGCGCAGGTTCTCCACTTCCACCACGCCCAGGATGTCCGGCGTCTTCAGGTAGTCGCAGATCGCCCATGCGGTCTTGCCCAGTCGCATGTCGAGCGCGGCGGGCGTGAGCGTCGGCGCGCCGTTGCCGTCCGGCACTTCGTCGAAGAAGCGCAGCAGGTTGAAGCCGCCGATGGTGGCTTCCTCGTAGCGCGCATCGTCGACCGCGGTGGGCACCTTGCCGCCGGCGACGACGGGCACCTTGTTCGCATCGGGCAGCAGCGCCCAGGTGCCGTCGAAGTAATCGAGCACGCCTTCGAGGTTGCCGATGGTGGCTTCGTCGTCCACCGCGATCGGCAACGCGCCGACCTGGCCACGGCTGCGCACCATCAGGCGTTCCTGGTTGGTGTCGAAGCGCGGCGGCGTCTTGCCGGCGGGGATCGCGATGGTGTCCAGCACGCCGATGCCCGGTTCGCGGAACGGCGTGGCGACGTCCGGTGCGGTGACGTAGAACACGCCGTCGGTGGTCGAGGTCGCGTTCGCTTCGTTGATGCTGCCGTCGGACGCGCCGACGACCACGGCCTGCGCCATCGACACGCGCATGCCTTCGAGGCGTTCGAGCGTGCCGGGCAGGGCGCTGGCGTTGAGCAGCGCGGAATCAAGCACGACCGGCGCCGGGATCGCGTTGCCCGTCGTCAGCACTTCGACCGTGGGCTCGATCATTTCGGTGATGCTGAGCTGGTTGAGGTTGGTCGACGGCGTGTATTCCTGCACCTTCGCCGTCACCTTGACGCGGTCGCCCACGTTGACGGTGGGCGCGGTGCTGGTGAACACGAACACGCCTTCGGACGTGGCGGGATCGGCGTCGACGTTCGCGTCTTCCACCTGCAGGAAGAAGCCGTTGTTGAACTTCTTCGCGGTGACCACGCCCTGCACTTCGACGCGCTGGTTGGCGACCGGCGACTGCAGGCCGTTGCCCTGCACGTCGTGGATCGACATCGGCGTGGCCGGATCCGGCGGCGGCGGAGGTGCGCTGCCGCTGTTGTGCGGGTCGGCAGCCAGGCCCTGGAAGTCTGCGGCGTTGTTGTTGGTGTCGGTGGTGCCGTTGTTCTTGCGTTGGTCGGATCCGAATGCCGCCACGCTCGGGGCCGGCGCCGTGCCTTCGAAGCAATTCGCGCTGCCATAACCGACGAAGTCGACCGCCGAGGCCAACGGGCATGCGCCCGACAGCGTCACCTGGTTGGCGACCAGCGCCACCTTGCCGGCCGTCCCGGACATGGCGATCGTGCCGGTGGCATCGGGTGTCGGCAGCGCGGTGCTCCCACCTGCGCCATCGGCTTCCTTCACCAGGTAATAGCCGCCCGCCGCGATCGAGCCGGTGAGATTGGTCCGCTGCCACGTGGTCCCCACGGACGAGGCGTACTGCACCGACCAGGTGGAGAGATCAACGGCCGTCGCGCCGTTGTTGCGCAACTCGATGAAGTCGCTCTTGAGCGTGGCGCCACTGTTGCCGCCCGACCCGTACACCTGGCTGATCACCACCTGCGCATGGGCTGCGCCCATCCCGCCGCAACACAGTCCTACCGCGAGCGCCAGCTGGCGCACGTGCAATTTCATCGACGATGTCCCCTGAAGTTGGAGTGCGGGCCCGAAGGCGCGCTGGTTTCTTGGTTCTTCTTGTTGGCGTGCCGCCCCGGCATGGTCCCCACCCGGTGTGACACGCGTCTTACTCTAGCCAAGCTGCGCTACCCTTGCCCGCTGCAATGCGGCAAAGACGCACATGACCATCGAAGACAACGAACGTCCGCTCGAAGCCGGCATCCATACGGACCTGTCCGGCCGGATGACCTACGGCGGGTACCTGCAGCTGGAACGCCTGCTCGGTGCGCAGGAACCACTGTCGGTGCCCCCGCACCACGACGAACTGCTCTTCATCGTCCAGCACCAGGTCTCGGAGCTGTGGATGAAGCTGCTGATCCACGAGTTGTCGTCGGCGATCGTGCACCTGCGCGAAGACCGCCTGGACGCGTGCCAGAAGATCTTCGCGCGCTGCAAGCAGGTGCTGCGCCAGCTGACCGAAATGTGGTCGGTGCTCGAAACGCTCACGCCGTCGGAATACATGGAATTCCGCGAGATCCTGGGCCCGTCGTCGGGCTTCCAGTCGCTGCAGTACCGCACCATCGAATTCCTGCTGGGCAACAAGAACGCGGCGATGCTGCGCGTGTTCGCGCACGACGAAGCGGGCCAGGCGAAGCTGCGCGCCGTGCTCGAAGCGCCCAGCCTGTACGACGAAGCGCTGCGCTACCTCGCGCGCCACGGGCATGCCGTGCCCGCGCACCACCTGGAGCGCGACTGGTCGAAGCCGCACGCGTTCTCGCCGGACCTGGTGCCGGTGTTCGAACACGTCTACGAAGACACGAAGTCGCACTGGGCCGCGTACCACCTGTGCGAAGACCTGGTGGACCTGGAAACCCAGTTCCAGCTGTGGCGCTTCCGCCACATGCGCACGGTGATGCGGATCATCGGGTTCAAGAAGGGCACGGGTGGCTCGAGCGGGGTCGGGTTCCTGCGCCAGGCGCTGGAGCTCACCTTCTTCCCGGAGCTGTTCGAGGTCCGCACGGTCATCGGCGTCCCCGGGGATGGCTACGGGCAACCTTCCGATCGAAGGTGAGCCGTATTAAGGAAACTGCTGCGCTGCACCATCACGGATGGGGGTTTGACGGCGCACGCGCCGGCCGGTGATGCTCGGCCGGATCGCCTGCCATCCCGGCACGCACTACCTTCGAACCAAACAGGGGCCACCGCATGAATACAGCGGCGACGACAGAGGGCGCGAGCGCGTCCATTCCGGAATTCCGACAGGTCATGGGGCATCCCCGGCCGTTGTGGATGCTCTTCATGACGGAGTTCTGGGAGCGCTTCGCGTTCTACGGCATCCGCTGGGCGCTGACGCTGTACATCGTGCAGGCCTTCTACGCCGGCGGCGGCGAGGGCGAAGCGCCCGCCAGCCGCATCTACGGTGCGTACCTGGCGCTGGTGTACGCCGCGGCGATCTTCGGCGGCTACGTCGCCGACAAGATCCTCGGGTACCAGCGATCCATCCTGCTCGGCGCGGTGGTGATGGCGGCGGGCCTGTTCATGATCGCCTACCCCGACGAGACGGTCTTCCGCCTGGGCCTGGCGACGGTGATCGCGGGCAACGGCCTGTTCAAGCCGAACATCTCGACGATGGTGGGCAAGCTGTACACGCCGACCGACCAGCGCCGCGATTCCGGGTTCACGCTCTTCTACATGGGCATCAACCTGGGCGCGATGGTCGCGCCGCTGCTGACGGGCTGGATGGCCGAGCACATGATGGGCGGCACGCCCACGATGCCGACCTACAAGATCGTCTTCATGGTGTCGGGCGTCGGCATGCTGATCAGCCTGGTGTGGTTCTGGTTCGGCCGCCGCCAGCTCGAAGGCATCGGCCGCCCGCCGGAAGAAGGCGCCGCCGGCAAGCGCAAGGTGCTCTACGTGCTGGCCGCGGCGATCGTCGCGATCCCGGTGATCTTCTTCCTGCTCAGCATCGACGCCGGCACGCTGCAGTACGTGCTCAGCGCGATGTTCGTCGTGCTGTGCGTGATGATCCTGATCGAAGGCGTGCGCGAAGGCCCGGTGCAACGCGACCGCGCGATCGCGATGCTGCTGATCTTCCTGTTCAACGTGCTGTTCTGGTGCTTCTTCGAACAGGCGGGCAGCTCGTTCAACTTCCTCGCCGAGAAGATCGTGGACCGCGACATGTTCGGCCACGTGTTCCCGGTGGGCTGGTTCCAGTCGGTCAACTCGCTGGCGATCATCGTGTTCGCGCCGATCCTGGCGTGGACGTGGGTGAAGATGGGCACGCGCAATCCGTCGATCCCGCGCAAGTTCGGCCTGGGCATCATCTTCAATGGCCTGGCGTTCCTGCTGCTGATGGGCGCGCTGTCGGGCATGGTGGATGCGGCCGGCAAGATCCCGTTCTGGACGCTCTTCATGGTCTACGTGATCCAGTCCATCGGCGAGCTGTGCCTGTCGCCGATCGGCCTGTCGATGACCACCAAGCTGGCGCCGCTGAAGCTCGTGGGCTTCGCGATGGGCGGATGGTTCCTGTCGACGGGCATCGGCAACAACCTGTCGGGCATCTTCGCCAGCCACGTCAGCGGCGAGACCGGCATGACCGTGGCCTCGGCGTACTCGGGTTACACGCAGGGCTTCATCATCCTGATGGTCGGCGGCGTGGGCCTGTTCCTGATCGCGCCGTTGATCCAGAAGCTGATGCACGGCGTGAAGTGACGCAGTGGCCCGCGCAAAGCGCGGCTAGCCACTGCGTCATCCCCGCGTAGGCGGGGATCCAAAAAAAGGCGGCCTCCGGGCCGCCTTTTTTCATTCCAGCATCGCGGGCAATCCGGTGTTGGCGAGCTTGTCGAGGATGCGCTCCAGTTGCGCGCGTTCGTCCGCATCCAGCGTCGCAAGCAACTTGCGTTCGCGCCCCAGCGCCAGCGGCACGATCTCGTCGTAGATCTGGTAGCCGGCTTCCGACAACGTGAGCACCGAACGCCGGCGATCGTCGCCATGCATCTCGCGCGTCAGCAATCCGCGTTCCAGCAAATGCGCGACCGCGCGGCTCACGGCCACCTTGTCCATCGCGGTGCGCTCGGCGACGGTGTTCGCCGACAACGCGGGATACCGCCCCAGCACCGCGATCACGCGCCACTCGGTGATGCCGAACCCGAAGCGCGCCTGGTACAGCCGCGCGATCGCCTGGCTGATGCGGTTGGACAGCACGCTCAGCCGGTAGGGCAGGAAGCGGTCCAGGTCGAGCTCCGCGTGGTCGTGGTCGGCGTGCGGGTCGGGCGTATTCACGAACATCCCCCGGGGTATGGTTTCAGCTGAAACTATGGAGGTGTAGGATGCGCCTCCTGCCCCCTTGTCCCCCGGAAGAATGCCATGAGCGCCCAACCCAACCTCGGCATGCAGGTCACCACCTTCGAGAACCCGATGGGGATCGATGGCTTCGAGTTCGTCGAATTCGCGGCCCCGCAAGGCCAGGGCGACCTGCTGCACGACTATTTCCGCCGCATGGGCTTCACCGCCGTGCTGCGCCACAAGACGCGCGCGCTGACCGTGTATCGCCAGGGCGGCGTCAATTTCCTGGTCAACGAAGAGCCCGATTCCTTCGCCGCCGACTTCGCCGCCGCGCACGGCCCGAGCGCCTGCGGGTTCGCGATCCGCTTCCGCAAGCCGGCCGATGAAGTCTGCAAGACCGTCCTCGGCAACGGCGGCGAAGCGATCTCGCACAAGCCGGACACGAAGGCGGTCGACGCGCCCGTGGTCAAGGGCATCGGCGATTGCATGCTGTACCTGGTCGACAAGTACGGCGACAAGGGCAGCATGTACGACGACTTCCTGCCGGTGCAGGGCGCGGATCAAAATCCGAAGGGCTTCGGCCTGACGTTCATCGACCACCTCACGCACAATCTCTACTTCGGCAACATGCAGAAGTGGTCGGATTACTACGAGCGCCTGTTCAACTTCCGCGAGATCCGCTACTTCGACATCAAGGGCAGCAAGACGGGCCTGGTGTCGAAGGCGATGACCGCGCCGGACGGCATCGTGCGCATTCCGCTCAACGAATCCAGCGATCCGAAGTCGCAGATCAACGAATACCTCGACGCCTACAAGGGCGAGGGCATCCAGCACATCGCGTGCTTCACCGACGACATCTATTCGACGGTGGAAGCGATGCGCGCCGAAGGCATCGAGTTCCTCGACACGCCGGACACGTATTTCGACGTGATCGACCAGCGCGTGCCGAACCACGGCGAAGACGTCGCGCGCCTGGCGCGCAACAAGATCCTGATCGACGCCGACGCCGAGACCAAGCAGCGCAAGCTGCTGCAGATCTTCACCCAGAACGCGATCGGCCCGATCTTCTTCGAGATCATCCAGCGCAAGGGCAACGAAGGCTTCGGCGAAGGCAACTTCCAGGCGCTGTTCGAGAGCATCGAACGCGACCAGATGCGTCGCGGCGTCCTGTAAGCGACGAATTCCAAGAATCCCCTCCCCACGCAGTGGGGAGGGCCAGGAAGGGGAAGCTTTTGATCACATCCACCGGCTACCAATCCGGCTTCGCCAACGAATACGCCACCGAAGCCGTCGCAGGCGCGCTTCCCGTCGGCCGCAATTCTCCCCAACGCGTCGCCCACGGCCTCTACGCGGAGCAGATCAGCGGCACCGCGTTCACCGCGCCGCGCCGCGAGAACCGTCGCAGCTGGCTGTATCGCATCCGCCCCGCGGCGATGCACGGCACGTTCGCGCGCTTCGACCAGCCGCATTTGCACAACGAATTCGACAACGGCCCGGTCACGCCGGACCAGCTGCGCTGGAGTCCGCTGCCGATTCCCGAAGCGCCCACCGATTTCATCGAGGGCCTCTTCACGATGGCGGGCAATGGTTCGCCCGCCGCGCAGCACGGCGTCGGCATCCACCTGTACGCCGCCAACCGCGACATGCAGGACCGTTTCTTCTACGACGCCGACGCGGAGATGTTGTTCGTCCCGCAACAGGGCCGGCTGCGCATCGAAACCGAACTCGGCGTGCTGGAAGTCGAACCGCAGGAAGTCGCGATCGTCCCGCGCGGCATCCGCTTCCGCGTCGCATTGCCCGATGGCGCGTCGCGCGGCTACGTCTGCGAGAACTTCGGCGCGCTGCTGCGCCTGCCCGACCTCGGCCCCATCGGCAGCAACGGCCTGGCGAACGCGCGCGATTTCCTCGCGCCCAACGCGGCGTTCGAGGAGCGCGAAGGCGATTTCGAGCTCATCGCGAAATTCCAAGGCCACCTGTGGCGCGCAGCGATCGGCCATTCGCCGCTCGACGTCGTCGCCTGGCACGGCAACTACGCGCCGGTGAAGTACGACCTGCGCCGCTTCAACGCGATCGGTTCCATCAGCTTCGACCATCCCGATCCGTCGATCTTCACCGTGCTCACCTCGCCCAGCGACACGCCCGGCACCGCGAACCTCGACTTCGTCGTGTTCCCGCCGCGCTGGCTCGTCGCGCAGGACACGTTCCGCCCGCCGTGGTTCCACCGCAACGTGGCGAGCGAATTCATGGGACTGGTGCACGGCGTGTACGACGCGAAGGCCGAAGGCTTCGCGCCCGGCGGCGCATCGCTGCACAACTGCATGAGCGGGCATGGGCCCGACGCGGCGACGTTCGAGAAAGCGTCCGCCGCCGACCTCGCCAAGCCCGACGTCATCAAGGACACGATGGCTTTCATGTTCGAAACGCGCGCGGTGATCCGGCCGACCGCGCAGGCGATGGACGCCGCGCATCGCCAGCGCAACTACCAGGATTGCTGGGCGGGATTGAAGAAGCAGTTCAAGGCGCCCTGAAGCAGGGCGTTGTCATTGCGTTGACGCGCGTGGTCTAGGCTGCGCGCACCATCACGAGAGGACACTGCATGCGCGCCTACCTGCGCCCGACCGCCCTGGCTTTCGCGATCACGATCGCCGCCACCGCCTGCACGGGCCGCGATGCAACGCCCGCCGACACCACCCCGTCGCCCGCCACCGTCGCCGCGCCCGCCACGATGGCGATGCCGCCGGCCGCGACCGTCGCGCCTGCACCGTCGACGACCGCGATGCCCGCACCGGCAACCACCACGATGACCGACACCGGCCCGCGTCCGGCCGAAGGCGCGATCACCTTCGCCGGCTTCGGCCCCGCGCATTGGGGCGCGAGCGAAGAGCAGGTGCGCCAGGCCTGGGGCAAGGACCTCGACGGCGCACCGTCGGAACCGAACGGCTGCTACTACCTCTTCCCGACGCCGCGCAGCGAAGGCGGCTTCCGGTTCGCCTTCATGGTCGAAGGCGGCCACTTCTCGCGCCTGGACGTGCGCGTGCCCGACATCACCGCGCCGGGCGGCGGTCGCGTCGGCATGACCACCGCGCAGATCCACGATCTGTACAAGGGCGTCGCCGAGCAGAAGCACAAGTACGTCGAGGGCGCGATGAACCTGCGCGCGACGGATCCCGACGGCGGCCCCGGCATCGCGGTGTTCGAGACCGATGCCACCGGCAAGGTCACCGCGTGGCGCCTCGGCGTGCCGCCGCAGGTGGACTACGTGGAAGGTTGCTCCTGATCGGTTGAACCGCTCCAGCCGCCCCGATGCGGGGAGGGCGCGCGCGCCGGCCGGGTTAGACTCCGGCCGGCGCACGCGAACGGAGGAGCGGCCATGCTGTTCGAAGTCTGGGGAATGTTCCTGCTCGGCCTGGTGTTCCTGATGCTCGGTGGCGATTCCGTCATCAAGGGCGCGTCGGGCCTCGCGGCGCACTACAAGCTTTCGCCGTTCGTCACGGGCCTGGTGCTCGTTGCCTTCGCCACCTCGGTGCCCGAACTCGTCGTCAACGCGCGCGCCGCGTGGGTCGGCAGCCAGTCGCTCGCCCTCGGCAACGCGGTGGGCAGCAACCTCGTGAATTTCGGACTGACCCTCGGCCTGGCCGCGCTCGCCGCGCCGCTGGTCGTGCGCTGGCGCGCGCTGTCGCCGCTGCTGGTGTGCTTCATCGTGCTCGGCATCGCGGTGGTCGGACTGGGCTGGGATGGCGTGCTCTCGCGCATCGATGGCCTCGTGCTGGTCGCGGCCTTCATCGCGGTGTTCGCGTTCGCACTCGCGCGTTCGCGCGTGGCGCAGGAAGAAGTGCGCACCGTGCTGAGCGAATACGCGACGACGCGCGGCGGACTGGGCCTCAACATCGCGCGATTCGTCATTGCCTCCATCGTGTTGTTCTTCGGCGCGAAGTGGATCGTGCATGCCGCGCCGCAAGTCGGCGCCACGCTCGGCATGGGACCGATGCTGACGGGTCTCGTGCCCGTCGCCATCGGCACCGCGTTGCCGGAAATCGCGGCGGCCGTGCTGGCCGCGCGACGCGGGCAGGGCGACGTGGTCGTGGGCCATGTCATCGGCTCTAGCCTGCTCAACCTCACGCTGGTGCTGGGCGGCATGGCGAGCTTCCGCGCATTGCCGCTGCCGTCGTCGTTCGTGCACTTCGAAGTGCCGGCGGCGATCGCGTTCGCGGTGGCGCTGTATCCGATGCTGCGCGGCGACCTGCGCATCGGCAAGGGCGAAGGCGCGATCCTCGTCGTCGCGTACCTCGCGTGGCTGGTGTTCGTGCTCGTCTCCGGCGCGCACTGACGGGCACCACGCGCGCCCGCGACGGCCGCTAGACTCCGCGCATGCCCACGCCCTCGAAAGCGCCCGGAGTCCTGACGCGCGCGCAACGCGCCCTCGTCGAATTCTTCCGGCTGGAAGCGGCCGGCGGGATCGTGCTGATCCTGGCCGCGGTGCTGGCGCTGGTCCTCGTCAACTCGCCGCTCGAAGGGCTGTACCACGCGGTCGTCGATCCCGTGCACCACTGGATCAACGACGGCCTGATGGCGGTGTTCTTCCTGCTGGTCGCGCTGGAGATCAAGCGCGAAGCCTTGAGCGGGCAACTCGCCGGCCGCGAACAACTCGTGCTGCCGCTGGTGTGCGCCGCCGCGGGCGTGCTGGTGCCGGCGCTGCTGTTCACCGCGCTCAACCACGACGATGCGTCGGCGATGCGCGGCTGGGCGGTGCCGACCGCGACGGACATCGCGTTCGCGCTCGGCGTGCTCGCGCTGCTCGGCTCGCGCGTGCCGGTGGGGATGAAGCTGCTGCTGTCGACGATCGCGGTGGTCGATGACCTCATCGCGATCCTGATCATCGCGCTCTTCTATTCGCAGGGCCTGTCGTTGCATGCGCTCGGCGCCGCGGCCGTCGCCTTGTTCGCGATGTGGATGCTCAACCGCCGCGGCGTGAAGCACCTGGCGCCGTACCTGCTGCTCGGCCTGGTGCTGTGGGTGTGCGTGCTGAAGTCGGGCGTGCATGCCACGCTCGCCGGCGTCGCGACCGGGCTGATGATCCCGCACGTCGACAAGCGGAACGCGATCGACGACGAGGTGGAACACTCGCCGCTCGAAACGCTGGAACACGCGCTGCACCCGTGGGTCGCGTTCGCGATCGTGCCGTTGTTCGCCTTCGCCAACGCGGGCCTGCCGCTGGGTGGCATGGCGCCGGCGCATGCGTTCGCTGCGTTGCCGCTGGGCATCGCGCTCGGCCTGGTGGTCGGCAAGCCGATCGGCATCCTCGGCGCGGCGTTCCTGATGCGCGCGCTGGGCTGGGCGCGCTTCCCGCAGGGCGTGGATGCGCGCGCGATGCTCGGCCTCGGCATGTTGTGCGGCATCGGCTTCACGATGAGCCTGTTCATCGCGTCGCTCGCGTACCACGACGCGGTGCGTTACGACGAAGCGGTGCTCGGCATCTTCGTCGCCTCGGTGCTGTCGGCGCTTGCGGGCCTGGCCTGGCTGCGCATCGTGCTGCCGGCGCGGAACGCAGGCTGATGCGCCACGCCCTCGTCTTCGGCGGCACGGGGCAAATCGGCGCGCCGTTGCTGGATCGCCTGCACGAGGCCGGCTGGCGCATCACGGCGGTCACGCGGGGCAACGTGCTCGATCGTCCCGGCATCCAATGGCTGCAAGGCGAATTGCCTACGCTGGCTGATGCACCACGCGACGTGGACGCGATCTTCAGTTGCGGGCCGCTGGACCTGTTCGCGCAGTGGTATGCGCAGGCGAACATCGACTGCCCGCGCGTGGTCGCGTTCGGGTCCACCAGCGTCGACGTGAAGCGCGGCTCCGCCGATCCCGCCGAACGCGCGGTGGCCGAACGCTTGCGCAAGGGCGAGACCCAGGTCTTCGAACGCGCGGCCGCCGTGGGCGCGAATGCCACGTTGCTGCGCCCCACGCTGGTCTACGGCGCCGGCCGCGACCACACGCTCACCCGCATCGCCACGCTCGCGCATCGCTGGCGGCGCTTCGTGCTCCCGCGCAACGCGAACGGCCTGCGCCAGCCCGTGCACGTGTGCGACCTGGCCGACGCGGCGTTCGATTGCTGCGATGCGCCCGCCAGTTTCGGCAAGGCCTACGCGCTGCCCGGCGGTGAACGCATCGCGTATCGCGACATGGTGGAGCGCGTGCTGATGACGCTGCATCCGCCACCGCGCTTGTACGAAGTGCCTGGCCTCGTGTTCACGGCCGCATTGCTGGGCGCACGCGCGCTCGGGAAGGTCGGTGGATTCGGTGACGCGGCGGTCGCGCGGATGCGCACCGATCTCGTGTTCGATCCGGCGCCCGCGGCAAAGGACTTCGGGTATGCCCCGCGTCGCTTCCGGCCGACGGCTGCCATGTTCAGGGCGCATGGGGCAGACTTCGACGCATGAACCTTGTCCGCCGTCGTTTCGTCGCCGCCTTCCTCGCCCTTGCCACGACCGTTGCGTTCGCCGCACCGGCGCGCACGCCCGCGCAGGAAATCGACGCCCTGATCCAGCGCGTCGCCGCCGCGCGCGGCGTCGCCTTCATCCGCAACGGCAGCGAATACACCGCGCAGGACGCGGCCAAGCACCTGCGTCGCAAGCTCGGCGCGGCGAACGGGAAGATCACGACGCCGGAGCAGTTCATCGCGGAGCTCGGCACCAAGTCGTCGATGTCCGGCAAGGTTTATCGCGTGCGCCTGGCCGATGGACGCGAGATGGATAGCGCGGTTTGGCTCAAGGGCTTGTTGCGCGACCTTCGCGCAGGCCGCTAGCGCCTCAGCATTCTTCCGCGGTCGGCAGCGGCCGCAGCTTGGCCATCGCACGCAGCGCGATCAGCAACACGCCGCCCAGCACCATCGCGCCGCCGATCCACAGGCGCGGCCCGGGCCGGTCGCCCCAGAACAGCAACCCCAGCACGACGGCCAGCACCGGCGTGAGCAACAACCACGGCGTCACCTGCGCCACGGGATGCCGCTGCACGAGCACGTAGTACAAGCCGTGCCCGAACAACGATGCGAACACGGCGGAATACAACGCGCCGCTCCAGCCGATCCAGCTCGCCTCGCGCAACGCCTGGAAGCTGCCGGGCTCGAAGATCGCGCTCAACGCCAGCAACGGCAGCACGCCGATGATCGCGGTCCAGCCTTGCTGGCTCACCATGTTCAGGCCGGTGAGCTGCCGCATCAGCACGGTGCCGATCGCGAGGAACAAGGCCGACACCAGCATCAGCACCAGCGACATCGGTTGGTCCAGCACGATCGGATCGAACCCCAGCACCAGCACGCCGGCGAAACTCACCGCGATCGCCAGCCCCGTGCGCCAGCCGAAGCGTTCGCCCAGCCACCACCACGCCAGCAACGCCGCCATCGGCACGTAGCTCTGCATCAGGATCGCGGGCGACGACAGGTCGCCTGCCAGGTGCAGCGCCCAGAAACTCAATCCGAAATGCAGCACGCCGTTGAACAGCGCCACCGCGATCAGCAACGGCCACTGCCCGGGCGCGGGCTTGCGCACGAACCACGCGAGCGCGCTCAGCAGGATCGTCAGCCGCACGGCGACGAACAGGAACGGCGGGATCTCGCGCAGCGCGAAGGCGGAGGTCAGGAAGTTGCCGGCCCACGCCAGGTTGATGACGAGGACGAGGAGCAGGTCGCGACCGCGCAATCCGCCGCCGCGCGTGGCGGGTGTCACCACGTCAGTCCGAGCTTGCGGTAGCCCTTCGCCACCACCCATGCCGGACCGATCAGCAGGTAGGTCAGGTCGGTGAGGAAACTCGGCTTGCGGCCTTCGATCTTGTGCCCGATGAACTGCGCGATCCACGCCACCACGAACACGGCGATCGCCAGGCCCAGCAACGCGCGCGCCCCGATCGTGGAATACAGCCAATGCGTGAGCCAGCCCATCGCCGCGAACACGACGAACATCCCGAGCGCCAGGCGCCGCGACGCGCGCAGGTAATAGCTCAACGCCCCGAACATCGCGAACGCCGCGACGATCCCCGGCTTGAACCAGCCGTTTTCCGGCACCGGCACGCACCACAGCAACGCGATCACGCTCCACAGGATCGCCGGCACCGCGATCACGTGGATGCGCTGGTTGACCGGATTGCGGTGGTCGTCGGAATAGCTGGCGAACCAGCGATCGATGTCGCGGGTGGTGCCGTGCGCGTTGGCGGGCGTATCCATCGCGATTCCTTCAGTCGACCGAAAGACCGGCAAGGCGCTGCAGCGCCTCGGCGTATTTGGCGCGCGTGCGTTCGATCACTTCGGCCGGCAGCTTGGGGCCGGGCGGCGTCTTGTCCCAGCCCACCTGCTCCAGGTAATCGCGCACGAACTGCTTGTCGTAGCTCGGCGGGCTGATGCCCACGCGGTATTCGTCGGCGGGCCAGTAACGCGACGAGTCGGGCGTGAGCATCTCGTCCATCACGTACAGGCGTCCGTCGGCGTCGGTGCCGAATTCGAACTTGGTGTCGGCGAGGATGATGCCGCGCTGCGCCGCGTATTCGCGCGCATGCGCATACAGGCGCAGCGTTGCGTCGCGCACCTGTTCGGCGAGATCGGCGCCGACGGTCTTCACCATCGTGTCGAAGTCGATGTTCTCGTCGTGGTCGCCGACGGCCGCCTTGGTCGACGGCGTGAAGATCGGCTGCGGCAGTTGCTCGGCCTGCTGCAGGCCGTGCGGCAGCGTGATGCCGCTGACGCGTCCGGTGCGCTGGTAATCCTTCCAGCCGCTGCCGATCAGGTAACCGCGCGCGATCGCTTCGACCGGCACGGGCTTGAGCTTCTTCGTCACCACCGCGCGTTTGGCATACAACGATGCATCCACGCCTTCGGGCAATACGCTCGCGACGTCGACGCCCGTCAAATGATTCGGCATCAGCGCGCGCGTGCGGTCGAACCAGAAGTTGCTGATCTGGCAGAGCATCTCGCCCTTGCCGGGAATCGGATCGGGCAGCACCACGTCGAACGCGGAAAGCCGGTCGGTCGCGACGATGAGCAGGCGGTCGCCGGGCAGGTCGAAGACATCGCGGACCTTGCCGCGGTGCCGCAGCACGAGGCCGGGCAGGTCGGCCTGGAGCAGAGAGGGTCGAGTCGATTCGCCGGACATCGCCACGCAGCCACCGGGGACGCAGGGCGCCGTAGTGTACGCCGGCCCGCCCGCGCGGCGGCCGGCGCCGGGCACGAACCAGTAGACTGCGCGCCATGCGCTGGTACGGAAAATTGCTGGGCGCCTTCGCCGGCGCCGCCCTGATGCGCGGCAACCCGCTGCTCGGGCTGATGATCGGGCTGCTGCTCGGGCATGCGCTGGACCAGGACTGGTTCAAGAGCCCGAGGGACAACCCCTACCGCGTGCTCGGCCTGACCGACGAGGCCACGGATGCGGAAATCGACCTCGCCTACCGCCGCCTGATCTCGCAGTACCACCCCGACCGCCTCGCCGGCGCCGCCACCGAACTGCAGCGCCAGGCCGAGGCCCGTGCGCGCGAGATCAACGGCGCCTACGACCGCATCCAGGCGCTGCGCAAGCGCCGCTGACCCACCAGGATCCCGTCCATGCAGCCCACCGTCATCGCCCCTTCGATCCTCTCGGCCAACTTCGCCCGCCTCGGCGAGGAAGTGGACAACGTGCTGAAGGCCGGCGCCGACTGGGTGCACTTCGACGTGATGGACAACCACTACGTGCCCAACCTCACGATCGGCCCGCTGGTGTGCGAAGCCCTGCGCAAGCACGGCGTGACCGCGCCGATCGACGTGCACCTGATGGTGGAACCGGTCGATCGCCTGGTGCCCGACTTCGCGAAGGCCGGCGCCACGATGATCTCCTTCCATCCCGAAGCCAGTCGCCACGTGCACCGCACCGTGCAGCTGATCAAGGCCAACGGCTGCCAGGCCGGCCTGGTGCTCAACCCGGCCACGCCGATCGAAGTGCTCGACTACGTGCTCGACGACCTCGACATGGTGCTGCTGATGTCGGTCAACCCGGGCTTCGGCGGGCAGGCCTTCATTCCCTCGGCGCTCGACAAGCTGCGCCGCGTGCGCGAGCGCATCGACCGCTCGGGCAAGGCGATCCGCCTGGAAATCGACGGGGGCGTGAAGCCGGAGAACATCGCCGAGATCGCCTCGGCCGGCGCCGATACCTTCGTCGCGGGCTCGGCCATCTTCAGCCAGCCGGACTACGCCGACGTGGTGCGCCGCATGAAGGACGCGGTGGCCGCGGTCCGCTGACGCCGCAAAAGCAAAGGCCGACACCTTTCGATGCCGGCCTTTTTGGAAGCAATCCCGCTTCCGTCCGTCTTCCCTGCGATGGCCTTCGATTTTCCGGGGCAACGGTGACGCCTGCGTGACAATCGCTGCCGCAGCGCAGCACACTGGCCCCATGCCGCACGACACGATCACCCTCGAACAATTCCAGGCCTATGCCGAAGCCGGGTACACCCGCATCCCCGTGGTGCGCGAGGTGTTGTCCGACCTCGACACGCCGCTGTCGGTGTACCTCAAGCTCGCCGACGGGCCGCATACCTACCTGTTCGAATCGGTGGAAGGCGGCGAACGCTTCGGCCGCTACTCGATCATCGGCTTGCCCGCGCGGCGCGTGTATGCGTTCGCGGGGCGCACGTTGTACGTCACCGAGCACGGGGAGCTCGCGGAGATCCGCGAGGTCGAGGATCCCTTCGCGGAAGTCGAACGCCTGCGGTCGGAGCATCGCGTGCCCGTCGTCGAAGGGCTGCCCGGGTTCACCGGCGGGCTCGTCGGCTGGTTCGGGTTCGAGTGCGTGCAGTACATCGAACCGAAGCTTGCCGCGAGTTCCGGCAAGCCCGATGAACTCGGCACGCCCGACATCCTGCTGATGTTGAGCGAAGAGGTGGCGGTCTTCGATAACCTCAAAGGCCGCCTGTACCTGATCGTGCACGCCGACCCGCGCGAACCGCAGGCATGGGCGCGCGCGCAGCGTCGCCTCGATGCATTGGCGCATCGCCTGCGCCACGCCGGCGCCGGTTATCCGGAAACGCTGGTGCCGGCCGCGCTCGACGAAAGCCACTTCGTGTCCGGCTTCACGCGCGAAGGCTTCATCGATGCGGTGGAGCAGTGCAAGGAATTGATCCGCGCGGGCGACATCTTCCAGGTCGTGTTGTCGCAGCGCTTGTCCGTGCCGTTCCAGGCGCGGCCCGTCGACGTGTATCGCGCGTTGCGCGCGCTGAATCCGTCGCCCTACATGTATTTCCTCGACGTCGGCGGCACGCAGGTGGTGGGTTCGTCGCCGGAGATCCTGGTGCGCCAGCAGGGCGGGCAGATCACCGTGCGCCCGATCGCCGGCACGCGGCCGCGCGGCAAGACGCACGAAGAAGACCTCGCGCTCGAGGCCGAACTGCTCGCCGATCCGAAGGAACGCGCCGAACATCTGATGCTGATCGACCTCGGCCGCAACGACGTCGGTCGTGTCGCGCAACCCGGCACGGTCGAAGTGGGCGAGCGTTTCATCATCGAACGCTACAGCCACGTCATGCACATCGTCAGCGAAGTCACCGGCACGCTGCAGGACGGACTGAGTTACGCCGACGTCCTGCGCGCGACGTTCCCCGCCGGCACCGTGAGCGGCGCGCCGAAAGTGCGTGCGCTGGAAGTGATCCGCGACCTCGAACCCGTCAAGCGCAACGTGTATTCCGGCGCCGTGGGCTACATCGGCTGGAACGGCGACGCCGACACCGCCATCGCCATCCGCACCGCCGTCATCCAGGACGGCCGCCTGCACGTGCAGGCCGGTGCCGGCATCGTCTACGACTCCGATCCGGCGAAGGAATGGGACGAGACGATGAACAAGGGTCGCGCGTTGTTCCGCGCGGTGGCGGAAGCGGCGAAGGGGTTGTGATGCGGCGGGCGCTCGTCACCGTCGCGCTGGTGGTCCGCGATTACGACGAAGCGATCGATTACTACACGCGCGTGCTTGGCTTCACGCTGGTCGAGGATCGCGACATGCCGGCGGAGCACAAACGCTGGGTGGTGGTGGCGCCGGGACAGGATGGCGCGCATCTGTTGCTCGCACGGGCCGCCAACGATGCGCAGCGCACGCGTGTCGGCGACCAGACCGGCGGCCGCGTGTTCCTGTTCCTGCACACCGACGACTTCCAGCGCGACTTCGACGGCTACCGTGCCCGTGGCGTGCGTTTCCTGGGCGAGCCGCGCGTCGAACCGTACGGCAAGGTCGCGGTGTTCGAGGACCTGTACGGGAATCGTTGGGACCTGATCCAGCCCGCGTGAGGATTGCGGACGGCGTCGGCCGCTCCGGCGCCGCGACCGCGTATGCATGGACAGGCGCGGCGCGCGCCTGCCGTCATCCCTGCCCGGGACCTCCCATGCCCATCACCAACACCGATTCCGGCACCAACATCCACGAAATCGCCGACCGCATCTATCGCATCAACACGCCCGTGACCTTGCCGGGTGATGCGGGGGCGTTCTCGTTCAACCAGTACCTCATCGACGACGACGAACCGCTGCTCTTCCACGCCGGGCTGCGCCAGTTGTTCCCGCTCGTACGCGACGCCGTCGCGACCGTGATGCCGGTGACGCGGCTGCGCCACATCGCGTTCTCGCACGTGGAAGCCGACGAATGCGGCGCGCTCAACCATTGGCTCGAAGCGGCACCGCAGGCGGCGCCGTTGTGCGGGACCGTTGCGGCGATGGTGTCGATCGGCGACCTGGCCGATCGCGCACCGCGTGCGCTCGCCGACGGCGAAACCATTTCGCTCGGCACGCACACGATGCGCTGGTTCGACGCGCCGCACCTCCCGCACGGCTGGGAGTGCGGGTTCATGATGGAAGAGCGCACCGGCACCTTGTTGTGCGGCGACTTGTTCACGCAACCGGGCCCCGGCACGACACCGCTCACCGAAGCCGACATCCTCGGTCCGAGCGAAGCGTTCCGCCACGTGATGGACTACTACGCGCACAGCCGCGACGCCGGCGCGCTGCTGGAAAAACTCGCCCGCACCAATCCGACGACGCTCGCCTGCATGCACGGCAGCGCGTGGCGCGGGGATGGGGCTGCGTTGTTGCGCGCACTGGCTGGCGAACTGGCCAGCTGATCGATTCGAACGAGACCGGCGCCACGCGCCCCGCAGAGGTTGCCGAATGCGCCTTCCCGACGATATCCCCGCCAGCGCTGCGCCCCGTGCGCGGCGCGTGCTCGTGGCCGACGACAACAGCGATATCACGCTCACGCTGTCCGTGCTGCTGGCGTCGATGGGGTTCGAGGTGCATTGCGCGTCCGATGGCCTGGAGGCGCTCGCCATTGCGAAGCGGCTCAGCCCTGACCTGCTGTTCCTGGATATCGGCATGCCGGGGATGGATGGCTGGGAAGTCTGTCGCCGCGTGCGGGTGCTGCAGGGCGACGCGCCCGCGATCATCGCCATCACCGGTTACGGGCAGGACGACGATCGCGCGCGCTCGCTGCAGGCGGGATTCGATGCGCATGTCACCAAGCCCTTGCAGCACGAAGCGCTGGTCGGCCTGGTCTCGCGGCTTTCGGGCGCGCGCGAACCGCGCGCCGCGCCGACGCTGCGGGTGATCGCGCAGGCGTTCCGTGATGCCCTCGCCGCGACGCGAGGGGTGTTGCAGGTCCTCCAGCGCGACGCCGCGCTTCACCGGGTGGATCCCGAGGCGGTGGAAGGCATGTCGCGCCAGCTCGATGCCCTGGAACAAAGCCTCGAAGACCTCGTCGATCCCGCGCGCCCGGCGCGCCGGGACGGCGACGCCCTGACAACGCGTTGACGATCGCGGGAGGACGCTGCGCGCCATGGCCACCACCCTCATCACCGGCGCGAACCGCGGCATCGGCCTCGCATTGGCACGGCAGTTCACCGCGCGCGGCGACGACGTGATCGCGGTGTGCCGCACGTCGAGCGATGCCCTCGATGCAACGGGCGCGCGCGTGGAAGCCGGCATCGATGTCACCGACGAAGCGGCCGTGGCTGCACTCGCAACCAAGTTGCGTGACGTGCGCCTGGACCTGCTCGTCCTCAACGCCGGCATCCTCGAACGCGATTCACTGTCGACCCTCGCGGTCGACGCGTTCCGCCGCCAGATCGAAGTCAACACGCTCGGCCCGCTGCTGGTCGTGCACGCGTTGCGCGATCGCCTCGCCGACGGCGGCAAGGTCGCGCTGATCACCAGCCGCATGGGCTCGATGGAAGACAACACGTCGGGCGGCTACTACGGCTACCGCGCGTCGAAGGCCGCGTTGAACGCGATCGGGAAATCGCTCTCCGTCGACCTGGCGCCGCGCGGGATTTCCGTCGTGCTGCTGCACCCGGGCTACGTCGCCACCGAGATGGTCGGCGGGAGCGGCGATGTCACGCCGGAGCAGGCAGCGACGCAACTGATCGCGCGGATCGATGCGTTGGTCCCCGCGCAGACGGGGACCTTCCAGCACGCGAACGGCACGTCGCTGCCCTGGTAGTCGCGGTCAGCGTTCGAACGCGCCGATGTCCGTCGCACCGACCGTGCGCGGGAACCCCGGGCCCCGCTGGTCGTAGGTGAACCCGCCGGGATTGGCGCCCGCGGAGATCGCGGGACTGCCGCTGCGCAGCGCCTGCGTCCACGTGGGACCGCCGTTGTCGGTGAGCGGTGCCAGCAGCGGATCCGCCGTCAGCGTGTCGAGCGGCGCAGGCAGGTTGGTCGACATGATCAGGTTGTGCGCACCGATCAAGCGGTCGCCCGGATCACCGAAGCCGCCGATGTCGCGGTAGGGCGCGCCGGCGCAGGTGTTCTTCGCGAAGATGCTCGACTCGATCTCCGTCTCGCCGCTGCCGGTGAACACGGTGGAGTTGAGGCATCCGCCAGCATGCCGGTTGTAGGCGACGGTGGAGTTGAAGATGGTGCGCACCCCGCGCGAGAGGTTGACGGTGTCGTAGACGCTGCGGTTGCCGGAGATGGTGCTTTCGAGGATCGCCAGCGGGACGTCGTCGAAGATGCCGTCGAGGGTCACGATCCACCACGCGTTCTTGTTGCCGGAAATCGTGGTGGTGGCGATCACCGCCTCGCCGCTGGCTTCCAGTGCGCCGCCGTCGTTGTCGGAGATGGTCGTGTCGCGCGTCATCAGCCCGTTGCCGACCCACGCACCGCCGGCACGGCTTGCGTGGTTGCTGCTGATGCGGCTGTGGACCGCGTTCAACCGCCCCAGCACGTAGATCCCGCCGCCCTCCGGCTGCCCGAATGCGCCGACGTCGAAGCCGGTGTTGCCGGTCACTCCACTGTGGTCCAGCTCGACGCGGTCGACGGCATAGATGCCGGCGCCGAACGCCCGCGCGAATCCCGTCGCGCGCACGGCGCACCAGCGCACGCGCGAGCGATTCAGGTGCACCGCGCCGGTGGAATGGATGCAGCCGCCGAACGCCGCGACGCTGCTCTGGTAGAACCCGCGCTGCAGCGTGAGATCGTTGACGGCGATGCCGCCGGCGCCGGTGTGGCGGAAGATCGAGAAGTGTTGTCCGCCATCGATGGTCAGCTTGCCGGCACCGGGCCCCGCGAACGCAAGGTTGGCTTGCGGCACGGCGATGTGGCCGCTGGTCAGCACGATGCGCCAGCACCGCAGGCCGCGCATGTCGATCACGTCGCCGTTGGCCGCGATCGCCACCGCCGCACGGAGGCTGCCGCCACCGCTGTCGTTGCAGTTGGTGACGGGGATGTTCGCGGCGCGCGCGGGCGTGGGATGGGCAGCCATGCCTGCGAGTGCCAGCGTCGCTGCGAGCATGCCGATGCGCGGATGGCGCAAGTTCGCGGAAGCGATGTGCATTCAGTTTTCTCCTTGAAAACAAAGGGCGCACGCGCGCCCGGGCCCCTGTGATGTGACCCAACGCGCACGGTGCGCGTCGCAGGCCATGCACATCGCGCGAAGAAACGGCGGAGTACGCTGTATCGATGAGCCTCCCCTTGTCCGTCCTCGACCTCGCGCCCGTCACGCAGGGGCATGTCCCCGCCGATGCGTTCGCCAATGCGGTCGACCTCGCGCGCAATGCAGAACGTTTCGGCTACGCGCGCTACTGGCTGGCCGAGCACCACAACATGCCCGGCATCGCCAGCGCGGCGACGTCGATCCTCATCGGCCACGTCGCCGGGCACACCACGACGATCCGCGTCGGCGCGGGCGGGATCATGCTGCCCAACCACGCACCGCTGCAGGTGGCCGAGCAGTTCGGCACGCTCGCATCGCTGTATCCGCAGCGCATCGACCTGGGCCTGGGCCGTGCACCCGGCACCGACCAGCCGGCCGCGAAAGCGTTGCGGCGCTATTACGCGAGCGCGGACGATTTCCCCGCCGACGTGGTGGAACTGCTGCGCTACTTCGAACCCGTGCAACCGGGCCAGGCGGTGCAGGCGGTGCCGGGCGCAGGCATCGCGGTGGAAGCCTGGATCCTCGGCTCCAGCCTGTTCGGCGCCAACCTCGCCGCGGCGCTCGGCTTGCCGTACGCATTTGCATCGCACTTCGCACCCGATGCGCTCACGCAGGCGCTCGCGCATTACCGCGCGCACTTCCGGCCCTCGGCGCGCCTTGCGCGGCCGCACGTGATGCTGGCGTTGAACGTGGTGGCCGCCGACACGGACGCGGAGGCCGCGCGCCTGTTCACCACGCAGCAGCAGGCGTTCATCAACCTGCGGCGTGGACGGCCGGGGCTGGTGCCGCCGCCGCTGGCGAGCGCCGAAGCGCTGGACGCGCTGTGCACGCCGCAGGAACGGGCGGGCGCGGACGCGGCGCTCGCGTGCCGCGTGATCGGCGCGCCCGGGACGGTGCGCGAGGGCATGCGCGCGTTCGTCGAACGTCACCAGCCCGACGAGCTGCTGCTGACCGCCAACGTGTTCGACCACGCTGCGCGCGTGCGCTCGTTCCGCCTGGCCATGGAGGCGTGGCGCACCCCGTAGGGCGCGCGGGGCTGCTGCGGGTATCCTGTGGGGCCCGCCGTGCAGCCCAGGTCCCGCCGTGCTGTTGATGATCGACAACTACGACAGCTTCACCTTCAACCTCGTGCAGTACCTGCAGACGTTGGGGGCGGAAGTGCGCGTGGTGCGCAACGACGCGATGACGGTGGCGGAGATCGCGGCGCTGGCGCCGGAGCGAATCATGATTTCGCCCGGCCCGGGCACGCCGGACCAGGCGGGCGTGTCGCTGGACGTCATCCGCGAACTCGGTCCGCGCATCCCGGTGTTCGGCGTGTGCCTGGGGCACCAGAGCCTCGGGCAGGCCTACGGCGGTGACGTCGTGCGCGCGAAGACGATCATGCACGGCAAGACCTCGCGCATCCGGCATGCGGGGAAGGGCGTGTTCGCCGGCTTGCCGGATGGCTACGAGGCCACGCGCTACCACTCGCTCGTCGTCGCGCAGGACACGCTGCCCGACTGCCTCGAAGTGACGGCGTGGACCGAAAACGATGACGGCTCGATCGACGAGATCATGGGCCTGCGCCACAAGGCGCATCCGGTGGAAGGCGTGCAGTTCCACCCGGAATCGATCCTCACCGAGCACGGCCACGCGCTGCTGAAGAATTTCCTGGAAGGCTGACCCGCATGCCCATCACGCCGCAGGAAGCGCTCCAGCGCACCATCGAACACCGCGAGATCTTCCACGACGAGATGGTCGATCTCATGCGCGCGATCATGCGCGGCGAAGTCTCGGACACCATGACCGCAGCCATCCTCACCGGCCTGCGCGTCAAGAAGGAAACCGTTGGCGAGATCGCCGGCGCGGCGTCGGTGATGCGCGAATTCGCGCGCCCGGTGCCGGTGCGCGATCGCATGCACCTCGTCGACATCGTCGGCACGGGCGGCGACGGCGCGAGCACGTTCAACATTTCCACGGCGTCCATGTTCGTCGCCGCGGCCGCCGGCGCACGCGTGGCCAAGCACGGCGGGCGCAGCGTGTCGTCGAAGTCGGGCAGCGCCGACGTGCTGGAAGCGCTCGGTGCCAGCATCGAACTCGAGCCAGAACAAGTCGCCGAATGCATCGAACGCACCGGCATCGGCTTCATGTTCGCGCCCGTGCACCATCCGGCGATGAAAGTGGTCGCGCCGGTGCGCCGCGAGATGGGCGTGCGCACGATGTTCAACATCCTCGGCCCACTGGTGAACCCGGCCGATGCGCCGAACGTGCTGATGGGCGTGTTCCATCCCGACCTCGTCGGCATCCAGGTGCGCGTGCTGCAGGAACTCGGCGTGCAACGCGCGCTGGTGGTGTGGGGCCGCGACGGCATGGACGAGTTGTCGCTCGGCGCCGGCTCGCTGGTCGGCGAACTGCGCGACGGCGTGGTGCGCGAGTACGACGTGCACCCGGAAGACTTCGGCATCGCGATGGCCGCCTCGCGCAACCTGCGCGTGGTGGATGCGAACGAATCGCGCACCTTGCTGCTCGCCGCGCTCGACGGCACGCCGGGCCTGCCGTGCGAGATCGTCGTGCTGAACGCGGGCGCGGCCTTGTACGTCGCGGGCGTCGCGCCGTCGATCGCCGAAGGCATCACGCTCGCGCGCAAGGCCATCCGCTCCGGTGCGGCGCGCGCGAAGCTCGACGAATTCCTCGCCGCCACGCGTGCGCTCGCAGGCAAGCCCGCATGAACACGTCGTTCGCGAAACTCCCGGAGCCGCCGTACTACGCGGTGATCTTTTCCTCGCAACGCAACGCCGAAGACGACGCCGGTTACGGCGCCGCCGCCGACCGCATGCTCGAACTCGCCGCGCAGCAGCCCGGCTACCTCGGCGCGGAAAGCACGCGCGGCGCCGACGGCTTCGGCATCACCGTGAGCTACTGGGCCAGCGAAGCGGCCATCCTGGCGTGGAAGCACCACGCCGAGCACGCCGCCATCCGCGCGCACGGCCGCAAGCACTGGTACGACCATTTCGAACTGCGCGTGGCGAAAGTCGAGCGCGCGTATGGCAAGCCGATCCCCCGGCCCGTGGCGTGAAAGGACACAATTCGATGCGCGACGTGCTGCAGACCATCCTCGAACGCAAGGCGGAAGAAGTCGCCGAGCGCCGCGCCCTGCGCTCGCTCGACGCGGTGCGTGAGGCGGCGCTCGCGCAACCGCCGCCGCGCGGGTTCGTCAAGGCGTTGCGGGCGAAGCGCGCGCTCGACCTGCCGGCGGTGATCGCCGAAGTGAAGAAGGCCAGCCCGTCGAAGGGCCTGATCCGCGCGGACTTCGATCCCGCCGCGATCGCGCGCAGTTACGAAGCCGGCGGCGCGGCGTGCCTGTCCGTGCTTACCGACGTCGACCATTTCCAGGGCAGCGATGCGTACCTGCAGCAAGCGCGCGCGGCGTGTTCGCTGCCGGTGCTGCGCAAGGATTTCACCATCGATGCCTACCAGGTGTACGAGGCGCGCGCGCTTGGCGCCGACTGCATCCTGCTGATCGTCGCCGCGCTCGACGACGTGCGCCTGGCCGACCTCACCGTGCTCGCGCTGGAACTGGACATGGACGTGCTGGTGGAGGTGCACGACATCGACGAACTCGAACGCGCGCTGCAGGTGCCCGCGCCGATGCTGGGCATCAACAACCGCAACCTGCGCACGTTCGACGTCAGCCTCGACACGACCATCGCCATGCGCGACGCCGTGCCGGCCGACCGCATCCTCGTCACCGAGAGCGGCATCGCGACGCGCGACGATGTGGCGCGCATGCGCGACCACGGCGTGCATTCGTTCCTGGTCGGCGAAGCCTTCATGCGCGCGCGCGATCCGGGCACCGCGCTGCGCGAGCTGTTCGCATGAGCGCGATGACGCCGATGCCGGGCGCGCCGCTGGTGGTGTTCGACTTCGACCACACGCTCTACGACGGCGATTCCGGCGGACACCTGGTGCTGTGGCTGCTCAAGCGGAGCTGGCCGCGGCGCATCGCGGCGTTGCTGGCCTTGCCGGTGTTGCTGCCGCTGGTGGCGTTCCTGCCCACGCGGCGCTACGGGATCTCCGGGTTCCTCTGGATCGGCACGCTCGGCCTGCACGCGCGCAACGACCTGGATGCGCTGATCGACGACTACGTGTCGCACGATGCGCCCAACATCCGGCGCCGCCTGTTACCCGTCGCGCTCGCCGTGCTGCAGAAGCACCGCGACGCCGGCGATCGCGTGCTGGTCGCCACGGGCGCGCCGCCGGAACTCGCGCGCGCCATCCTCGATTTCGTCGCGCACCAGGATTTGCCCGTGATCGGGAGCCTGTCGCGCCCGTTCCTCGGCGGCCTCGTGACGCGCGAACACTGCCACCACGCGAACAAGATGCGCATGGTGCGCGACGCCGGTTATGGCCCGATCGCAGTGGCGTATACGGACAGCTGGGCGGATTTGCCGTTGCTGCAGGCGGCGAAGCGCCCGGTGGTGGTGAACCCGAAGCCCGGTCGCATCGATGCTTTCCGCGCCGCGCTGCCGCCCGGGACGCCGATCCTCAACTGGGGGTGCGCGAGCCGCGGGGGCGACGCGCCGAAGGCGTCAGTCGCCTAGCAGCTTCACGAAGTGCCGCGATCCATCGGCGTAGCCGCACGCGTGGTAGAAGGCGTGCGCACCGGTACGCGAGGGGTTGCTGGTGATTTCAAGGCGCACCGCGCCCGCCTTGCGCGCACGCGATTCCACTTCGCGCAGCAGGCGGCGGCCGATGCCTTCGCCGTGGCAATCCGGCGAGACCACGAGCGCGGTGATGCGCGCGACGTCGGCGCCGCGCGTGAGCGAGTAGTTGAGCTTCACCGCGGCCAGGCCGCAGGGCGTGCCGTCGCGTTCGGCGAGCAGCAGGAACTGGCGGTCGTCGGTGCGGTAGTGCGCGATGCGCCCGACGGCTTCGGCCTCCGTGCACGGATACCCGAGGACATCCAGCAGGGTGCCGACCGCCGCGGCGTCGGTGGCTTCGACGCCGCGCACGCGGATCGTGGCGCCGGAGGCGTCGGCGCCGCCCATCTCAGCCGCGCGTCCCGTAGAGCACGACGGTCTTGCCGCGGGCGTGCAGCTTGCCCTCGGTTTCCAGCTTCTTCAGCACGCGGCCGGCCATCTCGCGGGAGCAGCCGACCAGGCGCGCGAGCTCCTGGCGCGAGACGCGCAACTGCGTGCCCTGCGGGTGGCTCATCGACTCGGGCTCGCGGGCCAGGTCGTGCAGCGTGCGCACGATGCGGTCGGTGACGTCGAGGAAGGCCAGGCGGCCGGCCTTGCGGCTGGTGTCGAGCAGGCGGCGGGAGAGCTGCGAGCCGATCATGTAGAGGATGCGCGGGGCGTCCTGCATCAGGGGGCCGAGCAGCAGCTGGTAGAGGCGCTCGTAGCTGATCTCGGCCAGTTCGCACGGGGTGCGCGTGCGCAGCGCGACTTCGCGCCGCTCGGTTTCGATGAACAGGCCCATCTCGCCGACGAACTCGCCGGTGCCGAGATAGCCGAGCACGAGCTCCCGGCCGTCGTCCTCTTCCGTGATGATGCTGGTGGAGCCGTTGACCACGTAGTACAGCGTGCCGGCCGGGTCGCCCGGGCGGAACACGTCGGTGCGGGTGGGGTAGCGGCGGCGGTGGCACTGCGCCAGGAAGCGTTCGAGCGTGGCGGCATCCGGCGCGAGCGGGCTGATCGCGCGGCGGAGCGGCGTGGCGTGCGCAGGCAGGTTGGGGCTCATGGGCACTTGGGCTTTGTTCGGGGGATCGCCGGAGCGTAGCCCCAAAGCCGAGCCAGCGGAATAGTGCGTGCACGTGACGCGATGCCCCGCGGGGGCCGCATGCCGCATAATCGCGCCCCTCGCCGGCCCCCCTTCGCCGCGCACCCTTCGAGGTCCCGACCGATGGTCAAGCCGCTGCCGCGCCTGAAGCTCCAGGGTTTCAACAACCTGACCAAGGCGCTGTCCTTCAACATCTACGACGTCTGCTACGCGGTGTCGGAAGAGCAGCGCGGACGCTACATCGAGTACATCGACGAGGAATACAACGCCGACCGCCTCACGCAGATCCTGACGGACGTGGCGGAGATCATCGGCGCCAACATCCTCAACGTGGCGCGCCAGGACTACGACCCGCAGGGCGCGTCGGTGACGATCCTGATCAGCGAACAGCCGGTGGTGGAGAAGGCGCTCGCCAAGGGCGTGATCTCCGAGGCGGTGGTCGCGCACATGGACAAGTCGCACATCACGGTCCACACGTATCCGGAAACGCATCCGGACAACGGCATCGCCACGTTCCGCGCCGACATCGACGTGGCCACGTGCGGCGTGATTTCGCCGCTGAAGGCCCTGAACTACCTGATCGAAAGCCTGGAATCGGACATCGTGGTGATGGACTACCGCGTGCGCGGCTTCACCCGCGACATCAAGGGCCGCAAGCACTACATCGACCACAAGATCAACTCGATCCAGGACTACCTGGCCAAGAACGTGAAGTCGCGCTACGAGATGCTCGACGTCAACGTCTACCAGGAAAACATCTTCCACACGAAAATGCATCTGAAGGAGTTCGACCTCGACAACTACCTGTTCGAGGAGAAGGCGAAGAATTTGTCCTTCAAGGAACGCATGAAGATCGAAGCGCGGTTGAAGCGCGAGATCGAAGAGCTCTACCACGGCCGGAACCTGGTGGAGTAAGCACCTCCCCTCCGCGGAGGTCAAAAAAGAAACCCGCCATCGGCGGGTTTCTTTTTTTGGGTGGGGTCACGCCAGCCCTAGATCCGGTAGGCAATGGCCTTCATCAGGTTCGACGCCATCGCCATCACCGCAGGCACTGGCTGCGGCAGCAATCGCGCGCCCTGCGCCTCGGCGTGGTCCGCATGGCGGGCCTCGTCGGCCTTCATCGTTTCCAGGATGGCGCGGCTGCGCAGGTCGGCGGCGGGCAGTTGTTCGAGGTGCTCGTGCAGGTGGGCTTCGACCTGGCGCTCGGTTTCCACCACGAAGCCCAGGTTCCAGCCGTCGCCCCGGAGCCCGGCGAGCAGGCCGATCGCGTAGCTGCCCGCATACCAGACCGGGTTGAGCAGGCTCGGGCGCGCGTCGAGTTCGCCGAGGCGGTCGGCGCACCAGGCGAGGTGGTCGGTTTCCTCGGCGGCGGCGGCGAGCAGGGCGGCGCGGGTCACGGGGTCGCGGGCGACGGCGGCCTGGCCGACGTAGAGGGCCTGCGCGCAGACCTCCCCGACGTGGTTGATCCGCATCAGGCCGGCGGCGTGCCGGCGTTCTTCGTCGTCCAGGACCACGTCGGCGCGGTCGCCGGCGGGGTTGGCGCGGACCGCGTCCGGGCGGCCGAAGACGGTGCCCAGCGCGTTCTGCGCATCGGCGAGCAGCTGGTCGAGGGGGTTGAGTTGGCGCATGGGCGGCAGTCTAGCCGCGACCGGTGGCTGAACCCGTTCAGGCTGGGGACATGTCGGGGCGCGTTCCTGAACGGCCTCCCTATTCCTTTGTGAGGGAGTTCACGCTTAGACTCCGCGGGCCGGGGTCTCATTTGGGACCTGGGTCACAGGGGTTGGATCCGTCGTGCGCCGATGTGTGGGCGACGTCGCGGATTCGTAAAACACATCAGGGGAACAACTTGAAGATCGAACGTAACCGTGCCCGCAAGGGTGCCGTCGTCGCACGTCGTTATTCCGTTTCGCCCGTCACGCGCGCCATCCGCAGCGTCCTGACCGTCTCCACCGCCGCGCTGGCCTTCTCCGGCACCGGCCTGGCCCTGGCGAGCGCCCCCGTCCACACCACGCAAGCGCCGGCCTTCGCCGCGCAGCATGCCGACCTCTCGCAGCACGCGGCCTTCGCGCCGTCGGTGCCGGTGGTCGACCTGACGCTGGTGCGCGACGCCGATCTTCCCGCGAGCGTGGTGGGTGGCGACCTCGGCCTGACGGCCGCGCTGTCCGACACGGATCTCCAGTACGCCGGCCCGGTGGGCCCGGGCGGCGGCGATGCGTTCGATCGCGTCTTCGATATCGCCAACGTGCAGTCGTTCGTCGCGCCCGGCCCGGGCGGCGGCAGCGGCGGCCTCGACGACCAGGTGTTCTTCAGCTACAGCAACCCGGGCAATTTCCCGGGCAACTGGTACGTCTCTCCGCACGGCAACAACATAACCGTGACGTCGAACACGGGCCTCGCCGATGGCTGGTTCGTCTCGCTCGGCGGCATCGACGAGCTCGACGCCGATTGGACGATGGACATCACCGGCTACACGTGGGCCGCTGGCGTGGAAATGGAAGTCGCCGCGCAGGGTTACGTGCTGCAGACGGGCGACATCAGCGCGACCGCGACCGGCGCCTACGGCCAGGCGATGGGCGTGTACGTGTCCGCCGGTACCGACGCGACGATCAGCAACGACGGCGGCAGCATCGGGGCCCATGCGACGGGCGCCTACGGCATCGCGGCCGGCTTGTTCGGTTATGCCGTCTCCGGCACCAGCGATGTCGGCAACAACGGCCTGCTCGTCGCCGACGCCAACAACAGCGGCACCGCGATCGGCGTGACGTCGACTTCGGTGTACGGCACGGCGCTGGGCGCCAACAACGGCACGATGTCCGTCTCCGGCGGGGATTACGGCACCGGCGTCGGCGCCACGTCGTTCTACGGCACGGACGCCCGCGCGATGAACAACGGTGCGATGACCGTGTCCGGCGGCTACAGCGCGATCGGCCTCGACGCCGATGCCGCGTATGGCAACGCAATGGCGTCGAACGGCGACTCCGCCACCGTCCAGGTCACCTCGCTCGGTTACGCGCTCGGCATGCAGGCCACGGCGGGCGGCAACGCCACCGCGAACAACACGGGCAACGTCAGCGCGACCGCCCTGTTCGGCAACGCGATCGGCATGCAGGTCCTCGGCGACACGGCCAGCGGCACCAACGCCGACGGCGGGACCTTGACGGTCTCCGGCGGGTACGTCGCCATCGGCATCGATGCCGAAGGCGCCAGGTCCGCCAACGCGACCAACGGCGGCACGCTCGACGTCGACGGCAGCTTTGCCGCGATGGGCCTCTACGCGGGCGCCAACGGCACCGCGATGGCGAGCAACACCGGCACGATCACGGTCGACAGCATCGATGCCAACGCCTTCGGCCTGCTCGCCTACGGCGGCGGCAACGCCACGACGTTCAGCGACGGCTCGCTCGCCGTCACCTCGGCGTACGGCGATGCGCTGGGCCTGCAGGCGATCTCCGTGGCCGGTGACGCGAATGCCACCAACCTCGGCACGCTGAAGGTTTCCGGCGACAACGCCAAGGGCCTGTACGCGATCTCCTACGGCACCGGCACCGCGCACGCCGAGAACACCGGCACGATCAACGCCGGCGGCGTGAACAGCGCGTACGGCATGTACGCGCTGTCGGTCAACGGCGATGCCTCGATCCACAACGGCGGCAGCGTCGGCGCTTCCGCCGACGGCGCGGCGATCGGCGCGTTCGTTGGCGGCTACAACGCCAGCGTCAAGAACGACGGCGACATCGCCGCGACGTCGAACAGCTTCATCTCCGAGGGCGTTCTCGCCGTCGGTGCGTACACCGACATCACCAACAGCGGCAGCGTCTCCTCCTCGGGCCTGGTCGCGTTCGGCCTGGACAGCGAAGGCGCGTACGGCGCCGGCATCACCAACAGCCGCGACGTCACCGCCACCGGTTACTTCCGCGCGTATGGCCTGTACGCCACGTCCAGCGGCGGCAACGTCGCGATCGCCAACACCGGCAACGTGGACGTCGACGCCTTCGGCGTGGCCTACGGTGCGTTCGCCAACGGTGCGGGCGCGATCACGGTCACCAACGACAACGGCATCGATGCGCGCTCGGAATACACCGATGCGCTCGGCGTGCTCGCCGTCGGCGGCGCGGTGAACGTCACCAACACCGGCATCGTCCATGCCGACGGCTACGCCACCGGCGCCGGCATCTATGCCGCCGGCGGCTTCGTCACCGTCGACAACGACGGCGGCAACATTTCCGCGAATGCGCGCGTCGGCGACGGCTTCGCGGTCGGCGTGCTCGCCGCGGGCGGCGACGTCGCCGTCAACAACAGCGCCTTCATCGGCGCGACCGGCGCCTACGCCACCGGCATCGACATCCGCGCGGCGTACGCCGCCACGGCGACCAACAACGTCGGCGGCACGGTGCAGGTGGACGGTTCGTTCGCCACCGGCATCAGCGTGCGCAGCTCGAACGAAGGGCAGGCGGCGACGGCGACGAACGACGGCACGGTGAACGCCAGCGGCACGGCGTCCGTGAGCGGCATCGAAGCGGTCAGCCGCGCCTTCCAGGGCACGGGCGTCGTCACCAACAACGGCAGCGTCAACATCAACGCGCCGTATGCGGGCGTCGCGCAGGGCCTGGTGGCCGCCGGCGACAGCGGCGCGATCATCCACAACACGCAGTACGGCACGCTCAACGTGACCGGTGGTTCGGCGGCCTACGGCGCGCTCGCGCTGTCGGCGGACGTCGAAGGCTCCTTCACCAACGACGGCCGCGTGATCGTCAACGCGGTCTCGCGCGGCGGCACCGCGTTCGGTGCGGTCGTGCAGGGCAACACCGGCATCGCCACGGTCGACAACACCGGCACCGGGCTCATCGTGGCGCAGGGCGACAACGCGTACGGCGCCTATGCGACCGGCTTGTTCAGCCATGCCAGCGTCGACAACAGCGGCGTCATCTATGCCTTCGCCAATGCCGGCAATTCGTTCGGCGCGCTGGCGTACTCGTACAACAACCTCGCCACCACCTCCAACGCCGGCCTGCTCGTGTCGTCGGCGGCCGGTGCCTCGGTCGGCATGGAAGCGCTGACGCTCTTCGGCGATGCCAGCATCACCAACGACGGCACGCTGTTCGCCGGCGGCGGCACGCGCGCACGCGGCGAGATCGCGCGTTCGCTGTTCGGCACCGCGACGACGTCCAACGACGACACCATCATCGTGCGCTCCAACGGCGGCGCCTACGGCATGTGGTCGCGCGCCGACTACGGCGTGGCCGATGCCACCAACAACGGCGACGTCGACGTGCAGTCGTACTACAGCCGCGCCTACGGCGTGCTGTCGGGCGGCTACTACGGCGCCACGCTCACCAACACGATCGACGGCAAGGTCGACGCGCGCGGCTACACCAACGCGATCGCGGCGGCCGCGTATTCGAACTACGGCGACGTCACGATCGTCAACGACGGCTCGCTGAGCGCTTCGGCGCTCGGCCTGTCGTACGGCATCCAGGCGCTGGCCGCCTTCGATGCGACGGTGACCAACACCGGCACGATTTCCTCGATCTCCAGCGCGGCGGTCGGCGACGGCATCTACGCCAACGCGACCAACGTCGACGTCACCAACACCGGCGACATCGTGGCGAAGGGCGATTACTGGTCTGCGGGCATCGAAGGCCGCGGCGACGCGGTGTCGATCCTCAGCAGCGGCGGTTCGGTCGATGCGTACGTGTACGACGGCAACGCCTTCGGCCTGTTCGCACGCGCCAACGACGACGCCACGGTGCGCAACAACAGCGACATGTGGGCCACCGCGGAGCACGGCAACGCGTACGGCGAATTCGCCATCGCCGGCAACGGCATCGGTGACCACGCCATCACGACCAACGGCGGCGACGTGATCGTCCGCGCGTACGACGGCGCCGCCTACGGCGTGCTCGCCGCCGGCACCGACGTGGATTCGACGAACAGCGGCACGCTCGACGTGCAGGGCACCCTCGCCGCCACCGGTATGGTGGGCCTGGGCAACACGCATTCGATCCTGATCAACCACGGCGACATCGACGCGCGCGCCAGCGCCGACGGCAGCACGGCGATCGGCCTGTACGCCTACGCGGTCGGTTTCGCGCGCGGCGTCAACGACGGCACCATCTACGCGCACGCCAACAACGGCAACGCGCTCGGCATGGACGTCTACGGCGACACGGCCGTCGTGCAGAACCTGGCGGGTGGCGACGTTTCGGCCTCGGTCTACCAGGGTATGGCCATCGGCAGCTACAGCTGGGGCACGATCTCCAACACGGTGACCAACGCCGGAGTGGTCCGCGCCAGCACCGGCGACGGCAACGCCACCGGCATCATGGCGCTGGGGTACGGCGTCGTGCAGGTCAACGCTTCGGCCACCAGCCAGGTCACTGCGAGCGGCAACGGCAGCGGCACCTTCACGACCGGCATCCTCGCCGACGGCGACGTGGCGGGCGTGGACAACGCCGGCGGCGTGGCGGTGAACGGCACCGGCGCGCGCTCGGTCGGCATCCAGGTCTTCGGCGACACGTCGGCCACGATCAACACCACCGGCATCGTGAACACGAGCGCCGGCAAGTACAGCAACACCAGCGTCGTCGGCCTGCTGGCCGACGCCACCGGCGCGGTGTCGGTCACCAACGGCGGCATCGTCACGGGTGCGGGCGGCTACGACGCCACCGGCATCCTCGCGCACGCCTACGACGGCGACGTGGCCGTGTCCAACACGAGCGACGGCACGATCCAGGTGACCGATGCCTTCAACCGCAGGGTCACCGGCGTCTACGCCGCGTCGTCCTACGGCGACGTGTCGATCGACAACGCCGGCACGATCAGCGCCGGCGGCACGTTCACCTTCCCGAAGTACAACATCGACAGCACCACCGAAGTCGCGATGGGCGCGAACGCCTACGCCGCGTTCGGCAACGCTTCGATCACCAACAGCGGCACCGTCAACGTCCTCGCCGGCGTCTACGGCGCGGGCCTGGTGGCCGGTTCGTACGAGGGCGATGCCAGCGTCGTGAACACCGGCACGGTGAAGGTGACGGTCAACGGCGACTTCGCCATCGGCCTGGGCGCGCAGTCGGATGACGGCAACGCTTCGGTCAGCAACGTCCACGACCTGACGGTGACCAACAGCTACAGCGTTGCCGTGGGCGGCGCCGCCAGCGGCGACTCCGCTTCGGCCTCCAACGGCGGCAACCTCACCGTGTCCGGCGTGTCCGGCGCCGTGGGCCTCGCCGCGCATGGCAGCACGCAGGCCGATGTCCTCAACGATGGCTCGGTCCAGGTCACGCAGCTCCAGTCGGGCAACAGCCTGGCGGCCACCGGCCTGCTGGCGTACGCCTCGGTCGGCGATGCGATCGTCACCAACCACGGCAGCGTCTCGGTCAACGCCTACGATCGCGCGGTCGGCATCGACGCGTCGGCGTACGGCAACACCACGGTCACCAACGCGAACGACGTCACCGTGTTCGGCAACTACGGCTACGCGATCGGCGTGATGGCGCGCGACCTGGATGGCGCCGGCGGCGACCTGACGGCCGTCACCAACAGCGGCCAGATCCACGCCGGCTCCGGTTCTTCGTGGGCCGAAGGCGTGTTCGCCGAAGGCGAGAAGGTCAACGTCACCAACGCGCTCGGCGGCTCGGTCGAAGCCACCGGCCTGCACTTCGCCGCGGGCATCGACACGCGCGGCGACACCGTTGCGATCGCCAACGCCGGCGACGTCTCGGCCCAGGCGTTCGACAGCACCTACAGCATGGCGATGGGCATCGAGGGCTTCGCCAACGACGCGCTCGCGATCACCAACACCGGCCACGTCGATGCGACCAGCCCGTACGGCGATGCGAAGGGTGTCGCGGCCTACGGTTACGGCACCGTGCTCGTCGACAACCGCGGCAGCATCGCGGCCGGCGCCTACGGCTACGCGATGGGCATCGGCGCGGAAGGCCTGGACGGCGCCTCGGTGACGGTCCGCAACAGCGGCGACATCACCGCGACCTCCGACGACAGCTTCGCCGACGGCATCTTCTCCCGCGGCGGCGCGGTCTCGATCACCAACACCCACGCGATCGTCGCCACGGCGACGCAATGGGCGGCGGGCATGGAAGTCGACGCCGACGCGATCACCATCGCCAACGGCGGCGACATCACCGCGACCTCCACCGGCAACGGCCAGGCCTCGGGCATCTACGCCTACGGCCTGACGTCGATGGCGATCGGCAACACCGGCCACGTCATCGCCTCGGCCGTCGACGGCAACGCGTTCGGCATCTCGGCCTACGGCGAATACGCCACGACCGCGGTGACCAACGGCGGTTCGCTCAACGCGCGCAGCACCAACGGCAACGCCACGGGCGTGAACGCCTACGGCGACGCGACCACGGTGGCCAACGCCGGCACGATCGACGCGCTCGGCCACGACGCCGCGTTCGGCATCCAGGCTGGCGCGTACGGCACGGTGTCGGTCTCCGGCAACGGCACGATCCACGCGACCGCGACCCAGTACGCGCTCGGCGTCGGTGCGGACGGCGACATCGCCAACGTCAACGTCGGCGGCACGACGATCGCCGCCGCCGACCAGGCGATCGGCATCCGCGCCTCGGGCAACACCAGCGCCTCGGTCAACACGACGGGCACGGTGACGGCCACGGGCATCGCCAGCGCGTTCGGCGTGCAGGTCGATTCGGACGCCTCGTCCTTCCACAACACCAACGTGGTCCGCGCCACCGCCACCGGCGATGACGCCTTCGCCGCCGGTGCGCTGGTCTTCGGCGCCACGGCGTCGGTCAACAACGGCGCCACCCTGTCGGCGACCGCGACCGGCCACGACAGCCAGGCCATCGGCGCGTTCGTGCTCGGCGGCGACGTCTCGCTCGCCAACACCGCCACGATCACCGCCACCAGCACCTCCGGTGCGGCCGTCGGTGCGCTGGTCGGCGCGAAGTACGGCGACGGCACGGTCACCAACAGCGGCACGATCACGGCGACCGGCCACACCGGCAACACGGTCGGCCTGGTCGCGCAGTCGGCGGGCGACGTCACGGTGAACAACACCGGCACGATCAACGCGATCGACGCCGGCTACGCGATCGCCATGGGCCTGTACGCCGACGGCACGTCGGTGGTCACCAACACCGGCACGATCGTCGCGACCTCCAGCGTCGAGAACAGCGTGGCGATCGCCGGCGGCGACGGCGTCGAGGACATCCGCAACGCCGGCATGCTCAACGGCGCGCTGGTGCTCGGCGACGGCAACGACGTGCTGACCAACCAGAACCACGGCACCTGGATCGTGCGCGGCCACGGCACCGACTTCGGCGGCGGCGACGATCGCATCGTCAACGCGGCCGGCGGCACCATCGTGATGAACAACGCGGCGATCTCGCTGGGCGGCAATTCCGGCGCGGGCAACGTGTTCACCAACGCGGGCCTGGTCTCGGTCAACGGCGACAGCAGCATCGACCTCGGCACGGGCCTGTCCGCCGCGCCGCTGATGCAGAGCAACCTGCACGCCATCGCCGCGGCGCCGGTCTCGGTGCTCAACCCGATCGCCTTCACCAACAACGGCACGATCAGCTTCCTGGACGGCGCGCCGGACGACACGCTCACCATCTACGGCGACTTCGCCGGCCAGGGTGCGCTGAACGTCGACGTCAGCCTGCTCAACCGGACCAGCGACATGCTGTACATCGAAGGCAACGTGTCCGACGGCACGAAGCAGGCGCTCAACGTGCGCGTGCTCGACCTGCCGAAGACGGTGGCGGGCCTGTCGATCCCGGTGGTCTCGGTCACGGGCGAATCGAAGGCCGGCGAGTTCACGGCCGGTACCTTCTCCATCGACCGCGTGCTGCTCAACGCCAACAACTTCGTCAACCTGAAGGTCGGCGTCACCGAGCGCATCAACACCGCCAACGCCACCGCCGACCTGTTCAACATCACGGTCGCGATGGACGGCGTGAACGACACCGGTTCGCTCGCCGGCGACATCGCCACCGGCGCGCAGAGCCTGATGACCACGCAGGTCGGCACGTTCCGCCAGCGCATGGGTGTGTTCTCGCGCATGGGCGACAGCGACACCGGCGCGTGGGTCCGCGTCTTCCACGACAAGGGCACGATCACGCCGCAGTTCACGCTGGACAACATGCCGCAGAACGGCCAGTTCGGTTTCGAACAGACCAACAGCGGCGTGGAAGCGGGCGTCAACGCCTACGTGACCGATGGCTTCTTCATCGGCGCCACGCTGGGCAAGAGCGAAGGCAAGCAGTCGCTCGACAACGGCTTCGGTTCCGACAAGCTCAAGGGCGACACCGCCGGCCTGTACATGACGTACCTCTCGCCGAACGGGTTCTACGCCGACGTGTCGTACCGCTGGATGCATTTCGACGCGGACCTCACCTCGGCCGGCGGCAAGCAGGAAAGCGGCGGCGACGTGGGTGCGTTCAACGTCGAAGCGGGCTGGAACGTGTGGACTTCGGCCAGCGGCCTGAAGCTCGTGCCGCAGGTGCAGTACACGCGTTCGGAAGTCTCCAACGTCGACATCCTGCACGGCGACCTGGCGAGCTTCGAGATCCACGGCGGCACGTCCTCGCGTGGTCGCGCGGGCCTGGAGCTGGAGCAGTCGTTCACCACGGCCTCCGGCGCGAACTGGACCCCGTACGGCGCGCTGAGCGTGATCCGCGAGTTCAAGGGCGAGCAGGGCTTCACCATCGCCGACACGTTCACCGGCCACACCTCGACGCAAGGCACCAGCGGCATGCTGGAAGTCGGCGCCAACGTGAAGATGGGCAACCTCGACATCTTCGGCGGCCTGAACTGGACCGACGGCGGCGCGTTCGACAGCATCCTCGGCGGCCAGGTCGGCCTGCGCTACACCTGGTAAGGCACGCGGGCCCGGCGGATTCCGCCGGGCCCCGTCGCATCCGGGGGCGCGTTCAGCCGGGACATTCGTAACGATTCATCGCCGGCCCGCGAAAGACGCTGGCCCGCGACCGCGAAATCGTTTCAACTGTGGCGCTGGGATCGCAGACGTCATTTCGGAGAACTTCGTGGCAAGCAAGAAAAAGACTGCCGGCGCCGACACGGCCGCCGGGCAGGCAGCAGACGCCGTCGCACCGCAGGCGCCGGCCGCACCGGCCACGCCGGAACCCCGGAACGAAACCCTCAACACCGCGCAGTCGGAAAAGCCGCCGCTGGACCTGACCAAGCTGCAGGTCGAGAAGAGCTGCTCGCGCGGGCTGGCTTCGTGGCTGTCGAGCAATCGCGTGTCGCTGGCGATCTCCTCGTACCAGACCGGCCGCGTGTACCTGGTCGGCAGCGACCAGCAGGGCCGCGTGTCGTTCTTCGAGCGCATCTTCGAGCGCGCGATGGGCATCGTCGGCAACGCGCAGCGCATCTACCTCGGTGGCCTGTACCAGTTGTGGCGCTTCGAGAACATCCTGCGCCCGGGCGAATCGATCCACGGCAAGTTCGACAAGTGCTACGTGCCGCGCAATGCGCAGACGATCGGCGACCTGGACATCCACGAACTCGGCATCCGAAGCGACGGCCGCGTGGTGTTCGTCAACACCAAGTATTCGTGCCTGGCCGAGCTGAGCCAGACGCACAGCTTCAAGCCGATCTGGAAGCCGAGCTTTATCAGCAAGCTCGCGCCGGAAGATCGTTGCCACTTGAACGGCCTGGCGATGGTCGACGGCAAGCCGAAGTACGTCACCGCGGTGTGCAAGTCCGACGCGGTGGATGGCTGGCGCGATCGCCGCATGAGCGGCGGCGTGGTGATCGACGTGGAGACCGACGAGATCGTGTGCGAAGGCCTGTCGATGCCGCATTCGCCGCGCTGGGCCAACGGCAAGCTGTGGGTGCTCAACGCGGGCACCGGGCACCTGGGTTACGTGGATTTCGCGAAGAAGGCGTTCGTGCCGACCGCGTGGTTCCCGGGCTTCCTGCGCGGCCTGTCGATCGTGGGCAACGTGGCCGCGGTGGGCCTGTCGAAGCCGCGCAACCAGCGCTTCGAAGGCCTGCAGCTGGACGAAGAACTGAAGAAGCGCGACGTCGAACCGTGGTGCGGCGTGCAGATCGTCTCGCTGGCCAACGGCGACGTGCTGAACTGGATCCGCTTCGAAGGCGACATCTCCGAGATCTTCGACATCAGCTTCCTGCCCAACGTCGTCAACCCGATGATGATCGGCCTGCGCACCGCGGAGATCCGCGAGCTGATCACGTTCGAACCCGAAGCGCAGCCGGAGGTGGTGGCATGAAGACCTGGATCGTGTTGATGGCGGCGCTCGTGGCGCCGGTGGCGTTCGCGCAGCAGCAGGCGGGCAAGCCCGTCGCGGCACCGGCCGCGGCCGAGCAGGGCCAGGGCGCCGATGCGATGTTCGCCGCGTGGGATGCGAACCACGACGGTTCGATTTCGAAGGACGAGTTCCGTGCCGGCTTCGTGCAGGTGCGCGATGCGTTGACCGTGCAGCGGCTGCACGCCGAGTTCGAGCGCCGCGACGCGAACCACGACGGCAAGCTCCAGGCCAGCGAGTACGCGCAGATGATGCTCGTGCAGCGCGCCGGCAAGAACGCGCCGCCGATGTCGGCGTTCGACAAGGACAAGAACCAGTCGCTGGACTTCCCGGAATACCTGGACGCCCTGAAGACCCTGGCGAAGTCGCAGCCCGCGACCGCCGCACCGAAGAAATAAGGCAGGCCACACCGTGTCTTTCGAAACCACCAACGTCTGGCGCACCACGACGCCGGAACTGCAGGCCGAACTGGTCGATTTCTGGACGCGCCACGGCGCGCTCGCCGATCCGGCGCGTGCTGCGTTGCGCGCCAAGCAGGCCGTGGTCGTGGCCCGCGATGCCGACGGCCAGATCGTCGGCGTCGGGACCGCGTTGCTGCGGATCATCCCGCGCCTGCGCCAGCCCACGTATTACTACCGCCAGTTCTTCGCGCCGGAATTCCGCGGCAACAAGGGCGCGGTGCCGTTCTTCCAGGAAGCCCTCGACATCCTCGAAGCGGCCAACAAGGAGAAGCCCGAGAGCATCGGCGTGCTGCTGGAGCTGGAAAACGCCACGCTCAACGGCCGCTACACCCAGGCCGTCGAACCGCGCACCGGGGCCACGTTCATCGGCTACTCGCCGCGCGGGTTCCAGCTGAAAGTCGTGTATTTCAAGGACGCGGTGCTGTTCCCGCCGGCGCCGCTCCAGCGCCGCGCCCAGGCCCCGGTCCGCCGCACGGCCTGAGCGGGCAGGGGTTCACCGGGGTTGCCACGCCCCGGTGGGGCCGCTATCATTCCGCCTCTTTTGTTCCGCCCCTACATCACGCGGCGACGTTCCGCGGGGCCCTCGCGCCCCCGCAACCAGCCCGACCATGTACCCACACGAGTTACGCATGAAGACTTTCAGCGCCAAGAACGAGACCGTCCAGCGTGACTGGTACGTGGTCGATGCCGAAGGCAAGACCCTCGGCCGGCTCGCCTCCGAGCTCGCCCGCCGCCTCCGCGGCAAGCACAAGCCCGTCTATACCCCGCACGTCGATACCGGCGATTACCTCGTGGTGATCAACGCCGAGAAGATCCACGTGACCGGCAAGAAGCTGACGGACAAGATGTACCACCGGTTCACCGGTTACATCGGCAACCTGAAGACCGAGTCCCTGGGCCAGGCGCTGGAGCGCCACCCGGAACGCGTCCTCGAAACCGCCGTCAAGGGCATGCTCCCGAAGAATCCGCTCGGCCGTGCGATGTATCGCAAGCTGAAGGTTTATTCCGGTCCGAACCATCCGCACACCGCCCAGCAGCCGCAGCCGCTGGATTTCTAAGAGCTCCCTATGGCAATCCAGCAGAATTACGGCACCGGCCGCCGCAAGTCCTCCACCGCCCGCGTGTTCCTGCGCAAGGGCAACGGGACCATCACCATCAACGACCGCACGATCGAAGACTTCTTCGGCCGTGAAACCGCGCGCATGATCGTCCGCCAGCCGCTCGAGCTCACGCAGTCGACCGACAAGTTCGACATCTTCGTGACGGTGGAAGGCGGCGGCATCACCGGCCAGGCCGGCGCGATCCGCCTCGGCATCTCGCGCGCGCTGGTGGAATACGACGAGTCGCTGAAGACCGACCTGCGCAAGGCCGGCTTCATGACCCGCGACGCCCGCGAAGTCGAACGCAAGAAGGTCGGCCTCCACAAGGCCCGCCGCGCGACGCAGTTCTCCAAGCGCTGATTCTGGAAAACGCGTAAGCGGTGTGTTGACGGGTGGCCGCGCTACAATCGCGGCCGCCCGAGTTCCAAAATTGCAGCCACAGCCCCGTCGCCAAGCGGTAAGGCACCTGACTCTGACTCAGGCATTCGGTGGTTCGAATCCATCCGGGGCTGCCAAATCCGAAGAACCCGCCGCAAGGCGGGTTTTTCTTTTGCAGGATTCAAACCGGCGCGCCACAATCGCGGGCCTCGCGCTCCCCCGCGCTGCAAACGCCAAGGCCACTGCATGAAGCTCGCTTCCCTGAAGGAGGGCGGCCGCGACGGCACCCTCGTCGTCGTGTCCAAGGATCTCAAGCGCGCCGTGCGCGCCACCGCGATCGCGCCGACGTTGCAGCGCGCGCTGGAAGACTGGCAGAACGCCGCGCCGCGCCTCAACGCGTTGTACGACGTGCTCAACGGCGGCGAACCCGATGACGTGTTCGACCTGGATGTCGGTTCGCTCGCCGCGCCGTTGCCGCGCGCGTACGAATTCGTCGACGGCAGCGCGTATCTCCCGCACGTCGAACGCGTGCGCCGCGCGCGCGGCGCCGAAGTGCCGGAAAGCTTCTACGTCGATCCGCTGATGTACCAGGCCACGAGTGCCGGCTTCCTCGGCCCGCGCGATCCGGTGAAGGTGGTCGACGAGGCCTACGGCATCGACCTGGAAGCCGAAATCGTGGTGATCACCGACGACGTGCCGATGGCCGTCTCCCCCGAACGCGCGGCGATGCACCTGCAGCTCATCGGCCTCGTCAACGACGTGTCGCTGCGCAACCTCATCCCGGGCGAACTCGCGAAGGGCTTCGGCTTCCTGCAGTCCAAGCCGCGGTCGGCGTTGTCGCCGGTCTTCGTGACGCCCGACGAACTCGGCGATGCCTGGCAAGGCAACAAAGTGCACTTGCCGCTGCTCACGCACATCAACGGCCAGTGGTTCGGCGCGCCGGAAGCGGGCGTGGACATGCAGTTCGACTTCGCGCAGCTGGTCGCGCACGCCGCGAAGACGCGGCCGCTGTCGGCCGGCACCATCGTCGGCTCGGGCACCATCGCCAACGAAGACACCAGCAAGGGCGCCTCGTGCTTCGCCGAGAAGCGCACCGTGGAAACGCTGGAGCAGGGCAAGCCGGTCACGCCGTTCCTGTCATTCGGCGACAGCGTTCGCATCGAAATGCTCGACAAGGCCGGCCACAGCATCTTCGGCGCGATCGACCAGAAGATCGAACGGCAGTCGGCGGCAGGCTGACGGTCTTCCGCCCGGCAGGCGGGCAAGCTAATGTGCCTTGCCGCACCACGCGGCAGGCGCTCGGGGGAGCCTCGTGAACGATCGGTTGCGGCTGTTTTCCTATTGGCGCTCCAGCGCTGCGTACCGCGTGCGCATCGGCCTCAACCTCAAGGGACTGCCGTACGACATCGCCTCGGTGCACCTGCTGCGCGATGGCGGCGACCAGCACACGCCCGCGTTCCGCGCCGCCAATCCGCAAGGCCTGGTGCCGGTGCTCGAACACGGCCAGCGCAACCTGCGCCAGTCGATGGCCATCCTCGAATACCTGGACGAAGTGTGGCCCTCGCCGCCGCTGCTGCCCGCCACCGCGCGCGACCGCCAGCGCGTGCGCGGCCTGGCGCAGCTGATCGCGTGCGACGTGCATCCGCTCAACAACCTGCGCGTGCTGCAGTACTTCGAGCGCGAATGGCACGTGCCGCAACCCGAACGCGACGAATGGGTGCGCCACTGGATCGGCGACGGCCTGGCCGCATTCGAGTCGATGCTGGCCGACCATCCTTCGACGGGCGAATTCTGCGACGGCCACGCGCCGACGCTGGCCGACATCTGCCTGGTCCCGCAGGTCTACAACGCGCGGCGGTTCAACATCGACCTGGGCAAGTACCCGACCATCCAGCGCATCGAAGCGGCGTGCCTGGCGTTGCCGGCCTTCGACGCGGCGCGCCCGGAAATGCAACCGGACGCCCCGCAACCCACCTGAGCCGCGCTCGCGCGCGGCGGGGGTTTCAGCCGATCTTGGTTTCGAACACGTCCGCGTAGGGATCGTGTTCGCCGGTGCCGCCCTCGGAGAGGCGGAACTTCAGCGCAAGGCCATCGCGCGAGTCGGCGGCCTGCAGCGCGGCTTCCTTCTCGATGCGGCCTTCCTTGTAGAGGCGGAACAGGCACTGGTCGAACGACTCCATGCCCGCTTCCAGCGACTCTTCCATCGCCTGCTTGATCTCGTGCACCTGCCCGCGGCGCAGCAGGTCGCGGATCATCGGCGTGTTGATCAGCACTTCGGCGGCCGGCATGCGGCGGCCATCCACGCCGACCACCAGGCGCTGCGACACCACCGCCTTGAGGTTGAGCGCGAGGTTCATCAGCACGTTCTTGTGCGCGGCCTCGGGGAAGAAGTTGAGGATGCGCTCGATCGTCTGGTCGGCGTTGTTGGAGTGCAGCGTGGCCAGGCAGATGTGGCCGGTTTCGGCGAAGGCGATCGCCGCTTCCATCGTGGTGGCGTCCAGGATCTCGCCGATCAGGATGACGTCCGGCGCCTCGCGCATCGCGTTCTTGAGCGCGTTGTGGAAGGCGTGCGTGTCCAGGCCGACTTCGCGCTGGTTGACGATCGACTTCTTGTGCTTGTGCAGGTATTCGATCGGATCCTCGATGGTGAGGATGTGGCCCGACGAGGTGCTGTTGCGGTGGTCGATCATCGAGGCGAGCGTGGTCGACTTGCCCGAACCGGTGGAGCCGACGATCAGCACCAGGCCGCGCGGGGCCATGATGATTTCCTTCAGCACCTGCGGCAGCTGCAGCTCTTCGATGGACGGGATCACGCTGCGGATCGCGCGGATCACCATGCCCACCTCGCCGCGCTGCTTGAACACGTTCACGCGGAAGCGGCCGGAATCGGCCAGCGCGATCGCCATGTTCAGTTCCAGGTCGCGCTCGAACTGGGGCACCTGGCCCTCGTCCATCAGCGAATAGGCGATCTTCTTGACCATGCCCGGGGGCAGGCCGGTGTTGCCGAGGGGGTACAACTTGCCTTCGACCTTGATGTAAACGGGAGCACCGGTCGTCAGGAACATGTCCGACGCGTTCTTCTCCGTCATCAGCTTCAGGAAATAGCCGATGTCCATGTGCCGTACCCTCGTGTCTTGGCGGCCGATTGCATGCACGGCGCCGGCTTCATCACAATGACCGCGCGTCGTCCCCCTTCAGAACAGCACGGCACCCCTATGCGCCCAAGCTTCGCACACTTCCGTAAAACGCAACACGCGTGGATTTGCGGCCTTGTGATCGCGTCCGCGCTCGCGGGCTGCGCTAGCCTGCCGCCGCCCACCGGCGAGTTGTCCGCGGCGCAACAAGCGGTCTCGCGCGCGGAGAGCGCCGACGCGGACCAGTACGCATCGGCCGAACTTGCATCGGCGCGCAGCGCGTTGGGCGCTGCGCAATCGGCGATGGCCCGGGGCGACGAGGACCAGGCGCGCCTGCTGGCCGAGTCCGCGTCCACCGATGGCGAACTCGCCCTCGCACGCAGCCGCGCGGCCACCACCCAGGCCGATTACACGCAGCGCGCCAACGAAATCACCGAACTGCGCCAGCGCCTGCAACTCGGCGCCGGCGACCAACCCGCGCCGGTCGCATGGCCCGCGCCGCAGGGCGTGCCGGCCGGCACGGATCCCGCGGCCGCGCTCTCGCAGCGTCTGCTGTCGCTGGACGCCGACGCCCGCCTGCAGGGCTTCGGCGCCTACGAACGCCTGCGCGCGCGCCAGTCCATCGACGCCATCGCCACGGCGCGCAGTCGCGATCGCGCGCATGCCGTGCAGGTCGCCAGCCGCCGCACCGAAACCGCCGAACTCGCCGCGCGCACCGAAGCCGCGCGCCGCGACGTCGATCGCCTGGATCGCGAACGCAGCGAATTGCTGGTCGAAGCCAGCCGCCAGGACGCCGAACGCGCGCGCCAGGAAACCGAACGCCTGCGCGTAGAAGCGCAGATCCAGGCCGAGGAAGCCCAGCGCCTGCGCGCCGCCGCCGAAACGGAAGCCGCCGCGCGCCAGCAGGCCGAGGACGTGATCCTCGACGTCGCCGGCGACCAGGCCGCCAAACTCGCCGCGGCGCGCGAAAAAGACGCCGCCCTGGCCCGCAAGGAAGCCGAACTCACGGCTGGGGGGTCGCTGCCGCCGTCGAAGCGCGACGCCCGGGGCGAAGTCTTCACCCTCGGCGGCGACGCCTTCGCATCCGGCCAGGCCACGCTCACCGCCTCGGCCACCGCCAGCCTGCGTGCGCTGGCCGCCTACCTGCAGGCCGGCCCCGCGCCGCGCGTGAAGATCGAGGGCCATACCGACGGGCAGGGCGAAGCGGCCGCCAACCAGGCGCTGTCCGCCCGGCGGGCCAGCGCGGTACTCGCGGCCCTGGCCGCCGGTGGCGTCCCGAAGGCCCGGATGCAGTCCACGGGGTTGGGTGAATCGTCTCCGATCGCGGACGACACGACCGCCGCGGGCCGGGCGCGCAACCGCCGCGTCGAGATCATCGTGTCGGCCAAATAACCTTTTCTTTTCAATGGCTTGACGCTGCGTTGCCGAACGTCGGCGAAACCCTGCGGATCGGCGTCGGCGCCCTTGCCGAGCCACCGGCGGAGGAGTAGCGTCGAACTCCCGAGCGCACCCTCGCTCGGCCGATTCGAAACGGAAGGCCGATGACCCAGACACCTGCAGATGAGGAGCGCGCGGCCGGACTTTCCGGCGCGGGCGCCCGGATGCAGGCTCCGCGCGCCGCTCGCGCCATCCCGATCGAACTCCTGGACGCCCCGTGCCACCCGGCCCGGGGCGTTCGCGTTTTCATGCAGTAGCAAGAGGAGGCTGACCATGTTCGAAGGGCAACCACAGGCGGAACTCGAGGCATTGATCAAGGGCAACCCCGAGTTCAAGAGCCTGTACCAGCGCCACAAGGAACTCGACAAGCAGGTACTCGACGCCGAACTCGGCGTGCTCCCCGTCGACGACCTGACCCTGCAGAAGATGAAGCGCGAAAAGCTCGCTGCGAAGGATCGACTGACCAGCCTTTACGACCGGGAACACTGACCCCGGCCGCAACCACACCGTCGCGGGCGGTGCCGGCGTCCTCGTCCAGCCGGCACCGCCTGCGGTGGCATCGAATCGCACGCTGACTTTCGCGTGCGCCCCGACGGATAATCGCCCGCTCCGCCGCACGTTCGCGGCCGCACGCGGGATCCACGATGTCCACCAGCAGCACCGTGCACCAGTCCGTCCTCGAACTGATCGGCGATACGCCGGTCGTGCAGGCGCAGCGCCTCGACACCGGCAAGTGCACGCTGTTCCTGAAGCTGGAAAGCCAGAACCCGGGCGGATCGGTCAAGGACCGCATCGGCATCTCGATGATCGAGGCCGCCGAGAAGCGCGGTGACATCAAGCCCGGCGACACGCTCGTCGAAGGCACCGCCGGCAACACCGGCATCGGCCTGGCGCTCGTCGCGCAGCAGAAGGGCTACAAGCTGATCCTCGTCGTGCCCGACAAGATGAGCCGCGAGAAGATCTTCAACCTCAAGGCGATGGGCGCGCAGGTGGTGCTGACGCGCAGCGACGTGGCGAAAGGCCATCCCGATTACTACCAGGACATGGCCGAACGCATCGCGCGCGAAACGCCCGGCGCGTACTTCATCAACCAGTTCGGCAACCCCGACAACCCGGCCGCGCACGAATTCGGCACCGGCCCGGAAATCCTGCGCCAGATGGGCGGCGACCTCGACGCCATCGTCTTCGGCTGCGGCAGCTCCGGCACGATGACGGGCCTTTCGCGGTGCTTCGCGCAGCACTCGCCGAAAACCGAACTCGTGCTGGCCGATCCGGTCGGTTCGATCCTCGAGGAGTACATCAACCGCGGCACGCTGTCGGACAAGTCGGCCAGCTGGATGGTCGAAGGCATCGGCGAGGATTTCCTGCCGCCGATCTCCGACTTCACGCGCGTCAAGCAGGCCTACGCGATCTCCGACAAGGAAAGCTTCCTCACCGCGCGCGAGTTGCTGGAGAAGGAAGGCATCTTCGGCGGTTCTTCCACCGGCACGCTGCTCGCCGCCGCGCTCAAGTATTGCCGCGCGCAGACCGAGCCCAAGCGCGTGCTCGTCTTCGTGTGCGACACCGGCAACAAGTACCTGTCGAAGATGTACAACGACTACTGGATGCTGGACAACGGCTTCCTGGAGCGCGAAACGCACGGCGACCTGCGCGACCTGATCCTGCGCCCGTTCTCGCGCAAGGACACCGTGGTGGTGGCGCCGACCGACCTGCTGGTCACCGCCTACCAGCGCATGAAGCTGTACGACGTCTCCCAGCTGCCCGTGATGGACGGCGAGAAGATCGTCGGCATCGTCGACGAATCCGACGTCCTGCTGCACGTCTACGGCGACGAGGCGAAGTTCCGCGACCCGGTGTCCACCGCGATGGTGTCCAAGCTCGACATCCTCGACGTGCGCTCCCCGGTGGAGGCCCTGCTGCCCGTGTTCGACCGCGGCCACGTGGCCATCGTGACCCAGGACACCGCGTTCCTCGGCCTGATCACCCGGATCGACTTGCTGAACTGGTTGCGCCGCCGGGTGCAATAGCCCATTCGCCCGGGGGGCGGGCGAGCCGCCGATGCTAGAATCGCGCCGGTTTTTCGCATCGGATCCACGCATGAAAGAGCAGGACACGCGCGCCATGGGCCCCGGCACCAAGGCGATCCACGCCGGTCAATCGCCCGACCCGACCACCGGGGCGGTCATGCCGCCGATCTACGCCACGTCCACGTACGCCCAGTCCAGCCCCGGCGTGCACCAGGGGTTCGAGTACTCGCGCACGCACAACCCGACCCGGTTCGCCTACGAGCGCTGCATTGCCGCGCTCGAGGGCGGTACCCGCGGGTACGCGTTCGGCTCGGGCCTGGCCGCGACCTCCACGCTGCTGGAGCTGTTCGACAGCGGCGACCACATCATCGCGATGGACGACGTGTACGGCGGCACCTTCCGCCTGTTCGAACGCGTGCGCCGCCGCTCGGCGGGCCTGGACTTCAGCTGGGTCGATCTCACCGATCCGGCCAAGTTCGAAGCCGCGATCACGCCGAAGACGAAGATGGTGTGGATCGAGACCCCCACCAACCCCTTGCTGAAGATCGTCGACATCGCCGCGATCGCGAAGATCGCGAAGGCGCACGGGTTGATGGTGGTCGTCGACAACACCTTCTCCTCGCCGATGGTGCAGCGCCCGCTCGAACACGGCGCCGACATCGTCATGCACTCGGCCACCAAGTACCTCAACGGCCACTCCGACATGGTCGGCGGCATCCTCGTGGTCGGCGACAACACCGAACTCGCCGAACAGCTCGCCTTCCTGCAGAACTCGATCGGCGCGGTGCAGGGCCCGTTCGACAGCTTCCTCGCGTTGCGCGGCCTGAAGACATTGCACCTGCGCATGCGCGCGCATTGCGAGAACGCGCTCGCGCTGGCGCAGTGGCTCGAATCGCATCCGGCGATCGAACGCGTCGTCTACCCGGGCTTGCCCTCGCACCCGCACCACGCGCTGGCGAAGCAGCAGATGGACGGCTTCGGCGGCATCGTCACGATCTTCGTCAAGGGCGGGCTCGAGGCGGCGAAGCGCTTCTGCGAGCGCACGCAGCTGTTCACGCTCGCCGAATCGCTGGGCGGCGTGGAAAGCCTCGTCAACCATCCCGCGATCATGACGCACGCCTCGATCCCGCCGGAGCGTCGTGCGCAACTCGGCCTGTTCGACAACCTGGTGCGCCTGAGCGTCGGTGTCGAAGACGTCGCGGACCTGCAACGCGACCTCGCCGCGGCGCTGCAGTCGTAACGCGGCGATGGAAATCCTGGATGTCTTCGGCCGCCATCGGTCGCTTGCGGTCGAGCTGACGCGGCGCGAGATCCTCGGCCGTTACCGCGGCGCCAACTTCGGCCTGCTGTGGTCGCTGATCAGCCCGTTCCTGATGCTGCTCGTCTACACGATGGCCTTCGGCTACATCATGAAGAGCCGCTGGCCCGGCGCGTCGGGCTCGACCTTCGAGTTCGCGGTGATCCTGTTCGTCGGCCTGGTGGTGCACGGCTACTTCGCCGAATGCTTCACGCGCGCGCCGATGCTGATCGTGGGCAACGCCAACTTCGTCAAGCGCGTCGTGTTCCCGCTCGAGCTGCTCGGCTGGAGCATGTCGTTTTCCGCGTTGTTCCACCTGGCGATGAACACCGTGGTGCTGCTCGCGCTCCTGTGGTTCGCCAAGGGAGCCGTGCCGCCGACCGCGCTGCTGTTCCCGGTCGTGTTCGCGCCGCTGTTCGTGCTCACGCTCGGGGTCGGCTGGATCGTCTCGGCGCTCGGCGTGTTCCTGCGCGACATCGGGCAGATCGTGGGCGTGATCGCCACCGCGATGCTGTTCCTGTCGTCGGCGATCGTGCCCGTGGGCTCCGTGCCCGAACGCTACCGCTGGGTGTTCCACCTCAATCCGCTGACCTTCATCATCGACCAGGCGCGCGAAGTCCTGATCTGGGGCCACCTGCCCGATTGGCGCGGCCTCGGCGTCTACACCGTTTGCGCGGTGGCGGTGGCCTTCGCGGGCCACGCGATCTTCGCGAAGCTGCGCACGGGGTTCGCCGATGTCCTTTGACGGCGCGAACACCCCGCCCGCCGGCGCGCTCACGATTTCCGTGCGCAACGCCGGCAAGGCGTACCACATGTACGAAAGCCCGGCCCACCGGCTGTGGCAGAGCCTGTTCGGCCGGCGCAAGACGTTCTTCCGCAACTTCTGGGCGCTGCGCGGCATCGACATGGACGTGATGCGCGGCGAGACGATGGGCATCATCGGCCGCAACGGCTCGGGCAAGTCCACGTTGCTGCAGATGATCGCCGGCACGCTCACGCCCACCGAAGGCTCGGTGTCGATCCACGGGCGCGTCGCCGCGCTGCTCGAACTGGGCAGCGGGTTCAACCCCGAGTTCACCGGGCGCGAGAACGTCTACCTCAACGCCGCCATCTACGGCCTGACGCGCGAGGAAACCGCGCGGCGCCTGGACGACATCCTGGCCTTCGCCGACATCGGCGAGTTCATCGACCAGCCCGTGCGCAGCTATTCCAGCGGCATGGCCCTGCGCCTGGCCTTCGCGGTCATCGTGCACGTCGACGCCGACGTGCTGATCATCGACGAAGCGCTGTCGGTCGGCGATGCGTTCTTCTCGCAGAAGTGCATGCGCTTCCTGCGCGAGTTCAAGAAGCGCGGCACGTTGCTGTTCGTCAGCCACGATGCCGGCGCAGTGACGGGCCTGTGCGACCGGGCGATCTGGCTGGAGAACGGCGCGATGCGCGGCTCCGGTTCGGCGCGCGAGGTGGTGGAGGCCTACATGGCCGAGCTGCACGTCGTGGAGCGCCGTCGCGTGGCGGGCGAACGCGTCGTGGCGTCCAGGCCGGCGATTGCACCGGACGCGGTCGACCACGACGTGCGCGACGTGCGTGCGCAGGCCGACGCGCCCGTGCCCGCGGTGCGCACCTTCGCGTTCGACCCGGAGCGCTCCGGGCTGGAATTCGGCGCCGGCAAGGCGCAGATCGTCAGCGTGCGCCTGCTGCAGGCCAGTGGCGATCCGGTGCTGTTCGCCGAAGGCGGCGAAATCGTGGACCTGGTGATCACCGCGAAGCTCGGCGAGCCGCTCGACGGCCTGATCTTCGGCTTCTACGTCAAGGATCGCCTCGGCCAGCGCCTGTTCGGCGACAACTCGTACCTGGTGTACCAGGACGCGCCGGTGGCGGGCGCGGCGGGCGACATGGTGAGCGCGCGCTTCCGCTTCCGCATGCCGCACATGCCGTCGGGCTCGTACATGATCGACGCCGCGGTGGCGTCGGGCACGCAGTACGACCACACGCAACAACACTGGATCCACGACGCGCTGGAATTCCGCGCGCTGGACGAAACGATGCGGTTCGGCCTCGTGGGCATTCCCATGCTGGACATCCAGGTACGACAGGATTCGATGGAATGATGGAGTTCACGGGCGAGCGATTCATCCCCGGCGAGCTGGGCGAACTGAGCCTGGAACACTGGCATCGCTACGTGTGGTGCAACCGCGCGGTCGCCGGCCTGCGCGTGCTCGACGTCGCGTGCGGCGAAGGCTACGGCTCGGCGCTGCTCGCGCGTTCGGCCGCGCACGTGCAGGGCGTCGATATTTCCGCCGATGCCGTGCGCCATGCGCGCGAACGCTACGGCGCCGCGGGACGCGTGGAATTCACCGAGGCCAGCGCTGCGGCATTGCCGTTCGCGGACGCGACGTTCGACGCCATCATCTCGTTCGAGACGATCGAGCACATCGATGCCGACCTGCAGGCGCGCATGGTCGCCGAATTGCGGCGCGTGCTCCGGCCGGACGGCTTCCTCGTGCTGTCGTCCCCCAACCGCGCGGTCTATTCCGATCGCCGCGGCTTCCACAACGAATTCCACGTGCGCGAGCTGTACTTCGACGAGCTCGACGCGTTGCTCGCCCCGCATTTCCCCGCGCGGCACTACCACGCGCAGCGCATGGCCTCCGTGTCCATGCTCGTCCCGATGGAGGGTGCGAGCGCTGCGTACACCGCGTTCCGCGCCGACGGCGACGACGTCGCCGAGCGCACGGCCTCGCCGGGCGACGTGAAATATTTCATGGCCGTGTGCGCCGCGCGCGCGGATGCCGTGCCGACGCTGCCGGCGTCCGTGTACGACGACGCGCGCATCGACCTGTATGCGCGCCACGAAGACCTCGCCGCCTGGGCGCAGCAACTCGACCAGGACATGGCGCGCGAGCGCGCCGACTTCGGGAAGCTCCAGGCCGAACATGACGAGCGCACGCGCTGGGCGCTGTCGCTGTCGACCGAACTGGAAGAACACGCCCGCGTGGCGCAATCGCGCGATGCCTTGATCGACGAGCGCACGCGCTGGGCGCAATCGCTGGAGGCCGAAGTCGCGCAGGAACGCGCGCGGCATGCCTTCGTCAAGCGACGCGCGCTGGAACTCGAACTGGAACTGCGCGACGTGCGCCACGCCCTGCAGGAGGGCGCGAGCCGCTTCCGCAAGGCCTTCGACGCGGAAGTGGAATTGCGCATGCAGGTGCAGCGCCAGGGCCTGGAACAGGAACGGCACGCCCGCGACCTGCGTGCGATCGCCGAAGGCCTGCTGGCGTCAACGTCGTGGCGCGCGACCACGTGGCTGCGCCGCGCGGTGTCGCTGCTGCGGGGCCGCAAGCTGGCGCCGATCGCGCTGCCCGAGCCGCCCGAACGCATCGGCGCGCTCCCGCGCAGCGTCTCGGTCGACGACCTGGTGTTCGTGCGGCCGGAATCCCCGAAGTTCTCGGTGGTCATCCCGGCCTACGGCCAGTTCGCCCACACGCTGGCGTGCCTGCATTCGCTGCAGGTGGCAGGCGGCCGCGCGAGCTTCGAGGTCATCGTGATCGAGGACGCCTCCGGCGACGCGGAGATCGAGCGCCTGCGCGGGATCACCGGCCTGCGCTACGTGGCCAACCCCGCCAACATGGGCTTCCTGCGCTCGTGCAACCAGGCGCAGCAGTTGGCGCGCGGCGAGTACATCGTCTTCCTCAACAACGACACCGAAGTGCGGCCGGGTTGGCTCGACGCATTGCTCGACGTGTTCGAAGCGCATCCCGACGCCGGGATCGCCGGCTCCAAGCTCGTCTTCGCCGACGGGCGCCTGCAGGAAGCCGGCGGTATCGTGTGGCGCGACGGGTCGGCCTGGAACTACGGGCGCCTGCAGGATCCGGACGCCAGCGAATTCAACTACGTGCGCCGGGTGGATTACGTCTCGGGCGCAGCACTGATGATCCCCACCGCACTGTTCCGCAAGCTCGGTGGCTTCGATCCGATCTACGCGCCGGCCTACTGCGAAGACTCCGACCTCGCCTTCCGCGTGCGCGCCGAAGGCCTCGAGGTGTACTACACGCCGTTCTCGGAAGTCGTGCACCACGAGGGCGTTTCGCACGGCACGGACACGGGCAGCGGCATCAAGGCCTACCAGCCGATCAACCAGGCGAAATTCCTGGAACGCTGGCGCGACACGCTCGCCGCGCACTATCCCAACGCCGAGTGCGTGCCGCTCGCGCGCGACCGCGCGTTCGACGGTCCGGTGGTGCTGGTGATCGACCACTACGTGCCGCAGCCCGACCGCGACGCGGGTTCTCGCACGATGGATGCGTTCCTCGACCGCCTGCTCGAACTTGGCTGCCACGTGAAGTTCTGGCCCGAGAACCTGCACAACGACGTGCCCTACGTGCGCGCGCTGCAGGCGCGCGGCATCGAGGTCTTCCACGGCGCGCACTGGGCCGGGCGCCTGGGCGAAGTGCTCGAGCAGTGGGGCGATCGCCTCACCGCGGTGCTCGTCTCGCGCCCGCACATCGCCAGCGGCGTGCTGGCCGAGATCCGCGCCCGCACGCGCGCACGCATCGTCTACTACGGCCACGACCTGCATTTCCGCCGCATGGCGCTGGAAGCGCGGGCGCGCGGCGAAACCGACGGCGACGCCGCCACCGCGATGGAAACGATGGAACGCCACGTGTGGCGGCAGTCGGACGTGGTGCTCTATCCCTCCGACGAAGAAGCGCGCGACGTCGCGGGCCTGGAGCCCGGCGTGTCCGCGATGTCCGTCGTGCCCTACGCCTACGATCGCTTCGAAGCGCCGGTGTCGGTGGGCGATCGGCGCGACCTGGTGTTCGTCGCCGGCTTCGGCCATCCGCCGAACGTCGACGCGGCGCACTGGCTGGTGTCGGAAATCATGCCGCGCGTTTGGGCGCGCCGCCCCGACCTGCGCCTGGCGCTCGTGGGCTCCAATCCGACCGATGACGTGCGTGCGCTCGCAGGCGACCGCGTCGAAGTCACCGGCTATGTTTCGGACGAGGCGCTGCAGGCGCGCTATCGCAACGCGCGCGTGGCCGTGGTGCCGCTGCGATTCGGCGCGGGCGTGAAGAGCAAGGTCGTCGAAGCGCTGCAACTCGGCCTGCCGCTGGTCACCACGACCGTCGGCGCGCAGGGCCTGGATGGCGTCGACGCCGCATGCAGCGTCGTCGATGCCCCCGACGCCATGGCCGATGCGATCCTCGCGCTCCTCGACGACGACGCGCTGTGGCTCGCGCGTGCGCGCGCCGGCGTCGCGTTCGCCGCTGCGCGCTTCTCGCGGGAGGCGATGCGTCGATCGCTCGCCGCCGCCTTCGCGTTGACCGACGGGAGTTCCGCATGATCGTGCGTGCACGCGCACCGCTGCGCCTCGGCCTGGCCGGCGGCGGCACCGATGTTTCGCCGTACTGCGACCTGCACGGCGGTTTCGTCATGAACGCCACCATCGACAAGTACGCGCACGCGATGGTCGACGATGCGCCGGACGGCACGGTCGCGTTCGAAGTGCTCGACCACGACGAACGCATCGCGTTCGCGCCGGGTGCATGCGAGCAGCAGGACGGGAAGCTCGCGCTGCTCGTCGGCGCGTACCTGCGCATCTCGCGCGACTTCCTCGGCGGGCGCCAGCCCGCGATCCGGCTGCGCGCGCACTCCGACGCGCCCCCGGGCTCGGGCCTGGGCTCGTCGTCGACGATGATGGTCGCGCTGGTCACCGCGCTCGCGGATTATTTCTCGCTGGGCCTGGGCGAGTACGAAATCGCGCACCTGGCCTACGAGATCGAACGCAACGATCTGGCGTTGACCGGCGGCAAGCAGGACCAGTACGCCGCGGCGTTCGGCGGGTTCAACTTCATGGAGTTCCATCGCGAGGACCGCGTCATCGTCAACCCGCTGCGGATGAAGCCGTGGGTGCTGGCCGAACTGGAAGCCTCGCTGGTGCTGTACTTCACCGGCGTGTCGCGTTCCTCGGCGAGCATCATCGACGAGCAGATCCGCAACGTCGCCGGCGGCGAATCCGATTCCATCGCGGCGATGCACCGCCTGAAGGAAGAAGCCACCGCGATGAAGGAAGCGTTGCTGCGCGGCGACCTGCGCGGATTCGTGCGCACGCTGCAGGCCGGCTGGGAAGCGAAGAAGCGCATGGCCGCCTCGATCACCAACCCGCACATCGATGCGATCGAGCGCGTGGCCACCGCCAACGGCGCGCTGGCCACCAAGGTGTCCGGCGCGGGCGGCGGCGGCTTCATGATGTTCTTCTGCGCACCGCACGACCGCGTGCGCCTGTGCCGTGCGCTCGATGGCCAGGGCGGCACGCGCATGGACTTCCATTTCACCAACGAAGGGGCGATCGCATGGCGACCGACGTGATCCAGACGGTGCGCGGCGAGTTTGCCAAGTCGCTTGCGAATTTCCGCGCGATGTCCGAGGACGCCGCGCTCGAGCAGACCATCGTGCAGGCGGTGGACACCTGCGTGCGCTCGCTGCGCAACGGCGGCAAGATCCTGTTCGCCGGCAACGGCGGCAGCGCGGCCGACGCGCAGCACTGGGCGGGCGAACTCGTCAGCCGCTTCTACTACGACCGGCCCGGACTGCCGGGCATCGCGCTGACCACCGACACGAGCATCCTCACCGCGATCGGCAACGACTACGGTTACGACTACACGTTCGCGCGCCAGGTCGAAGCGCTGGGCGTGGCGGGCGACGTGTTCGTCGCGATCTCCACGTCGGGCAACTCGCCCAACATCGTGCGCGCGGCCGAAGCCTCGCGCGCGCGCGGGATCCACGTCATCGGATTCACGGGGCAGGGCGGCGGTGCGCTGTTGCCGCTGGCGGATGTCTGCTTCCGCGTGCCGTCCACCGAGACGCCGCGGATCCAGGAAGGCCACGAGTTCATCGGCCACCTGCTGTGCAGCCTGATCGAATGTGCGATGTACCCGCGCGATGCCGACTGACGAAGCGATCGTCCTCGTCGGCGGCCTCGGCACGCGGCTGCGCAGCGTCGTCAGCGACGTGCCCAAGCCGCTCGCGCCCGTGGCCGGGCGGCCGTTCCTCGCGTGGGTGCTCGACCACCTCGTCGATGCCGGGCTCGCCCGCATCATCCTTGCGGTGGGGTATCGCGGCGAGCTCGTCGAACAGGCGATCGGCGCGCGCTGGCGCACTGCAAGCGGCGCTTCCGCCGACATCGTGTACGCCCGCGAATCCGAACCGCTCGGCACCGGTGGCGCCGTGCGCAATGCCGCCGCGCAATTGGCCGGCGATGCGGTGCACGTCGTGAACGGCGATACGTTCCTGCGCTATTCGCCGGCCGCGCTGGAACGCGCGACGCGCGAGGCCGCCGCGATGCTCGGCATCGCGCTCGCGCACGTCCCGGATGCCGCGCGCTACGGCGCAGTGGTGATCGAGGACGACCTGGTGCGCGGCTTCCAGGAAAAAGGCCGCGGCGGCCCGGGCTGGATCAACGCGGGCTGCTATTTCCTCGCGCCTGCGGCGTTGGCGGCATTGCCCGCCGACCCGGTGTTCTCGTTCGAGGAAGCCGTCCTCGCGCCCGCCGCGCAAACCGGGCGCGTGGCCGCGCATACGCAGACCGAAGGCTTCATCGACATCGGCGTGCCGGACGACTACCTGCGCGCGCAATCGCTGTTCGCCTCGGAGCGCGCATGAGCGCGGCCGGGCAACGCGTCGTCGATCCGGGCCTGGACGCGCTGCTGGCGGGCCATCCCGTGCCGCGGCGCGCGCTGTTCCTCGATCGCGACGGCGTGATCAACGAGGACGACGGCTACGTGCATTCGGCGTCCGGGACACGCTGGATCCCCGGCATCTTCGCGCTCTGTCGCGCCGCGGTCGATGCGGGTTACCTGATCGTCGTCGTCACCAACCAGGCCGGCATCGCGCGCGGCCTGTACACCGACGCGCAATTCCGCGACTACACGCGCTGGATGCACGAGGCGTTCGCGGGCAGGGGCGTGCCGATCGCGGCGACGTACTACTGTCCGCACCACCCCACGGCCGGACTGCACGAAGCGCGCATCGTGTGCGAATGCCGCAAGCCGGCGCCCGGGATGTTCCTGGCTGCCTGTACCGCGCTGGGGATCGACGCCGCCGCCTCGATGCACGTCGGCGACAAGGCCAGCGATCTCGAAGCGGCACGCGCCGCGGGCGTGGCCACGCGCCTGCTGTTGGGCGATGCCCCGCTTCCCGCGGGCGAACGCCGCATCCACGCCCTCACCGAAGCAATGCCTTTCCTTGCGTACGAACCGCCCATGGCGACCGGAGTCCAAGATGGTTGACCTGCGCGCACCCTGTCCGTTCTGCCGCAACCCCTGCGCATTGCACGCCACGCTCGACGGCGTTGCGTACTTCGATTGCAGCGACTGCGATTTCATCTTTGCCGATCCAACGCTGCTGGCACGCATCGACGCCGGCGAGCCGGTGCGCGAGTACGACGACGCGTACTGGCAGATGGAGCTTGCCGCGGCACGCGACCGCTCGTGGGGGCCGTCCCTGGCGCGCACGGCGGAGGCGCTGCTGTATTGCACGATTCCGGTCCGGCGCTTCGTCGACGTCGGCGCGGGTCCGGGGTTCCTGCTCGATGCGCTGGCGACCTACCTGCCTTCGCACGTGGACACCTTCCACGGCATCGAGAAGTTCCCGCCCCCGCAGCACCTGCGCACGCAGCGCCCGAATTACATCCACGCCGACATCGCCGACGTCGACGGGACCTTCGAGTGCGGCACGTGCATCGAAGTGCTCGAACACCTCACGCCCGCCATGGCGCGTGCGCTCGCCCGCGCGTTGCGTGCGCGTTCGGTGCCCGGCTCGCTGTTCCTGTTCAACACGGGACTCACCGCCTACGTGCGCGGCGAGGACCCCGGTTACCTCGATCCGTTCGGGCGCGGGCACATCACGTGCTGGTCGGTGTCGTCGGCGCGGCGCGTGTTCGGCCCGGAAGGGTTCCTTGTCCACGCGTTGCCCGGAAAGACCTGGGCCTTCGTCATCGAAATGGGACCCGTCGCCGACAAGAACGCCATGGTCGATCGCATCTGGCATGGACCGGCGGCGAACCGGAACCTGCTGTCCGATCCCGTCATGGGCAACGTCATGTACCTGCTGGGCGTCGAAAGCGCCCGCGCCTACGGCGTCGCCCCGGTCGAACGACTGCCGTGGCAGGCGCGGCTGTGGAAGCGGCTGCGCGGGTTGGCACCGTGACCGCAGCCGGATCCTTCCCGCCCGATTCGCACGCACCTTTGTAGAGGCACACCATGCATCAGTTCGAATACGTGGATTTCGAAGCGCGCCGCGACCGGCCCGAGGTGACCGCCTGCTGGCTGGCGACGCAGCAGATGCTCGCGGCGGTGAACGACACGCTGGATGGCTACTGCGATACGTGCGGCGACCTGCGCACCTTCAATGTCGTGCGCAACGGGAACGGCGAGGTGGAAACGCGCGAAGGCCTCGTCTGCGGCGCCTGCGGTTTCAGCGCGCGGATCCGCGCCACCATCGCGATGCTGCGCGCGCGCGCGCCGGACGCGCGCGACATCTACATCACCGAGCAGTCCACGGCGGTCTTCGCGTATCTCCAGAAACAGCATCCCGGCATCCGGGGCAGCGAGTTCGAACCCGACGCGTCAAAGCGGGAATCGCTCGGCGCGTGGCTGGCGCAGATCGGGGGCCACGGGCCCGTGGAATTCCAGGACATCACGCGCCTGACCTTCGAGGACGCCAGCCAGGATGCGATCGTGTCCATGGATGTGCTCGAGCACGTGCCCGATTACGCCGCGGCGCTGCGCGAGTTCGCGCGCGTCCTGCGGCCGGGCGGCGTCGTCGTCGCGACGTTCCCGTTCATCGACGTGGCCGACACGCTCGTGCGTGCTTCGATCGGCGACGACGGCACGATCACGCACCACGAAACGCCCGAATACCACGGCGATCCGATCGGCGGCCCCGTGCTCTGCTTCCAGCATTTCGGGTGGGACGTGCTCTCCCTCGCGCGCGCGTCCGGATTTTCCGACGCCGCCATGGTGATGCCGTGGGCGCCCGAGCGGGCGTTCTACTACGGCCACTGGACGCTGGTCGCCACGCGATGACCCTTCGCCCCGACGAGACAGGCAGGCCCCCGGACCGCATCGAGTCGCTGCGCGCGTTCGCATTCTTCGCGCTGGTCGCGCTGTGCCTGTCGCTGGCCGCCTACCATCCGTACTACTTCGGCGACGAGCTGTTTTCCTTCGCCTTCGGCAAGCAGCACGGAGGCGGTTTCGCCGACGTGCTCGCGGCGCTGAACGCGTACAAGCCGCGCATCCTCATGAACGTGCTGTGGGCCGCGATCGTCGCCGGCGACTGGCCGCGTTGGGTGCCCATGCTGGTGTTCACCGCAGGCATGGCCGCGAGCGCCGGTTACGCGTGGTTGCTCGCGCGCGTTGCGATGCGTGCGACCGCCGGCGTGGCGATCGCCGCCGGGCTCCTCGTGCTGCTTTCGCGCTTCAACGTGATGCTCTACCACGACTACGTGTCGGGGACGATCGAAGCGCTCAGCCTGGCGGCGTTCCTTGCAGGCATCTACGCGATGCGCGGTGTGTTGTTTCCGGGCAGCGGCATCGTCGGCGCGCGCGCGATTGCCACGGCCCTGGCGTGCTTCCTCGTCGCGGTGCTCATCCACGAACGCTACGTGGCCGGCATCGCGGGGCTGGTGGGCGTCGTCGTCGTGTTCCAGTGGTGGCAGGCCGGCCGGCGGATTTCCGCGCGGCAGCTCGCGGCGCTTGCCGCATTGGTGCTGGTGCCGCTGATCGTGTTCGTTGCGCTGGTGAAGGGACTGTCCGACAACCCGGTGGCCATGGGCACGTCGGGCAGGGTGGTGTCGGTGGATGCGGGCACGGCGAAGGTCGCGGGCACGTATGCGCTCAATGTCCTGTCCGGCACAAACTACGGACCGGTGTGGTTCGTCGGGCGCCTCAACCAGGATGCCGTCGATGCCACGGTGACGTTCCTGGTGTGCGCGGGCGCCGCGACGATCGCGTGGTTGTTGCCGTGGGCGTTCCGCCGCTGGCGTCCGCGGCTGTCCGTCGGCGCGCTGGCCTTGCTCGCGGCGGCGTTCGGGATGATCGCGATCGCCAGCCTGCCCGGTGCCGACCGCCAGGAAGCACGCTGGATGTTGCCGGCCTATGCGCTGGTGGTGCTGTTCGCGGTTTCGAGCTATCGCGGCGCCGGACGCGCGCTGCTGTTGTTGGTGCTCGGCGCGACGCAGCTGTATTACATCGCCTACGGACGGATCGAATCGATTTCCAGCATCCTGGCCTCCGATACGGCGCGCCACCTGGGCGAGACGCTGGACAACGTCCGGTTCTCGCGGGAGGGCGGCGTGCTCGTCGGCGGCACCGAGCCCGATACGACCTGGGTGCTGGGCGGCGGCGGCGAAGTGTTCTGCGCCGTCAACCTGCATCGCAACGATTGCGTCCGCACGCCTGCGGGCGTGGCGCAATCGCCCGGCTTCGACTACGGATTCGGCCTGGCGCCGCTGGTGCCGGAAGCAGGCGGCGCCCACTTCGCATTGCTGTCGCGCCAGCAGGCGCATGCGCTCGTGGGGTCGAAACAATTGCCGCCGGGCGGGCAAACGCTGGGCGCGGCTGGCAACTGGCAGGGATGGCAGTTCGCGCGTCCCTCGGATGCGGGGCCCGATGGCCTGCGCCTGGATCGCCTCGCGGAGAACACGCTCGCGATGCCTGCGGGAGAACTGGACGGTGTTGTGCTGGTGTATCGCGCGGAAGCCGTGCGCGGCACGGACGTCCTCATGCGGCAGCAGGTCAACTGGGCGGCGGCCGATGGCGCGTTCCTCGGCGCGACGCTGAGCGTGGTGCCGGTCACTGCCGGCGTTCGCGACTATCCCGCGTATGTCGTCGCACCCCGCGGTGCGGCGAAAGGCTATGTCTACGCCACGCTGCACGACGGCGCGACCGGCGTGGTGCGCCTGGAATCGGTGCGGATCGCGCGTTGAGCGCGCGCCGCACCCGGCGCGTCAGGACTCGTCGCGCACCACGTAGAGCGGCTTGGCCTTGACCTCGTCGAGGATGCGCCAGAGGTACTCGCCCATCATCCCGAGCATCAGCATGATCATGCCGCCGATCAACAGCACGGCGACCATGATCGGCGCCCAGCCGGAGAACGGCACGTCGCCGAAGGTCCACGCCACGACGATCGCGATCGCGTACAGCACGCCCAGCAGCGCGACCGCCGCGCCGCACGCCGACATCAGGCGGATCGGAAGGTAGGAGCCATCGAGGACGAAATCGTAGAACAGCTTGAGCTTCTTGCTGAAGGTGTACTGCGATTTGCCGATCGTGCGCGCACGGCGGACGTAGGGCAGGAACGTCGTCGGCAGTCCCGCCCACACGACGTCGCCCTGGAAGAACCGGTTGCGGCCCTTGAGGCTCAGGAACAGCGTCAGCGCCTTGCGGCTCATCAGCACGAAGTCGAACCCGCCGGCCGGGATGTTGGCGTTGCCCGCGCGCACCGCGCCGTAGGCGAGCCTGGAGAACAGGCGCGCGCCGAACGAATCCTCGCGCGCTTCGCGATGGCCGATGACTACGTCCGAACCGGCCTGCCACGCCTGCACCATTTCGACAGTCAGTTCGACCGGATCCTGCAGGTCGGCGGACATGTTGATCACCGCGTCGCCGCGCGCATGGTCGTAGCCGGCGATGATCGCCGCGAGCTGGCCGAAGTTGCGGCTGAAGTCGATGGTGCGCACGCGCGGGTCGGCGGCAGCGGCCTCGCGCATCTCCGCCAGCGAGCCGTCGCGCGAGCCGTCGTTGACCAACAGGATCTCGTAGTCGTGGCCGGCGAGCGCACCGCCGTCGAACAACGCATGGATCGCATCGCAGCTCAGGCGGATGGACCCTGCGTTGTTGTAGACGGGCAGGACGTAGGAAATGGTGCTCATGCTGTCGCTCCGGCGAGTGCGATCGCGCTGGACAACGCGCGGGCGATCGCCACCACCTCGCTCTCTTCCAGGCCGATGTAGAACGGCAGGCCGAGCAGGCGTTCGCCCAGGTCTTCGGCGGCGGCGATCGATCCTGCGACCGGCACGTCGACCAGCGCGGGATGACGGTTGAGGCTCGGCGAATACCAGCGGCGCGTTTCGATGCCGTCCGCCTCGAGCGCGGCGCGGATCGCGTCCATGTCCACGCCACGCGGCAACGCCGCGACCATCAGCGGGTACACGCCGTCGGCCGACTTGTCCTGCAGCGTCACCTCCGGGCAGTGCGTCGCGAGCACGGCGAGGTATTGCGCGTGCAGGTCGCGCCGCGCGCGCTGGGTTTCATCCCAGGCATCGAACGATGCCAGGCCGATGGCGCAGTGGTATTCGCTCATCTTGCCGTTGGTGCCGACTTCGCGGAGCTGGCCGATCCGCGTGTCGATGCCGAAGTTGGCGAGGCGACGAATGGCCTCGATGCGTTCCGGCGATGCGGACACCACCGCGCCGCCTTCCGCCGCGGCGAAGGACTTGGTCGCATGGAAGCTGTACACCACGTCGGTGTTGCGGCCCGCGTGCTGGTTGCCGAAGGCGCCGGCGGCATCGATGACCACCGGGATGCCCAGGCGTTCGGACAGCGCATCCCATTCCGCCGCGTCGTGCGCGAACCCGAAGGTCGACACGGTCAGGATCGCGTCGACGCGGCCATGGCTGCAGGCGGCTTCGGCAATCGCCGGCGTCAGCACCCAACGGCGCGGATCCACGTCGCCGAGCACCGGGACCATGCCCACGCGCAACACGGCGGTCGCGGTGGCGACGAAGGTGATCGCGGGGATCAGCACGCGCGCACCGGGTTGCAGGCCGAGTGCCTGCAGCGCCAGCTCCAGGCCCACGGTGCAGTTCGACACGGTAGTGACGTGCCGCGCATCGAACCCCGGGCCGCATTCCACGGCCAGGCGCTCTTCGAAGGCGCGGCTCAGCGGACCGAAGTTGGTGTACCACCGGTTCGCGTCGATCTGGCGGAGGTAGGGAACGATGTTGTCGGCCCGCGGCACGTGCGGGACAAGTAACGGAATGCGCTTCATGTGCGACTCGCGAAGGAAAAGTGTTTGTGCACCAAGTAGGTGGCACAGGTGATGAGGACGATCGAGATGGCCTGCGCCACCAGCAACTCGCCCGTGGCGCGCGACAGCAGCGGCAGCAGGACGAGGTTGGCGGCGAACAGGATCGTGTTGGCGAAGGCGAACCGCGGGAACTGCGCGTACCACCGGCCCACGTGGCGGAAGACGATCAGGCGTTGCGTCAGGTAGGAATGGGGCAGGGCCAGGCAGTAACTCGCGAACAGCGTCCCGATCGCGCCGAGGCGCGCGCCGGCCAGTGCGTGCACGAGCACGAATGCCAGGTAGCCGATGGCGGTGTTCCAGCCACCGACGAGGAGGAAGCGGACCCGCTGGTCGTGCAGCAGCGCGCGCAGCGGATGCTTGGGGCGGCTCGTCGCGCTCACGGCTTCTGCAGCGCTCGCGCGGGATTGCCCGCATACACGCCGGCTGCCGGAAGGTCGCGCACGACCACCGCGCCCATGCCCACCGTTGCACCGGACGCGATGTTGATCCCCTCGCGCACGCAGGCATTGGTGCCGAGGTAGGCCGCTTCGCCCAGCACGCACTTGCCGCTGATGTTCACGGCCGGGCCGGTGGTGACGAAGCGTTCGAGGCGGCAGTCGTGGCCCACGGTCGTGGCCAGGTTCAACTGCGCGTGGCCGGCGAGCACGATGTCGCAGGTGAGGATCGACCCGGCGCAGATGACGCTCCCGGCGCCGATTTCCACCCGGCGTCCCATCCGCACGTTGGGATGCACGAACGTCGGATAGTGCGTGTCGGCAGGCAGCTGCGCGACCAGGTCGCGCCGCGCCGCCGGGTTGCCGATGCCGATGACGACGTGCGCATCGTGCGGCAGGCGCGAAATCGGCAGCACCGGAATGTCGGCGACGTCGCGCGCGCGCCAGATGTCATCGCTCTCGCAGAACATGGCGACGCGCCCGGCCAGGCCGAGCTCTTCGAGGAGCCAGAGCACTTCCCGGGCGAATCCGCCGGCACCGGCGATCGCGATGGGCTTGGCGCTTGCGGTCATAGGGCGGACTCGAGTTCCGGCAGCAGCTTGAACAGGTCGCCGACCAGGCCGATGTCCGCGATCTCGAAGATCGGCGCTTCCGCGTCCTTGTTGATCGCCACGATCGTGCCCGCATCCTTGATGCCGGTGAGATGCTGGATCGCGCCGCTGATGCCGATCGCGATGTACAGCTCCGGCGAGATGATCTTGCCCGTCTGGCCGACCTGCAGTTCGTTCGGCACGTAACCGGCATCCACCGCGGCGCGCGATGCGCCGACGGCCGCGCCCAGCTTGTCGGCCAGGTCGTACACGATCTTGAAGTTCTCGGCCGAACCGACACCGCGCCCACCGGACACGACGCGCCTGGCGCTCTGCAGGTCCGGGCGATCCGACTTGCCCGCGGCCAGTTCGACGAAGCGCGTGTGCGTCGGCAACGTCGCATCGACCGTCGCGGATTCAACGGCGGCACTGCCGCCGCGCGCCGCTTCCGGCCACGACGCGGTGCGCACCGTCGCGACGACGGGCTTGCCCGCCGGCGTTTCGACCGTGACGATCGCATTGCCCGCATAGATCGGGCGCTTGAACGTCGTCGGGCCTTCCACCGACATCACGTCCGACACCTGCGAGACGTGCAGCAGCGCGGCGACGCACGGCATCAGGTCCTTGCCGAACGTGGTGCTCGGGCCGAACACGTGCGTGTATCCCTCGGCCAGCTTGGCGATCTGCGGCGCGAGCACCTGCGCGATCGCGTGTTCGTTCGCGGCGTTGGCCACCGCGATCACGCGCGACACGCCGTCGATCTGCGCGGCTTCGGCGGCGACGCCGGCCGGATCCGATGCGAGCACGACCACGTCGATCGCGTCGGCGTTGACGGCCTTCGCGGCCGACACGCACTTCGCCGTCGCGGCGTTGAGCTTCCCGCCGAGATGTTCGGCAACGATGAGTACCTTGGCCATCAGAGCAACCCCTTCGCTTTCAGTGCGGCGACCAGTTCGGCCGCGTCCTTCACCATCACGCCCTTGCTGCGCTTGGCAGGCGGCGCGTAGTGCGTGGTCTTCATCGCATCGCCGGTGTCCACGCCGAGGTCGGCGAACGGGATCGACTCCATCGGCTTGCTCTTCGCCTTCATGATGTCCGGCAGCTTGATGAAGCGCGGTTCGTTGAGGCGCAGGTCGGTGGTGACGACGGCGGGCAGGTCGACTTCCAGCGTTTCCAGGCCGGCGTCGACTTCACGCGTCACCTTCGCCTTGCCGGCTTCCACGTCCAGCTTCGAGGCGAACGTGGCCTGCGGGCGGCCCCACAACGTCGCGAGCATCTGGCCCGTCTGGTTGGCGTCGTCGTCGATGGCCTGCTTGCCGAGGATCACCAGGTCCGGCTGTTCCTTCTCGACCAGCTTGAGCAGCGTGCGCGCGGCGACGATCGGATCGACCGGGCCATCCACGACCACGTGGATCGCGCGGTTGGCGCCCATCGCCAGGCCGTTGCGCAGGTGGGCCTGGGCGTCGGCGGGGGCGATGGTGGCGACGATCACTTCCGTCGCGATGCCCTTGTCGCGCAGGCGCAGCGCTTCTTCCAGCGCGATTTCGTCGAAGGGGTTGGCCGACAGCTTCACGCCATCGGTGACCACGCCGGAACCATCCGGCTTGACCTGGATGCGGACGTTGTAGTCCACCACGCGCTTGTAGCCGACGAGGATCTTCATCGTTCGGGGAATCCTGGGGGCAGGGGAGGCCCATGGAGCGGGCCGTGGGCCGGCAATTCTAACGGACCGGGGGCCCCGCACCGTCGAGGCAGGGTGCGATGCAGTACCCTTCACGCCTCGTTTTTCGAAGGAAAGGGGCGGGAATGCTGCATCCGGTGATCCTCAGCGGCGGCAGCGGTTCGCGCCTGTGGCCGCTGTCGCGGCAGAACCAGCCCAAGCAGTTCCTCTCGCTCATCGGCGAACGCTCGCTGTACCAGGAGACCCTGCGCCGCGCGGCCGCCCTGCCGGGCGCGCAGCCGCCGGTCACCGTCTGCAGCGAAGAACACCGCTTCATGGTGGGCGAGCAGCTGCAGGGCGTGGGGCTGGCCAACGGCGGGATCCTGCTCGAACCGGTCGCTCGCAACACCGCGCCGGCCATCGCGATCGCGGCCCTGCACCTGGCGGCCCGCGATCCGGACGCCGTGATGGTGGTGCTGCCCGCCGACCACCTCATCGAGGACGAAGCGGCCTTCCGCGCGGCCATCGTGCACGCGATCGGCCTGGCCGAAGCCGGTTGGCTGGTCACCTTCGGCATCGAGCCCGACGCGCCGGAAACAGGCTACGGCTACATCGCGCGCGGCGCGCCGCTGGGCGAGGACGGCTTCAAGGTGCAGCGCTTCGTCGAGAAGCCGGACCTGGCCACCGCGCAGCAATACCTCGCCGATGGCGGGTATTCGTGGAATTCCGGCATGTTCGTGTTTTCCGCGCAGCGTTACCTCGACGAACTGCTGGCCTACGCGCCGGCGATGTTCGCCGCCGCCACGGCCGCGTGCGAACGCGCGAAGCGCGACCTCGACTTCATCCGCGTCGACAAGGACGCCTTCGCGTCCAGCCCCAGCGATTCGATCGACTACGCGGTGATGGAAAAGACCGACCGCGCCGCCGTGGTGCCCGTGAGCTGCGGCTGGAGCGACATCGGCTCGTGGTCGTCGCTGTGGGCGGCCTCGCCGCGCGATGCGGACGGCAATCGCCACGAAGGCGACGTCATTTCCATCGACACGCGCGACAGCCTGGTGCGCGCGTCCGATCGTCGCCTGGTCGCGACGATCGGCGTCGACGGCCTCGTCATCGTCGACACGCCCGATGCCACGTTGATCGCGCGCAAGGATCGCGTGCAGGACGTCAAGGCGATCGTCGACCGGCTGAAGGCCGCCGGCCGCCAGGAACACCTGTTCCACCGCAAGGTGTACCGCCCGTGGGGCAGCTACGACTCGGTGGACGCGGGCCCGCGGTTCCAGGTGAAGCGCCTCGTGCTCAAGCCCGGCGCGGTGCTGAGCCTGCAGAAGCACCACAAGCGCGCCGAACACTGGGTGGTGGTGTCGGGCACGGCGGAAGTGACGTGCGACGATCGCGTGTTCGACCTGCACGAGAACCAGAGCACCTACATCCCGCTGGGCAGCGTGCATCGCCTGCGCAACAGGACGGCCGAGCCCGTGGAACTGATCGAAGTGCAATCGGGCAGCTACCTCGGCGAGGACGACATCGTCCGCCTCGAGGACGTGTACGGGCGCGAGTAGGCGCCTACGACTTTCGTACGGTGCGCGTGCAATGCGCGCCGGATAACATTTCGCACTTGCAGCACGCTGCATCGAACCAGGGAGACACGCGCATGGCGCAATCGAAGCTCTACAAGGACGCCAGGACGGCGCTCGATGGCCTCGTCGCCGACGGGCAGACGCTCGCGGTCGGGGGCTTCGGCCTGTGCGGCATCCCGGAGGCGCTGATCGAAGCGCTGCGGGATTCCGGCGCGAAATCGCTGACGGTGATTTCCAACAACGCCGGCGTCGACGGCTTCGGCCTCGGCCTGCTGCTCGGCACGCGCCAGATCCGCAAGATGATTTCGTCGTACGTGGGCGAGAACAAGGAATTCGAACGCCAGTACCTCTCCGGCGAACTCGAACTCGAATTCAACCCGCAGGGCACGCTCGCCGAACGCCTGCGCGCCGGCGGCGCAGGCATCCCCGCGTTCTTCACGCGCACCGGCTACGGCACGATCGTCGCGGACGGCAAGGAAACGCGCGAGTTCGACGGCCACCACTACGTGATGGAAACCGCGCTGAAGGCCGACGTCTCGCTGGTCAAGGCATGGAAGGCCGACAAGGCCGGCAACCTCGTGTTCCGCAAGACCGCACGCAACTTCAATCCTGCGTGCGCGATGGCGGGCAAGACGTGCGTGGCGGAAGTGGAGCAGCTGGTGGAAGTCGGGGACATCGATCCGGACCACGTGCACCTGCCCGGCATCTACGTCGACCGCATCGTCGTGAACGCGACGCCCGAAAAACGCATCGAACAGCGCACCGTGCGCCAGGGAGCCGTGTAATGGCCTGGACCCGCGACGAAATGGCGCAACGCGCCGCACAGGAACTCAGCGACGGCGCCTACGTGAACCTCGGCATCGGCCTGCCGACGCTGGTGGCCAACTACATTCCCGACGGCATGGACGTGTGGTTGCAGTCGGAGAACGGCCTGCTCGGCATCGGCCCGTTCCCGGCGGAAAACGAAGTCGACGCCGACCTGATCAACGCCGGCAAGCAGACGGTCACCGCGCGCAAGGGCGCCAGCTATTTCGGCAGCCACGATTCGTTCGCGATGATTCGCGGCGGCCACATCGACCTGGCGATCCTCGGCGCGATGCAGGTCACCGACCAGGGCGACCTGGCCAACTGGATGGTGCCCGGCAAGATGGTGAAGGGCATGGGCGGCGCGATGGACCTCGTCGCCGGCGTCAAGCGCGTGGTCGTGCTGATGGAGCACACCGCCAAGGGCGGCGAACACAAGCTGCTCCCGCAATGCACGTTGCCGCTGACGGGCGTGGGCGTGGTGAACCGCGTGATCACCGACCTCGCCGTCATGGACGTCACGCCGGACGGCCTGCACCTGGTGGAACTCGCGCCGGGCGTCTCGCGCGAAGAACTCGCGGAAAAAACCGGCGTGCCGGTGAAGTGATGCGGCATCGGCGCGCGGCCTCCCGCGCGCCCGGTCCTTGAACCTTGTGGCGTGTCCTTGGCATCTTCACGCGGTCCGGTGGAGACTCGCCGGCAACACCGGCCCCAGGGGGCGGAAGGTCACTCCGATCCGTGACTGCCCGCCGGGACGGTCCAGCGTCCGACGTGGATAATCCCGCGTCGGGGGTACGCCACCGATCATCTTTTCCACGGGACCTTGCATGCGCCACATCCTGCTAGCCGCCGCGATCCTCGCCGCGGGTGCCTGTTCGAACCAATCCACGTCGCCCCCGGCTTCGCACGCACGGGCGGCCACGCCGCCTGCCGCGTCGATGGGGTCGATCGCGCGCGGGCAACTGCCTGCCGCCCATGCCCGCGGCATCGCCTCGCTGCCCGACCGCGGCACGCTGGTCGCGTATCCCAAGGCCACGCCGATCCACGACACCGCCTACACCTGGCGTCCCGTGTCGATCAGCGAAGACCATGCCATCGCCGCCATCGCCAAGGGCGAACTCGAACTCACCGCGCCCGACGGCAGCCCGATCCGCCTGCGCTATTCGCGCCATGTCGAACACGCCGATGGCAACTGGACCTGGATCGGCAGCCCCGCCGGCGCCACGCCGGGCAACGAAGCCATCATCACGTTCGGCCCGACCGCGGTGTTCGGCACCATTCCCACCCGGTCCGGCGACACGCTGCGCCTCACCACCATCCGCGGCCGCACGTGGATGCTGGAAACCGACGGCGCGATGGAAGCCCGCCTGGGCATGACCGGCGCGGATCCGTCGGGCCGCTCCGACGTGCGCTTGCCGCCCCGCATGGCCGGCGCGCGCGCCGATGCCGCGGACATGGCCATGATCCGCCAGGCGCGCACCGCGTCGGCGGTGTCCGGCCCCCTGGCCACGGCCAACGCCACCACCGCCAACGCGTCCGCGTCGACCACGGTCGACCTGCTGGTCGGCTACACGCCGCAGTTCGCTTCGCGCTTCGGCGGCACGGCGGGTGCGAACACGCGCATCACCTTCCTCGTCGACGTCGCCAACCAGGCGTACGGGGCGAGCCAGGTCGATGCCGCGTTGCGCCTGGCCGGCACGCTGCAGGTCGACTACACCGAAGCCAATTCCAATTCCGACGCGCTGTACGACGTGACGGGCGTGGCATGCACCGAACAGAGCAACGGCTCGCTCAACTGCGACGACAAGCCCGTGCCCGCCGCGCTGGCGCCGCTCGTGGCCATGCGCGAAGCCGTGGGCGCCGACGTCGTCTCCCTCGTCCGCAACTACAGCAGCACCGCGCAGCAGGGCTGCGGCATCGCCTGGCTGGCGGGCGCGGGCCAGGCCGGCATCACCGCGACCAACGATGCGCCGTACGGCTATTCGGTGGTCAGCGATTCGAATGGCGATTCGGGCGGTGCGTTCCCGAGCAACGGCACGGTGTGCCGCGATGAAGCGCTGGCGCACGAGCTCGGCCACAACATGGGCCTGCAGCACGATCGTGAAACCGCTTCGGACACCGATGGCGTGCTGCAGCCCGAGGAATACGGCGTGCTGCCGTATTCGTTCGGCTATCGCGGCGGTTCGGCCTCCGTGTACACCGTGATGGCGTACGGCACGACGGGCCTGCACAAGGTGCGCGTGTTCTCCAACCCGAACATCCTGTGCACGTGGTCGGGCGGCCCGGCGGCGGCCCCCTGCGGCCTCGCCGACCAGGCGGACAACGCGCGCGCGCTGCGCCAGACGATCCCGGTCGTCGCCGCGTTCCGCCAGGCGCACACCTCGCACCGCAACGACTACGACGGCGACGGCATGGCCGACCTGTTGTGGCACAACGTCGCGACCGGGCAGAACACGATCTGGGGAATGATCGGCCTCGATCGCATCTGGGCGGCGCAGGTCTATCGCGAAGCGAACACCGCGTGGGACGTGGTGGCCTCGGGCGACTTCAACGGCGATGCGCATGCCGACGTCCTGTGGCGCAACCAGGTCACGGGCGAGGACTACGTGCAGCTCATGAACGGCACGCAGGTCCTTGCGGGTTCGGGCATGACCGCGCGCGTTTCCGAGCCGGAATGGAAGCTCGTGGCGCGCGGCGACTTCGACGGCGACGGCAAGACCGACCTGTACTGGCGCAACACATCCAACGGCCTGACCGCGGTGTGGTTCATGGATGGCGCGACGTTGCGCAACATGTCCTACGTCCACCGCGAAACCGACCAGGCCTGGACCGTCGTGGACACCGGCGATTTCAATGGCGACGGCTACGACGACGTGCTGTGGCGCAACACGAACACGGGCGAGAACTTCGTCCAGTTCATGCAGGTCACCACGGTGCTGCCGGGATCGCGCGCCACCACGACGGTGAACGACTTCAACTGGAAGATCGTCGCGGTCAACGACTTCGACGGCGATGGCAAGGACGACATCTACTGGCGCAATTCCGTCACCGGCGTGAACGTGCTCTGGAAGATGGATGGCGCCACGCCGACGATGCAGACGTCGTACACCGAGCGCGACGCCAACTGGACGATCGTCAACAGCGGCGACTACAACGGCGACAACCGCGCCGACCTCGTCTGGCGCAACGTCGCGACGGGCCAGGTCTACATGCAACTGATGTCGGGCGCGACGGTCCTTGCGGGCCGCGAACTCGAGCGCGTCGCCGACCTCAACTGGAAAATCGCGGGCCGCTGACGCGCCCGCCCACCCGCCGGACGGACGCGCCGGGACGACCACCGGTCGTGGAAATGCGTGATGACCCTCAGCGTCATCACGCTTTCGCGATGCCGGCTGTAAGGAAATGGATGAGCCCCCGGTTCCGAGGGCCTTCGAAACCTTACACACAGGGGTGGTGTTATGCGCGTGTCTCTTCTCGCGGCGTCTCTGCTCGCCGGCCTCGCGGTCGGCTGCACGGCAGAACGCGCTGCTTCTCCCACTACCAAGATCGGGCAAGCCGGTACGGCCAGCCCGCATGCCCGGGTCGCCTCGGCGATCGGCGGCCATTCGTCGGTCGCGACCTATCCCGACCGCGGCACGCTCTTCGGCTATGACGCCTCCCGGCCGGCGATCCACAAGGCCACGGGCACGTGGTATCCCGTCCAGGTCAGCGAGGCGCACGCCTTGCAGGCGATCGTCGACGGCGGCATGACGATCCAGGGCCCCAACGGTGCGCCGATCCGCCTGGCCTACCAGCGCCATGTCGAGCATGCCGACGGCAACTGGACGTTCATCGGTCGTCCCGAGGGCGCTGCCCCCGGCAACGATGCGGTGATCACGTTCGGACCCAAGGCCGTGTTCGGCACGCTGCCGAACGGCAAGGGCGCGCCGCTCGAGCTGACGATGTCGGCGGGCCACACGTACCTCGTCGACACCGACGAGACGAAGCTCTCCACCGCGCAGCCGTCGGCCGACGACGTCATCGTGCAGAACCAGATCGCGCAGGCCGCGCAGGCCGTTTCCAGCCAGCGTGCCGCCGGGATGAGTGCCGAGCAGATCACCGCCAACGGCACGACCGTCGACGTGCTCATCGGCTACACCAATGGCTTCGCCGCCCGCTACGGTGGCCAGTCGCAGGCCAACACGCGCCTGCAGAACATGGTGGACATCGCCAACCTCGCGTATTCCGACAGCCAGGTCGACGGCCAGATCCGCGTGGTCCACACGATGCAGGTGACCTACCCGGATGCCACGTCCAACCGTGACGCGCTGTTCGAACTGACCGGCCAGCAGTGCACGTCCGCCCCGGGCGGCCAGTTGCCGGACGGTGGCGTGAACTGCAACTTCGTCGGGCAGCCGGCGTCGCTCGAATCGCTGATCTCGGCGCGCGACCAGTACGGCGCCGACCTCGTCACCCTCGTGCGCACGTTCCAGTTCCCGGAAAACGGCAGCTGCGGCCTGGGCTGGTTGATCGGCAACTCGCAGACGCCGTTCGGCGCCGACAGCGCGAACCTCGGCTTCAGCGTCGTCAGCGATTCGGAAGGCACTGTGTACACGGATGAAGGCAACAACTGCCGTTCCGAAACGCTTGCCCACGAACTCGGCCACAACATGGGCCTGCAGCACGACCGCGAATCGGCGGCGGGCAACGACGACACGAACAACGACCAGAACCTGCTGGATCCGGAAGAATTCGGCCGCTTCCCGTATTCGTTCGGCTACAGCACGGATTCCACGCACGGCAACTTCTACACCGTGATGGCGGTGCGTCGTACGGGCCAGACCGGCTACCGCGTGTTCTCCAACCCGAACATCACCTTCTGCGGCGGCCTGCCGTGCGGCGTGGCCGACGTGGCCGACGATGCGCGCGCGCTGCGCCTGACCATGCCGATCGTGGCGACGTTCCGGGCGACGGTCGCCGCGGCACGTGCGCGCGACGACTTCGACGGTGACGGCAAGTCGGACATCTACTGGCGCAACACCGCCAACGGCTTCAATGCGCTGTGGCAGATGAACGGCACGACGATGATGGCGAGCACGTACGTGCACCGCGAGACGGACCAGAACTGGCAGGTGGTCGGTTCGGGCGACTTCAACGGCGATGGCCACGCGGACATCCTGTGGCGCAACCGCGTCACCGGCGAAAACTGGCTGCACGTGATGAACGGCACGCAGATCGTCCTGGCCCTGTCCGGCCCGCTGACCACGGTGGGCGACCTCAACTGGCGCATCGTGGCGCGCGGCGATTTCGACGGCGACGGCAAGGCCGACATCTACTGGCGCAACGCGGTGACGGGCCAGAACGCCCTGTGGCTGATGGACGGGCGCACCGTGCGTTCGATCAACTACCCCTACCGCGAAGCCGACCTGAACTGGACGATCGTGGCCGCGGGCGACTTCAACGCCGACGGCAAGGCCGACCTGTTCTGGCGCAACACCGCGACCGGCCAGAACTACCTGCAGTTCATGAACGGCGTGACCGTCATGCAGACCTCGCAGCCCACCACGACCGTCAACGACTTCAACTGGAAGATCGCGGCCATCGACGACTTCAACGGCGACGGCAAGGCGGACGTGTACTGGCGCAACTCGGTCTCGGGCGCCAACGTGCTGTGGACGATGAACGACGCGACGCCGAGCATGCAGACCGTGTACGTCGAGAGCGACCCGCATTGGCGCGTGGTCGACAGCGGCGACTACAACGGCGACGGCAATGCCGACGTCGTGTGGCGCAACAACACCACCGGCGAGAACTACATGCAGCTGATGTCCGGCGCCACCGTGCTCTCGGGTCAGGCCCTGCCCCGCGTGCAGGAACTGGAGTGGACGATCACCGGCGGCGTGCAGTAAGCGTCGAGGGTTGAAGCACCGGGGTGCCGCGCGCAAGCGCGGCACCCTTTTTCTTGCCTGCTTCCCTCGCTAGAGGTTCTGGTAGTTCGGCCCCGAGCCGCCTTCCGGCGTGACCCACGTGATGATCTCGTACGGGTCCTTGATGTCGCAGGTCTTGCAGTGCACGCAGTTCGCGCTGTTGATCTGCAGGCGCTTGCCGGAATTCGCCGGCCCATCCGGGTCGTCGACGATTTCATAGACGCCCGCCGGGCAGAAGCGCGTGCACGGGTTGCCGTATTCGGTCGCGCAGCGCGTCACGCACACGGTGGTGTCGTGCACGACCAGGTGGACGGGCTGGTCTTCGTCGTGTTCGGTGGCGGCGAAGTACACGCCGGCCAGGCGATCGCGCGGGGCGAGGTCGCGCGCCACGTACTCCTGTTCGACGGCGGCGCGCTTGTCCGCTTCGTGCGCACCGACCTTGTCGATCGAGCTCCAGTCCGCCTTGTTCTTCAGCGTCCACGGCGACAGGCCGCCGGTCAGCGTTTCCCATGCGGCGTTGAGCAATCCGAACCACAAGCCTTTCTTGAAGCCCGGCTTGATGTTGCGCACCTTGCGCAGTTCATCGCCGACCACGGACGCGCGCAGCTTTGCGTCGAAGCCGTCGGGCGAGAGTTGCGACGCCGCCAGGTGTTCGGCCGCGAGCATCGCCGAGCGCATCGCCTGGTGCGTGCCCTTGATCTTCGGCACGTTGAGCAGGCCCGCGGTGTCGCCGATCAGCAACGCGCCGGGCATGTCGCACTTCGGCAGCGATTGCCAGCCGCCCGTGACGATCGCGCGCGCGCCGGCCGAGACGATCGTGCCGCCTTCGAGCAACGCCTTCACCGACGGATGGTTCTTCCATTGCTGGAAGGCTTCCCACGGCTTGTACTGCGGATCCTTGTAATCCAGGCCGCTGATGTAGCCGAGCGCGATGCGGCCCTTGTCGAGGTGGTACAGGAAGCTGCCGCCGTAGATCTTGCTGTCGGCCGGCCAGCCGAGCGAATGCACGATCTTGCCGGGCGACACGCGTTCCTCCGGCACCTGCCACAGTTCCTTGATGCCGATCGAATAGCCCTGCGGATCGGCATCGCGCGCGAGGTCGAAGCGCTTGATCAACCGCTTGGTGAGATGGCCGCGCGCGCCTTCGGCGAGCACGGTGACCTTCGCGCGGATGTCGATGCCCTGCGTGAACCCCGGCTTGTGCGCGCCGTCCTTCGCCACGCCCATGTCGCCGATGCGCACGCCGGCCACGCGGCCGTCGTCGTCGTGCAACGTTTCGGCGGCGGCGAAGCCCGGATAGATTTCGACGCCCAACGCTTCGGCCTGCGGCGCCAGCCACGCGCACAACGCGCCGAGGCTGACGATGAAGTTGCCGTGGTTGTGCATCTGCGGCGGGACCATCGGCGCCTTGATGGAACCCGTCTTCGTGAGAAAGAGGAATTCGTCTTCGGCGGCCGGGATGCAGATCGGCGGCGGGTTGTCGCGCCAGCCGGGGAGCAGCTCGTCGAGCGGGCCCGGTTCGATCACCGCGCCCGACAGGATGTGCGCGCCGATGGTGGAGGCCTTCTCGATCACGCACACCGAGAGGTTCGGATCGAGCTGCTTGAGGCGGATCGCGAAGGCCAGGCCCGCGGGGCCCGCGCCGACGGTGACGACGTCGTACTCCATCACGTCGCGTTCGATGTCAGACATGCCGGCCTCCATTGGATCGCGGGATTTTACCCGTGCTAGCGTCCGGCGCATGGGAATGCAGGCCATCGAGCTTCCGGGCGCGGACCTGGCGTTCGACCCGGACTGGTTGCCGGGCGACGCGGCCACGGACCTGTTCACGCGCCTGCGGCACGGGATCCCGTGGGAATCGCACCGCATCCGCGTGTACGGCCGCGAGTTCGACCCGCCGCGGCTGAGTTGCTGGATCGGCGATCCCGACGCGCGCTATCGCTATTCGGGCCGCTGGTTCGAACCGCGGCCGTGGATGCCGGACCTGGCCGCGTTGCGCGACCGCCTGGCCGCCGAACTCGACGTGCCGTTCAACAGCGTGCTCGCCAACCTCTATCGCACGGGCCGCGATGCCATGGGCTTCCATCGCGATTCGGAACCCGAACTCGGCGATGCGCCGGTGATCGCGTCGATCAGCCTCGGCGCGGAACGGCGCTTCCGCCTGCGGCCGTACGCGAAGCACGCCGTCGCCGGCGCGCATTCGCTGTCGATCGATTTGCCGCACGGCAGCCTGCTGGTGATGCGGGGCACGACGCAGCGGCATTACCAGCATGCGTTGCCGAAGACGGGGCGCGCGGTGGGCGAGCGGATCAACCTGACGTTCCGCCGGATCGATCACTCCTCCGGCAACAACTCCAGCGCCATCACCAACGCATCCTCGCGACCGTCGCGCGCCGGGTAGTAGCGCGGGCGGCGGCCGATCTCGTTGAAGCCTTCGTCGTGGTACAGCGCGATCGCCGGGCCGTTGGACGGGCGCACTTCGAGGAACACGCGATGCGCGCCGCGGCCGCGCGCGAGTTGCATCAGCGCGCGCAGCAAGCGGCGGCCGTGGCCGCGGCCCTGCACTTCGGGCGCGGTGCAGAGGTTCAGCACGTGTGCTTCGTCGGCGGCGACGCTGAGCACCGCGTAGCCGATGATCGCGCCGTCCTCCACCAGCACCCACGCCGGATGGTTGGCGAGCAGGCAATCGCGGAACACGCCCTGCGTCCACGGGAACGCATACGCGCGCTGTTCGATCGCGATGACCGTGGGCAGGTCGGCCTCGCGCATCGGGCGCAGGCTGGGCGCGGGCGCCCGATCGACGGTGACGGCGCTCATCCGCGCGATGCCTTGCGCAGTGCGCGCAATGTGGGCCAGAGCGCGCGCTTGGCAGCCGGGGTGTGCAGGTGTTCGATCGGCGGCAGCGCCGGCAGTTGCGCGACGCGCGACTTCGCCGCGTGGGCGAGGGCGCGCAGCAACGGCGGCGCACCGGCATCGGCGGCGTCCGCCGCTTGCGCGGCGAGCGCATCGCGATCCTGCGCCGCATACACGACGTGCCCGAGCGCCTCGAGCATCTCGCGCTGGAACGGATCCCACGGCAGCCGGGCGTCGCTCATGCGGGCTCGGGCGCGATGCGCCGGCGCCGGATCCACAACACCGGCCCGGACAGTGCATACAAGGTGGTCGCGGCCAGCAGCACGCGCGGCGGATCGATCCACAACGCGATCAGCACCGCGACCGCGATGAGCATCGCCACGAACGGCACGCGTTCCGCGCGCGGTCCCTGGCCCGAACCCTTGAAGCTGTTGTAGCGCACGCGACTGACCATCAGCAGGCCCGCCACGATCGTGACACCGGCGGCGGCGTAGCGCATCTCGCTGCCGCTGAAGCCCAGGTCGTCGAAGGTCCACACGAAGCTGGCCATCAGGCCCGCGGCGGCGGGACTGGCCAGGCCGATGAACCAGCGCTTGTCCACCTGGCCGACCTGGCTGTTGAAGCGCGCCAGGCGCAGCGCCGCGCACGCGGCGTAGAGGAACGCGACGAGCCAGCCGATCTTGCCGAACACCGCGCCATCCAGCTTCATCGCCGACAGCGCCCAGTGGTACATCACCAGCGAGGGCGCCATGCCGAAGCTGACGAGGTCCGCCAGCGAGTCGTACTGCACGCCGAACTCGCTCTGCGTGTTGGTCATGCGCGCCACGCGCCCGTCCACGCCGTCGAGGATGGCCGCGATGAAGATGGCCACGCACGCGTGTTCGAACTTCCCCTGCGAGGCGGCGATGATCGCGAAGAACCCCCCGAACAGGCCGCCGGTGGTGAAGAGGTTGGGCAACAGGTAGATGCCGCGGGCCCTGGGGCGCGCCGTTTCGGTCGACTCCATCATGTGACCGAGTTTAGCGCTTGGCGCGCCGCCGCTTGCGCGACCCCGTCGGCGGTGCTGCAATCGCCGCCACCTTCGCCGGAGTGACCCCAATGAACGCCGCAGCCCGCACCGTGCTGGCCACGTGCATCGCCCTGGTGGGCCTTTCGACGATGGCGCCCGCCTCCGCGCAGGCCGTCTACAGCTGGAAGGACGACAAGGGGGTCACCCACTATTCCGACGCGCCGCCCGCCAAGGGCGCGGCGAAGAAGCGCGAACTCCACGCGCCGGCCCCGGCCACCGCGCCCGTCGTGGCCGCGAAGACCGAGGCCAAGGCCGACGGCAAGCTGGACGAGAAGGCCCAGGCCGAAGCCAACGCCACCGCCGCGAAGGCCCAGGCCGAGAAGCTGGCCGCCATCCGCGCCGCCAACTGCAAGACCGCGCAGTCCAACCTCGCGATGCTCCAGCAGACCGCCTCGCCCGTGGGCGTGGACGCCAACGGCGACGGCAAGATCGATTCGGAATACAGCGCCGAGCAGCGCGCCGCGCAGACGCAGTCCATGCAGGCGGCCGTCGCCTCCAACTGCGCGCAGTAAGGCACATGGAACTCCGGCCGGCCTGGATCCTCCTCGGCCTGGCCGGCGTCGCCGCGCTGGCCTGGTACGCCGCGCGCGACCCGTCGGCGGACAGCGGCCCCGCCGCCGAACGCCGCGACGCCGCGATCCGGGCCAACGCCGAAGCGGCCTCCGATGCCGGCGTCCTGTATCGCTGGCGCGACGCCCACGGCGTCCTGCAGATCACCGACACCCCGCCGAAGGGCCGCAAGTACGAGCGCGTCGAACGCGACGCCCCGCCCGCCATCGAGGTCCACGGCGAGCGCGAGTGACCCGCGGCCGGCGGGCCCCGCGCGCAAGGCATGGCAAACTGCGCGCTTTCCGCAAGTCGAAGTCCCCCCGATGCGCCTGTCGCAGTTCCACCTCCGTACCGTCAAGGAAACCCCCGCCGACGCCGAAGTCATCAGCCACCAGCTGATGCTGCGCGCGGGCATGATCCGCAAGCTCGCTTCCGGCCTGTACACGTGGTCGCCGCTCGGCCTGCGCGTGCTGCGCAAGGTGGAAGCGGTGGTGCGCGACGAAATGAATCGCAGCGGCGCGATCGAACTGCTGATGCCGTCGGTGCAGCCGAAGGAACTGTGGGAAGAAACCGGGCGCTGGCAGAAGTTCGGCGGCCAGCTGCTGAAGATCCAGGACCGCAAGGACGCCTGGTACTGCTACGGCCCCACGCACGAAGAAGTGATCACCGACTTCGCGCGCAATGAACTGGCGAGCTACAAGCAGCTGCCGGTCAATTTCTACCAGATCCAGACGAAGTTCCGCGACGAGATCCGCCCGCGCTTCGGCGTGATGCGCGCGCGCGAATTCCTGATGAAGGACGCGTACTCCTTCCACGTCGACGAAGCCTCGCTCGCCGACGAATACCGCAACATGTACGACACCTACGGCCGCATCTTCACCCGCCTCGGGCTGAAGTTCCGCGCGGTGTTCGCCGACACCGGCGCGATCGGCGGCAGCGCGTCGCACGAATTCCACGTGCTCGCCGATTCCGGCGAAGACGCGATCGCGTTCTCCGACGGCTCCGATTACGCCGCCAACGTCGAACTCGCCGAAGCGAAGGCGCCGGGTGCGCGCGCCGCGGCGTCCGAATCCCTGCGCAAGGTGGAGACGCCGACGCAGAAGACGTGCGAAGACGTCGCCGCGTTGCTGGGCATCGGGCTCGATCGCACGGTGAAGTCGGTGGCGCTGATGGGCGACGACGGGTTCGTGCTCGCGCTCGTGCGCGGCGACCACGTCGTCAACGAGATCAAGTTGTCGAAGCTCCCGGGCCTGGCCGAATACCGCCTGGCCACCGAAGCGGAAATCCTCGAGCACCTCGGCAGCGAGCCGGGCTTCCTCGGCCCCGTCGCGCCGCGCAAGGCGATCACCGTCGTCGCCGACCGCACGGTCGCGGCGATGCACGACTTCGTCGTCGGCGCCAACGCCGCCGGCTTCCACATCGCCGGCGTCAACTGGGTCCGCGACCTGCCGGAACCGGCGCACGTCGCCGACATCCGCAACGTCGTCGCCGGCGATCCCTCGCCCGACGGCCACGGCACGCTGGGCCTGGCGCGCGGCATCGAGGTGGGGCACGTGTTCCAGCTCGGCCAGAAGTACGCCGAAGCGATGAAGTGCACCGTGCTCGACATGGGCGGCAAGGCCACCGTCCCGTACATGGGCTGCTACGGCGTGGGCGTCTCGCGCATCGTGGCCGCCGCAATCGAACAGAACCACGACGAGAACGGCATCCGCTGGCCCGAGGCGATGGCGCCGTGGCAGGTCGCGGTGTGCGTGATCAATCCGAAGAACGACGGCGACGTCGCGGCCGCGGCCGAAACGCTGCACCAGGACCTGCTGGCCGCCGGCCTGGACGCGGTGCTCGACGACCGCGGCCTGCGCCCGGGCCAGATGTTCGCGGACATCGAGCTGATCGGCGTGCCGCACCGGGTCGTGGTGTCCGAGCGCGGGCTTGCGGCCGGCACGTTCGAGTATCGTGCGCGCACGGCCTCCGAAGCCGAGTCGCTGGACCGCGCCACGCTGATGGCGCGCCTGGGCGCCTGACACAAAGAATCCCCACCTCGCGGAGATTGCTGCATGTCCATCGACCTCAACGGCTTGTCGGCGAAGGAACTCGACGCGCTCATCGCGCAGGCGAAGAAGCGGCGCACCACGCTGGTCAAGCGCAAGCCGATCGCGCTGGTCCGCCAGAAGCTCACCGCGCTCGCGCGCGCCGAGGGCTACACGGTCGCCGAGTTGTTCGGGGGCGCGGCGCCCGCCGCGAAGAAAACCAGCGCGCCCGCGCAGTCCACGGGCCGCAAGTCGACCAAGGGTTACAAGCTCGGCAAGGTCGCGCCGAAGTACCGCAACCCCGCGGACCCGAGCCAGACGTGGGCCGGGCGCGGGCAGCAGCCGAAGTGGATGTCCTCGCAGATCGCCGGCGGCAAGAAGCTCGACGACTTCCTGATCAAGTGATCAGAGGTTGCGGCGCGCGCTGACCAGCAGGTTGCCGAACAGCAAGCCCGCCACCAGCGCCATCAGCGTGTTGAGCACCGCGATCGCGGCATCGCCGCCGGCGCCGACATCCTGTTGCTGCACCAGGTTCATCAGCCCGCGCAACGCGAGGCTGCCGGGCACCAGCATGATGATGCCGGGCACGCGCACCAGGGCGCCCGGCCGTTCCGCCCAGCGCGCATAGGCATTGCCCGCGGCGGACGTCACCAGCGCGGCGAGGAACACGCCGGCCGTCCCTTCGAACGCCTGGCTGCCGAAGCGCGACACCAGGTACCCGGTCGCCGCCGACAACATCACGATCCAGTAATCGCGGCGCGCGGCGCGGAACAACACTGCGAACGCGAACGCACCCACCACCAGCGCAAGGCCTTCCACCCATTCGGGCTGCGGGCGCGACGCGCGCACTTCCGCCGAGATCCCCGAGAACTGCGCGAGCTTGAACGCGATTGCCGTGCCGATGGCGAGCTTCAGGACCGTCGTCAGCGCACCGGCGAACCGCGCCGTGCCCGACACGAGGTGGCGGCTGGTGAGTTCGTTGACCGCGTTGGTGAGCGCCATACCCGGCAGCAGCACGATGAGCGCGGCGATCACCACCGTGTTGAGGTTCAACGGTGCGATGAGATGCGAGACCGCGATGGCGACGATGCCGGCGATCACGCCCGCGACGGCATCGCTTGCTTCCTGCAGGCGCGGGCGATGGTGCGAGGCGAGTTCGAGCACGCCGATCAGCAGGCCGATCAGGGCCGCGGTCGCGATGTCGAGCCACGGCAGGCGCAGCAGGCCCGCGACCGCGCCCGACGCCAGGCCGAAACCGAGCACCTGCATCGCGCGGCCACGCCAGCCCGCGGGCTTGTGGAGCGCGCGCAGTTGCGCATGGCCTTCGGCGATGCCGACGCGCCCGGCCATCACGTCCTCGGCGATGCGGTCGGCTTCGCACAACTTGTACAGGTCGGTTTCGCCGGGGGCGAGGCGGATGACGCGCGTGGTGTCCAGCAAGCCGGCGGGACCGCGCGGATCGCTGAAGGACAGGATCATGCCGGTGGGGTTGGACCACGGTTCGCAGTCCAGCCCGATGCGTTGCGACACCGCGACGATCGCGCCTTCCAGGCGTTGCGCCGTCGTGCCGTAGGCGTGCAGGTGTTCGGCCACTTCCAGCACGAACGCGATGCGTTCGGCGTAACCGGCGCCCGCGTCCGCGCGATGGCCGCCGGCCGGGGCCTGCGGCTCGGATGGGGGCGAGGGCGCGTTGGCGTGCGTCATGGGGGCGAAGCATGGCATGGCACGTGGTGTGTAGGGTCGTGCACGCGCGTGCACCATGGGGCTGTGTATGCTCCGCCGCAGCGAGGGGACCCATGCGCGACAACGACCGCCTGCCGGAGAGCCGACCGCCCGAGCTGGCCACCGATGCCACCGATGGCACGCGACTGCGCCTGCGCGGCGACTGGACGCTTGCGCACGCGCTGGCGATGGGCGAGCGCCTGCGCGCGGTGCCCGAGGGCGTCACGGCGGTGGACGCGGCCGACATCGGCCGCCTGGATTCGGCCGGCGTGCTGCAGCTGTTGCGCTTCGCGCGCCGGCATTGCCTCGAGCTGGACGTCTTCCGTTTCCGCGACGACCACCAGCCGCTGGTGGACGCAATCGAGGACGTCGCCGACGACCGCCCGAAGAAGAAGCGCGAATACGGCGTCAGCGCCGCGCTCGCGCGCCTGGGCTTCGCGGTGCAGGACAACTGGCACGAGATCCTCGCGCTGGTCGGCTTCCTCGGCGAGAACCTGCTGAAGTTCGGCCGCATGCTCGCGCAGCCGCGGCGCTTCCGCCTCACGTCCACCGTCTACCACATGGAACAGGTGGGCCTGGACGCGGTGCCGCTGGTGTTCCTGCTCGCGTATCTCGTCGGCGCGGTGATCGCGTTCCTCGGCGCGAACATCCTGCGAGACTTCGGCGCGGAGATCTACGTCGTGGAACTGGTGAACGTCGCGTTCCTGCGCGAGTTCGCCGTGCTGCTCACCGCCATCATCCTCGCCGGCCGCACCGCCAGCGCGTTCACCGCGCAGATCGGCGCGATGCAGGCGCGCGAGGAGATCGACGCGATCCGCACGCTCGGCATGGACCCGATCGACCTGCTGGTGATGCCGCGCATCATCGCGCTGCTGGTGATGCTGCCGCTGCTGACGTTCATCGCGATGATCGCCGGCATCCTGGGCGGCGCGACGGTCGGCGCGTTCAACCTCGACATCCCGCCGCAGGCGTGGCTCTCGCGCATGGACGCGACGATCGAACTGCGGCATTTCCTGGTGGGGCTGTCGAAGGCGCCGATCTTCGCGCTGATCATCGGCCTGATCGGGTGCCTGGAAGGCCTGCAGGTGAAAGGCACCGCGCAGTCGGTCGGCGAGCGCACCACCTCCAGCGTCGTGCAGTCCATCTCGCTCGTGATCGTGCTCGACGCGATGATGGCGCTGTGGTTCATGAACATGGATATCTGACGTGACCGACGAGGACATCATCATCCGCGTGCGGGGCCTGGTGAACCGCTTCGGCGAACAGGTCGTGCACGACGGCCTGGACCTCGACGTGCGCCGCGGCGAGATCCTCGGCGTGGTCGGCGGATCGGGCGCGGGCAAGTCGGTGCTGATGCGCTCGATCCTCGGCCTGCGCATTCCCGACGAGGGCGAGATCGAAGTGCTCGGCGTCGATGCGCGCAGCGAAGACGACGACGTGCGCCTGGTGATCGAACGCAACACCGGCGTGCTGTTCCAGGACGGCGCGCTGTTCTCATCGCTCACCGTCGGCGAGAACGTGCAGGTGCCGCTGAAGGAGCACCACCCCGACGTGCCCGACTCGCTGCGCTACGAACTGTCGCTGCTGAAAGTGAAACTGGCGGGCCTGCCCGCCGATGCGATCGAGAAGCTGCCGTCGCAGTTGTCCGGCGGCATGCGCAAGCGCGCGGGGCTGGCACGCGCGCTGGCGCTCGACCCGCCGCTGCTGTTCCTCGACGAACCCACCGCCGGCCTGGATCCGATCGGCGCCGCCGCGTTCGACGAACTGATCCTCACGCTGCAGCGCGCGCTGGGCCTCACCGTGTTCCTGGTCACGCACGACCTCGACACGCTCTATGCGATCTGCGATCGCGTGGCGGTCATCGCCGACCGCCGCGTGGTCATCAATGCGCCCATCGAGGAAGTCGAGCAGTTCGACCACCCGTGGGTGCGCGAATATTTCCACGGCCCCCGCGCCCGTGCCGCCCGCCCGGCGACCACGGTGCCCGCACCGGCCCCAGGAGTCTGACGATGGAAACCAAGGCCAACTACGTCCTGATCGGCGCGTTCACCATCGCGATCAGCATCTTCGGCCTGCTGTTCGCGTTGTGGGCCGCCAACTGGTCGTCCGAGCGCGAATGGAAGAATTACCGCGTCGTGTTCAACGAAGCGGTGACCGGCCTGTTCGAAGGCGGCAGCGTCCGCTACAACGGCATCAGCGTCGGCACGATCCAGCGCCTGCGCCTGGCGCCCAACGATCCGCGCAAGGTGATCGCCGAAGTACGCATCAGCGCCGACACGCCGATCAAGACCGACACGCACGCGAAGATCTCGCAGGACGGCCTGACCGGCCCCACCTTCATCCAGCTCAGCGGCGGCAGCCCGAATGCGCCGCTGCTGGCAAGCAACGATCGCGACATCGTCCCGACCATCGCCACCGAACCCTCCGCGCTGCAGAACATCGCCGACACCGCCAACCGCCTGGTCACGCGCATGGACGAGGTGCTGAGCGAGGAGAACGTGCGGCGCATTTCCGATTCGCTCGACAACATCCAGAAGCTCACCGGCGCGGTCGCCTCGCAGAAGGAAGACCTCGGCCAGCTGATCGTCAACGCACGCGAAGCCAGCGAACAGCTCAAGGTGACGCTGGTGACCACCAACGGCGCCGTCGAGCGCCTCGACAAGGACGTGATCCGCCAGTTGCCGCAGCTCGTCGACAAGCTGGACCGCACGCTGGTGCAGCTGGAGTCGGTGAGCAGCAACGCCAACGCGATGATCGCGGAGAACCGCGCGCCGCTGGCCAACTTCACCCAGAACGGGTTGCAGCAGGTCGGACCCGCGCTGACCGAACTGCGTGGCCTCGTGCGCGACCTGCGCCGCGTCGCCAGCCGCCTCGACAACAATCCGGCCGGCTACGTGCTCGGCCGCCAGCAACCGAAGGAGTTCGTGCCCGAATGAACCACGCCATCCTGACGCGCACGGCCCTGGTCCTGGCGCTGGCGTCGCTTGCCGGTTGCGGCATCGTGCCGAAGAAGGAACCCATCGCGTTGTATTCGCCCGAGGCGACGGTGCAACCCGATCCGTCCTGGCCGAACGTGCGCTGGCAGTTGCAGATCACGCGCCCGCACGCCAACGAGCTGATCGATTCGCCGCGCATCGTGGTGCGTCCGGCGACGGGCGAACTGCAGGTCTACCACGCCGCGATCTGGGCCGAGCCCGCACCGGACCTGGTGCAGGACGCGGTGCTGCGCGCCTTCGAGGACAGCGGGAAGATCCAGGGCGTCGGCCGCCGCGGCACGGGCATCGCCGGCGACTACGAACTGGCGCTCGACCTGCGCCGGTTCGAATCCGACTACGCCGGCGGCGCCACGCCGAACGCCGACATCGAAGTGGTGGTGAAACTGATCGCGCCGCGCACGAACAGCGTCATCGCGACGAAGACCATCCGCCAGCGCGTGCCCGCGGGCGGGACGGCGGTGGGCGCGGTGGCCGCGGCGTTCGACACGGCGCTGACGAACGTCGTGCAGGACATCGTCGGCTGGACGTTCATCGAAGCGCAGAAGTACGACGTGGCCCATCCGCGGCCGCCCGTCGTCAAATGACTACGTGGCGGCTTCCGGCGCCGCCGCGGGGACGCGCTTGCGTTCCTTCTTCGCCAGCATCGGCTTCTCGACGAAGTGCCACGAGGCCATCGCGAGCGGCAGCGTGCCCAGCGTCGCGAACAGGATCATCCGCTCCGGCGTGATGCCCGGCACCAGCGCCACCAGCATCTGCTGCACCGGGAACGCGTAGATGTAGATGCCGTAGCTGTAGTCGCCGAACCGGTTGAAGCCGCGGACGAACCCGCGCGGCACGTAGGCGAACCACAGCACGATGTACGTGATGACCAGCGGGTAGACCCAGAAGAAATACTTCGGCACCGCGGCGGCGGCGACCAGCGGCAGGGCCAGCGCGATCGCGATCGACGTGCGCATCGGGATGCGCGCGCGGAACAGCCAGAACGCCGCGCCGCAGAAGAACATGAAGAACAGGCGGAACGTGTGCCAGTGCTTGTAGCCGTACAGGTGCGACGCCCAGAACGACAGCAGCATCAGCGTGGTGCCGATCACGATCATCCGCGCGAACGAGCGCAGCTGCTTGTGCTTCGCGGCCGAGGCGGCCCACCACACCAGCGCGAGCAGCAGGTAACTGCGCAGCTCGAACGGCAGCGTCCACAGCGACCCGTTGATCACCTCGTCCATCGGGTGCCCGTCGAACACGCCGGGCAGCTTGAACTTCACGCCCGTCAGGATCGTGGAGTCCTTGAGGATCAGCTTGTAGACGTTCGCATCGGTGAAGTAGTCGTGCAGCGACCACGTCGTGAACACGGGCCCCAGCACGAACGCCAGCAGCAGCGACATCACGATCAGCGCCGGGAAGATGCGCAACGCGCGCGCCTTCACGAACGCCTTGAAGTTGTCCAGGCGCAGCAGGCTCGCGCACACGAGGAACCCGCTGGTGACGAAGAACACGTCCACCGCCACGCCCGCCGGCGTGTAGCCGAGCCACCGCACCCACGGTTCGTGGTTCTGCGGACCCAGCGTGATCGCGTAGCTGTGGCTCCACAGCACCGCGAACGCCGCCAGGAAGCGCACGAGGTTGAAGTTGTTGTCGCGCCCGACGGCGTAGTCCGACAGCTTCATCGTGGAAACGCGCTGCGCCTCAGGCCAGGCGCGCGCGCTGGGCGGCGAGGGCGTCGCGCTGCGCGGTCCATTCGGCCAGGCGCGTGCGCTCCTGTTCGACGACGGCCGCCGGCGCGTTGGCCACGAACGTCTCGCTGGCCAGCTTGTTGGTCGACTTCGCCAGTTCGCCTTCGACGCGCTTGAGCTCCTTGTCCAGGCGCGTGCGTTCGGCGCCGAGGTCCACCAGGCCCTCCAGCGGAACGAACAGCTTGAGTTCGCCGACGAGGCCACCGGCCGACGCCGGCGGTTCGCCGTCGATCCATTCGATGCGCTCGATGCGGTTGAGGAAGCGCAGCGGGGCATCGAAGCGGGCGATGCGCGCGCGATCGGCGGCGGTGCCGGCCTGCAGCAGCAACGCGATCTGCTTCGCGGGCGACACGCCGAGTTCGCTGCGGATGCGGCGCAGGCCGGAGACCATCGCCTTCAGCCATTCCACGTCGGCCTCGGCCGTCGCGTCGCGCGGGAAGTCCTGCGCTTCGGGATACACCTGCAGCGAAATCGTCGACGCAGCGATCGACAGGCGCGGCGCCACGCTGCGCCACAGTTCCTCGGTCACGAACGGCACCAGCGGATGCAGCAGGCGGAGCAGCGCCTCGAGCACGTGCAGCAGCGTGTGGCGCGTGCTGTCGGCCGCGGCGGCGTCGCTGCCGTTGAGCGCGGGCTTGGCGAGCTCGACGAACCAGTCGCAGAACTCGTTCCAGGCGAACTCGTACAACGCCTGCGCGAGCAGGTCGAAGCGGTAGGCGGCGAAGTGCGTCGCGGCCTGCGCCGACACCTCGGACAGGCGCGCGAGGATCCACTTCTCCGCATCCGTCACCGGCTGCGGCGCGCCGTCGAAGGTCTTGCCTTCGGTGTTCATCAGCACGAAGCGCGTGGCGTTCCACAACTTGTTGCAGAAATTCTTGTAGCCCTCGGCGCGGCCGAGGTCGAACTTGATGTCGCGGCCGGGGCCGGCCAGCGCCGTCATCGTGAAGCGCAGCGGATCGGCGCCATGCGCGACGATGCCGTCCGGGAATTCCTTGCGCGTGGCCTTCTCGATCTTCGGTGCGTCGGTCGGCTTCATCAGGCCGGTGGTGCGCTTGGCGACCAGGCTTTCCAGCGAGATGCCGTCGATGATGTCGATCGGGTCGAGGATGTTGCCCTTCGACTTCGACATCTTCTGGCCGTCCTTGTCGCGGACCAGGCCGGTGATGTAGACGTCGCGGAACGGCACGCGCCCCGTGAAGTGGTCGGTCGCCATGATCATGCGCGCGACCCAGAAGAAGATGATGTCGAAGCCGGTCACCAGCACCGAGGACGGCACGTAGCGATCGAAGCCGAGGTCGGCCATCTTCGCTTCGTCCGGCCAGCCCATCGTGCTGATCGGCCACAGCTGCGAGGAGAACCACGTCTCCAGCACGTCGTCGTCCTGGCGCAGCAGCACGTTGGTGCCGAGCTTGTTGCGCGCGCGCGCGTCCGCTTCGTCGCGGCCCACGTAGATGTTGCCGTCGGCGTCGTACCACGCTGGGATGCGATGGCCCCACCAGAGCTGACGGCTGATGCACCAGTCCTGGATGTTTTCCATCCAGTGGCGATAGGTGTTGATCCAGTTCGGCGGGACGAATTGCACGTCGCCTTTCTCGACCAGTTCCATGCCGCGCTTCGCCAGGCCGTCCATCTTCACGAACCACTGGTCCGTCAGGTACGGCTCGATCACCTGGCCCGTGCGATCGCCGCGCGGCACCTGCAGCTTGTGCGGCTTGGTCTCGAGCAGCAGGCCCAGCGCTTCGAGATCGGCGAGCACCGCCTTGCGCGCGACGTAACGATCCAGCGCGCGGTACTTCTCCGGCACGTTGTCGTTGGTGGTCGCGTCGGGCGTGAAGATGTTGATCAGCGGCAACTGGTGGCGCTGGCCGACGAGGTAATCGTTGAAGTCGTGCGCGGGCGTGACCTTGACCACGCCGGTGCCGAACTCGCGATCCACGTACGCATCGGCGATGACGGGGATTTCGCGATCGGTCAGCGGCAGCTTCACCATCTTCCCGATCAGGTGCGAATAGCGTTCGTCGTCGGGATGCACCATCACCGCGGTGTCGCCGAGCATCGTCTCCGGGCGCGTCGTCGCCACCGTCAGCGTGCCGCTGCCGTCGGACAGCGGATACGCGATCGACCACAGCGACCCGTCTTCTTCTTCGTTGGCGACTTCGAGGTCGGAGATCGCGGTCTTCAGCACCGGATCCCAGTTGACGAGGCGCTGGCCGCGATAGATCAGGCCTTCCTCGTGCAAACGCACGAACGACTCGACGACCGCATCGGCCGCCATCGGATCCATGGTGAACACGCTGCGCGACCAGTCGCCCGACGTGCCGAGGCGACGCATCTGGCGTTCGATGGTGTGGCCGCTCTGTTCGCGCCACTCCCACACCTTGTCGATGAAGCCGGCGCGGCCGAGGCCGTCGCGCGTCAGGCCTTCGCGGCCGAGGTTGCGCGCGACCACCATTTCCGTCGCGATGCCCGCGTGGTCGGTGCCCATCTGCCACAGCGCATCGAAGCCGCGCATGCGGTGGTAGCGCACCAGCGCATCCTGCAGCGTGTGCTGGAACGCGTGGCCCATGTGCAGCGTGCCGGTGACGTTCGGCGGCGGCAGCAGCACGACGTAGGGCTTGCCTTCACCGCGCGCGCGGAAGACGCCCGCGTCTTCCCACTCCGCGTACAGGCGGGATTCGAACGAAGCCGGATCGTAGCTGGGGGCGAGGGTGTCGCTCATCGGTGCGTGCTGCCTGGCGTGTGTATCGGTTGTCGCGCGTCGCGGCGGTTACATATCGTGCTTGGTGACATCGAAGCCGCGGGACTGGTACTGCTTCCAGCGTTCGCGCAGCGGGCCGCGCGCGCTTTCGTCGGCGGGCACGACTTCCAGGACGCGTTCGACCGCGCCTTCCACCGCGCCGTCGCGCAGGTTGATCACGATGGGGCGCAGCGGCGCATCGACGCCGGGCGGCGCGATGAGTACCGCGGCCTCTTCCTCGTCGACGTCTTCGCCGGCGATCTGGTGCGGGATGTAGGCGTCTTCGCCCATGTCCCACAACAGGTCATCGAGTTGTTCGGCCTGCGCCGCATCGCGCGCCAGCACCAGCGTCCAGATGCCGGCGTCGTGCGCCTTGCGCGCGAGCTCGCACACCAGGCGCAACGGTTCGGCGCGGAAGCGCGGCTTGGCGATCAGATAGAAGTCGGCGCGCGGCACTAATCAGGCGCCGCGGTCGAGCAACCACTGCGCGAGCAGGTTCACCGGGCGGCCGGTGGCCATGCCGCGCTTGCCTTCGTCGTTGGCGACGCCGGCGATGTCCAGGTGCGCCCAGCGCTGCCCTTCGGCGAAGCGTGCGAGGAAGCAGCCCGCGGTGATCGCACCGGCCCAGCGGCCGCCGATGTTGTAGACGTCGGCGAAGCTGGATTCCAGCAGCGACTGGTATTCGTCCCACAGCGGGAGGCGCCACGCGCGGTCGAAGGTGGTTTCGCCGGCGGCGGCCAGCTCGTTCGCCAGGTCGTCGTGCTTGCTCATCAGGCCGCTGGCGTACTTGCCGAGCGCGACGACGCAGGCGCCGGTGAGCGTGGCGACGTCGACCAGCGCGACGGGCTCGAAGCGCTGCGCATAGGTGAGCGCATCGCACAGGATCAGGCGGCCTTCGGCGTCGGTGTTGCCGACTTCGATGGTCTTGCCGGACATCGACGTGAGCACGTCGGACGGGCGATAGCTGTTGCCGTCGGGCATGTTCTCGACGGCGGGCACGACGACGACGAGGTTGACCGGCAACTGCATGCCGACCGCGGCGACGAAGGTGCCCATCACCGTCGCGGCGCCGCACATGTCGTACTTCATTTCCTCGATGCCGCCCTGCGTCTTCAGGTTGATGCCGCCGGTATCGAAGGTGATGCCCTTGCCGACGAGGACGTAGGGCTTGGCGTCGCCGCCGTTGTTCCACTTCATCACGACCATCTGCGGCTCGTTGGCCGAGCCCTGCGCAACGGCAAGCAGCGAGTCCATTCCGAGCGCTTCCATCTGGTCGCGGCCGAGCACGTCGCATTCGGCCTTGTCGAAGCGCGCGGTGAATTCGCGCGCCTGCTGGCCGAGGTATTGCGGGTTGCACACGTTGGGCGGCAGGTTGCCGAGTTCGCGCGCGAACGCGACGCCCGCGGCGATGGCCTTGCCCTGCGCGAGCGCATGCGCGTCGTCGCCGGCGACCGCCATCGACTTCAGGCCCGTCTCTTCGCGCTTCTTGTTCTTCGCGCCGAGCGTGGCGGTGTAGCGGTAGCACGCGTGCGAGGCGGCGACGATGGCCTGGCGGATGTTCCAGGCGGCGTCGCGCTCGAGCACCGGCACTTCCGACAGCGTGAACAACGCATGGGCGACCGGGCCCGTGCGCAGCGCGCGCGCGGCATCGCCGACGGCCTTGAGGTATTGCGCGGTGCCGAACTTGGCGCGATCGCCGAGGCCGATCACCAGCACGCGCGGCGCGGCGACGCCGGGCAGGTCGTGCAGCAACGCGGTGCGACCGGTCTTGCCGCTGACGTCGCCACGCGCGACCAGGGCGGCGAGCTTGCCGCCGCTGGCGGCGTCGAGCGCCTGCGCCGCGGGGGCAAGGCTGTCGTCGGCGAACGCGCCGACGATGATGCAGTCGGTGGCGGCGCCGGCGGGGGCGGCGGAGGACAGCGTGAATTCGAGGGACATCAGCGGATCCGGGAACGTAACGTCGTGTCGGGGGAAGCCGGGAAGACGTGGGACCGCGGAGGCAGTCCCGTACAATCGCCCGGATAACGAATGCGGAAGTCTACCGATCTCCGAGGCCCGATGCCCAAGCTTGACCGCTATCTCACGCGCGAATTCACCCAATCCGTATTCGCCGCGATGGTGGTGCTGGGCCTGGTGAGCCTGGGCGGCGTGTTCGCCGACCTGCTCGGCGAGATCGCGCGCGGCAAGGTCCCGGCGGGCCTGCTGCTCTCGCAGCTGGGCCTGCGCCTGGTGGATTTCCTGCCCATCCTGCTGCCGCTGTCGCTGATGCTCGGCCTGCTGCTGGCGCTGGGCCGGCTGTATCGCGATTCCGAAATGCCCGTGCTGGCCTCCATCGGCATCGGCCCGGGCCGCATGTTGCGTCCGCTGATGATGGTGACCTTGCCGGTCGTGGCGGTCATCGCGGTGTGCGCCCTGTGGCTGGGCCCGTCGGCCAAGCGCCTGGGCGACCAGATGGTCTACGAGGCCAACCGCAACCTGCTGATCACGGGCCTGGAGCCCGGCAAGTTCACCGCGCTGCCGAACAACGGCGGCATCGTGTACGTGGGCGGCATGAGCGCGGACGGGCGCACCTTCACGCAGATGTTCGTGCATCGGCTGGAAGGCGAGCGCGTGGACGTGAGCACGTCGGCGTCCGGGTCGCTGTACCTGGAGCGCGACGGCACGCGTTACCTGCGCCTGGACGATGGCTTCCGCGTCGAAGGCCCGGCCGGCCCCGGTCGCGATTACCGCCTGATGCGCTACAAGCGCAACGAACTGCGCCTGCCCGACGCCGACATCAAGCGCAGGAAGAACGATCCGGAACTGGAATCGACGCTGGACCTGCTGACCGACGCGCGCCCCGAAGCCGCCGCGCAACTGCACTGGCGCATCGCGCCGATCCTGTTGGCGCTCGCCTTCGCGCTGATCGCGGTGCCGATGGCGCGCAGCGCGCCGCGGCAGGCGCGTTACGGCCGCGTGCTGATGGCCTTCCTCGGATACCTCGTGGGCATGAACCTCACCATCCTCGGCACGCAGTGGATTTCCGAAGGCAAGTCGCCTGCGGCGCTGGGTCTTTGGTGGTTGTTCCTGCCGCTGCTCGCGTTCGCGGCCTGGCTGTACGTGCGCGACGGGAAGATGTCCACGCCGAAGCTGCGTCGCGCGGGAGCGTCGGCATGATGCCGTTCCCGAAGATCCACGACCTCTACATCGGGCGCGTGGTGATCGTCACCGTGCTCGCGACGTGGGGCATCGTGCTCGGCCTGGACCTGATCCAGGCCACGATCGGCGAACTCGGCGACATCGGCACGGGCCGCTACGACTTCATGCACGCGCTGGTGTCGATCCTCTACACCGCGCCGCGCCGTGCGTACACGTTGTTCCCCACCGCGGCCGTCGTCGGTGCGCTGATGGGGCTGGGCCAGCTGGCCGCCAGTTCCGAACTCACCGCGTTGCGCGCGGTGGGCCTGTCGCGCCGTCGCCTGAGCGGTGCGGTTGCGCTCGCGCTGGCGTTGCTGACGTTGCTGATGGTGGTCAACGGCGAAACGCTCGCGCCTTGGGGCCAGCGCCAGGCCGACAACGTGAAGTCGGAAGCCAAGTCCAACAACGCGATCTCCGCGCAGTACCAGGGCGTGTGGGCGCGCGAAGGCGACATGTTCCTCAACGCGCACACCGGGCAGCAGCGCACGTCGGGCGCGGACCACTGGCTCGAGCTGCGCGACGTGAGCCTGTACCAGTTCGACGAACGCGGGCGGCTGGCCTCGATCGCGCAGGCCGCGGTCGCCGAGCATCGCCAGTCCGGCTGGCTGCTGCGCGACGTGGTGCGCACGAGATTCGACGATGCCTCGGTGCGGCAGGAACACATCCCGGAGGAACGCTGGAAGACGCAGCTGGACGACGCCGCGCTCGCCGCCAGCGTCACGCGCCCGCGCTACCTGCCGTCGAAGGAACTGAAGAACAGCATCGACTACTTCAAGCGCAACGGCCTGGATTCGCTCGACTTCGAAGAGATCTACTGGAGCCGCTGGTTCTACGCGCTCAACGTGCTCGCGTTGTGCCTGGCGGCGGTGCCGTTCGCGTTCGGTTCGCTGCGCAGCGGCGGGCTGGGCAAGCGCCTGTTCATCGGCATCGTGTTCGCGCTCGGCTTCTGGATGCTGCAGACGCTGTTCGGCAACCTCGCACGCGCCTACCACATCGATTTCCGCATCGCCTACCTGTTGCCGCTGGTGGTGATGATGGGGACGTCGATGCTGTTGTTCCGGCGACGGTCGGGCTAGGCCTTCGTGCGCGGCGGCATGCGTTCCATGCGCGTGCCGCTGGCGCGGTCGTGCCAGGTGAGGCGGTCGCGATCGATCCACGCCCACCAGAAGCCCAGGCCCGCGAGCGCCAGCGACACCGCGCCCACTGCATAGCGGATCCACAGCGCGCGCCACGAGGCGAGGGCGCCCGAGGCATCCACCACGCGCAGGCGCCACGGACGCATGCCGAGCGTCTGCCCGCCGCGGTGCCAGCTCAGGACGGCGTACAGGCCGCCGATCAACCAGCACACGGCCCACAACACCCACTGCAGCGGGCTGAAGGCGGCGATGTTCTGGTGCGGGTCGTGGCCGGCGATCGTGTAGCCGAGGGTGAAGGCCAGCGACGCCAGCATCCACAGCGCGACCACCGGGAAGACGTCGTACACCAGGGCCAGCAGGCGCCAGAAGACGAGGGTGGGGCGGCGGGGCGTCGGGGCATCGGTCATGGGCGAAAGGATAGCGCGGCGCTTTCGGCAGTCCTGGTGGCTTGCGCTCGTCATCCCCGCGCAGGCGGGGATCCAGAAGCAAAAGCGTAAAGCGCATCAACCGCCTCCGGCCCGGCGCTCCGCCGCGATGAGGGCGACAGGTCCTTGCCCGGCGCGTTCCGCTGTCCCTGCTCCAAGCACCGGCCGTGCGCCATCCATGGCGCACTTCAAGGACCTATCACCCTCATCACGTCGAAGCGCTTCGCGACCTGAGCGTTGCGACGCTGCGTAGGCGTAGTGCCTCGCACCGGATCGGTAAGTGGCTGGCGAACAGCTGCACCCGGACGGATGGCGCACTGCACGCCCAGCCAATCCCGCTCCGCTGCCTCGCCATCCTTGGCTGCGAGCATCGGCGCCGTCCATCCATGGACGGCTGCGCGGGATTGGCTCGGCGTGCGGTGCGCCTCACCGCAACGTTGATGTCTGCAAATTCGGTTTGCGAAAGCAGCGCGCTGCTTATGAAGCTTGTTTGGCTGGCGCTTTGCTTGCGCAACAGAATTTGCGAACAAAACGTTTCGGTGCTTCCCATCGATGGAGAGCCCCCTTTGAGTCAAAGGGGGCGGCGCGACAGCGCGGGGGAATGTGGGTGTACAGGGCCGGGGCCCAAAGTTTTGCGCAGCAAAATTTTGGGAGCGCATTGGCGCGCCCGCGCCAAAGCGCTGCGCTAATCTGTCGCCATGCCTTCCAAGCCGTCCGAACTTCGCGCCATCGCCCTGCAGCGCGCCCCGGTGAACGCGGCCGACGAAGCGGCGATCGCGGCATTCCTCGATGCGCTGTGGTCCGAAAGCGGCGTGGCGCAGGCCACGCTCGAAAGTTATCGCAGCGACCTGGAAGGCCTGGCGCGCTGGCGCGACGGCCGCGGCGGCGGCATCGCGACCGCCGATCGCGCGGTGCTCTTCGACTATTTCGCCGAACGCACGAACGCCGGCTATTCCGCGCGCAGCAACTCGCGCCTGCTCTCCACGTTGCGCGCGTTCTACGCCCATTGCGTGCGTCGCCGCGATCGCGCGGACGATCCGACGGCATTGATCGATCCGCCGCGCCTGCCGCGTTCGTTGCCGAAGGCGCTCTCGGAATCGGAAATCGATGCGCTGCTGTCCGCGCCCGAAATCCACGACCCGATCGGCCTGCGCGACCGCGCGATGTTCGAACTGATGTACGCCTGTGGCCTGCGCGTGAGCGAGCTGTGCAACCTGCCCTCCACGGGACTCAACCTGCGCCAGGGCGTGCTGCGCGTGATGGGCAAGGGCAGCAAGGAACGCCTGGTGCCGCTGGGCGAAGAGGCGCAGCACTGGCTCGAGCGGTATCTCGCCGAAGCGCGCCCGAAGATCGCGGGCAAGCGCGCGCTCGCGTCCCTGTTCCTCGAACACAGCGGCGAGCCGCCGTCGCGCCACAAGTTCTGGATGCTGGTGAAGCAGTACGCGGTGAAGGCGGGCATCGATCCGCGCCGCATCAGCCCGCACGGCCTGCGCCACAGCTTCGCCACGCACCTGCTCAACCGCGGCGCGGACCTGCGCGCGCTGCAACTGCTGCTGGGGCACAGTTCGCTGTCGACCACGCAGATCTATACGTTGGTCGCGCGCGAACATCTCCAGAAACTGCACGCGAAACATCACCCGAGGGGATGAATCCCGCGGCATGAATGGGCCAGGCGTGTGCGAAGGCGTGACCGCCGGTACTGGTGCGTCGCGGCCGTCGTGCCAGAATCCGGCGCGTCGACCAGCCCCCGCTGGCCTCCCTTCGATTCCCAGGATCCCGATGAAGCGCCTTCCCCTCACCCTGCTCGGCGTCGCCCTCAGCCTGTCCGCCTGCGCCCAGAGCGCGGCACCGGCCACCGCGGCCAAGCCCGGCGCGCAATCCAAGCCTGCGCCGGTCACCGAACCTGCCTACGCCGCCGGCACGCCCGAAGCCCGCGCGCGCGCCGCCATCCGCAAGATCAACCCCAGCGTGTCGGTCGACCGCGTGGGCCCGGCGCCGATCCCCGGCTTCCGCCAGGCCGTGGTCGCCGGCGAAGTCTTCTACATCAGCGACGACGGCAAGTACCTGATGCAGGGCAAGCTGTTCGACATCGCCACGCGCAAGGACCTCGGCGAACCGGTGATGGAAGGCGTGCGCCGCGACCTGCTGAAGACCATCCCGATCCGCGACCGCATCGTCTTCTCGCCGCCCAACCCGAAGTACACGGTCACCGTCTTCACCGACGTGGAATGCGGCTATTGCCGCAAGTTCCACAGCCAGATCGCCGAATACAACAAGCAGGGCATCGCCGTGCAGTACGTGGCGTTCCCGCGCATGGGCCTGGGCAGCCCGGACTTCAACAAGATGGTCTCGGTGTGGTGCTCGACCGATCCGCGCCGCGCGCTCACCGACGCGAAGAACGACCGTCCGATCCCGGCGAAGACCTGCACCAACCCGGTCACGATGGAATACGACGTCGGCCGCCGCGTGGGCCTGGAAGGGACCCCGCTGGTGCTCACCCAGGACGGCGCGGAGCTGGGTGGCTACCTCCCGCCGGACCGCCTGCGCGCGGCGCTCGATGCACACGCCGCCGGCAAGCAGGCCGTGAAGCAGGGCCAGGTGGAACCGGTGGCGGCGGGCGCGGCGGGTTCGCGCTGATCGGCACGCGTTGAAGGTCGGGGCCTTGGGCCCCGCGCGGGTCCGGTAGAATGCCGGGCCCGTCCATCGGTTACCCCCAGCGATGATCGTGTTGGAGGGCCATCCGGCCCTGTCGCCGTTCCGCCGCGAACGGCTCGAAGCCCGCCTCCGCGCGATCTCGCCCGGGCTGCGCCTGCAGGGCGCGTGGTTCACCTACTGGGTCCAGCCGACGGCGGCGGACGCAGCCGGCCTCGACCGCGCCGCGCTCCACCGCATCCTCGAAGCCGGCGACGCACAGGCGCCGCGCGAATCCGGTGCCATCTCCCGCTACGTCCTCCCGCGCCTCGGCACGATCTCGCCGTGGGCGAGCAAGGCGACCGAACTGCTGCACGGCGCCGACCTGCCGGTGCAGCGCGTCGAACGCGGCCTGCGCCTGGACGTGGCCGGCTGGCCCGACGACGTCGCCACGCAATCCGCGCTCGCCCGCCTGCTGCACGATCCGATGACGCAATCGCTCGTCGCCGATCGCGACGCGGGCGCCGCGATGTTCGCCACGCCCGACAAGGCCGCGCTGGAACGCGTCCCGCTGATGCAGCTCGATGTTGCCAACGTGCGCCTCGGCCTCGCGCTGGCCGACGACGAGATCGATTACCTCCGCGACCGTTACGGCGAACTCGCGCGCGACCCGCACGACGTCGAACTGATGATGTTCGCGCAGGCCAACTCCGAGCATTGCCGCCACAAGATCTTCAACGCCGGCTGGACCATCGACGGCCGCGAACAGCACGCCAACGGCCAGGCCGTCTCGCTGTTCAAGATGATCAAGCACACGCACGCGAAGACGCCGCAGCACACGCTCTCCGCGTACAGCGACAACGCGGCGGTGGTCGAAGGCCCGGTCGCGCAGCGCTTCCGCCCGGATCCGCACACGCAGGAATACCGCGCCGAAGCGCCGCTGCCCGGCGCGTTCTGCATCAAGGTCGAAACGCACAACCATCCCACCGCGATCTCGCCGTTCCCCGGTGCATCGACGGGCGCGGGCGGCGAGATCCGCGACGAAGGCGCCACCGGTCGCGGCGGCCGCCCGAAGGCGGGCCTGTGCGGGTTCTCCGTGTCGCACCTGCGCATCCCCACGCTGCCGCAACCGTGGGAAGCGCATCGCGCGCTCAACCCGCGCATGGCGCCGGCGCTGGAGATCATGCTCGACGGCCCGCTGGGCGCGGCGGCGTTCAACAACGAATTCGGTCGCCCGAACCTCAACGGGTATTTCCGCAGCTTCGAACTCGCCGAAGGCGAAGGCCTGGCGCGCGCGTACGACAAGCCGATCATGCTGGCCGGCGGCATCGGCACGATGGATCGCGCGATGGTCGCCAAGCGTCCGCTCTCGCCGGGCGATGCGGTGATCGTGCTCGGGGGGCCGGCGATGCTGATCGGCCTGGGCGGTGGTGCGGCGAGTTCCGTGGCGTCCGGCGACAGCGCCGAAGACCTCGACTTCGCTTCCGTGCAGCGCGACAACCCGGAGATGGAACGCCGCGCGCAGGAAGTCATCGACCGCTGCGTTGCGCTCGGCGACGACAATCCGATCCTCTCGATCCACGACGTGGGCGCAGGCGGCCTGTCCAACGCGATCCCGGAATTGCTGCACGACTCCGGCGTGGGCGGCATCATCGACCTCGATCGCGTGCCGTCCGACGACCCGTCGTTGTCGCCGATGCAGTTGTGGTGCAACGAATCGCAGGAACGCTACGTGATGGGCCTGGCGCCCGAGCGCGTCGCCGAATTCGCCGCGCTGTGCCTGCGCGAGCGCTGCCCGTTCGCGGTGGTCGGCTACGCGACGGCGGAAGAACGCCTCATCGTCGCGAAGGGCGCCGCGCCCGATGCATTGCCCGATGACCGCGCGATCGATCTGCCGATGGACGTGCTGTTCGGCAAGGCGCCGAAGATGCATCGCGATACCTCGACGCCCTCGCCGCCGCGCTGGCCCGAACTCGCGCTGGGCGCACTCGACCTCAACGCCGCCGGCCTGCGCGTGCTCGCGCATCCCACCGTCGCTGCGAAAAACTTCCTGATCACCATTGGCGACCGCACCGTCGGCGGCCTCACCGCGCGCGACCAGCTGGTCGGCCCGTGGCAGATGCCCGTCGCCGATTGCGCGATCACGCTCGCCGATTACACGGGCTTCGCCGGCGAAGCGATGGCGGTGGGCGAACGCGCGCCGCTCGCGTTGCTCGACGCTGCCGCCGCCGCGCGCATGGCGGTGGGCGAAGCGATCACCAACCTGTGCGCCGCGCCCGTCGTCGCGCTCGACCAGGTCAAGCTGTCCGCCAACTGGATGGCCGCGGCCGGCCACCCGGGCGAAGACGCGAAACTGTTCGAGGCCGTGCGCGCCGTGGGCCTGGAACTGTGCCCCGCGCTCGACCTCAGTATCCCGGTCGGCAAGGACTCGCTGTCGATGCAGGCGCAGTGGCACAGCGATGGCGTGGCGCGGAAATCCGTGTCGCCGGTGTCGCTGATCGTCTCCGCCTTCGCGCCGGTCGACGACGTGCGCACGCAACTCACGCCGCTGCTGGCGCGCGACACCGAGACCGAGGTGTGGCTGATCGGCCTCGGCGGCGGCAAGCAGCGCCTCGGCGGTTCGATCCTGGCGCAGTGCCATCCCGAAGCGGGCGCGAGCAACGGCACGCTGCCGGCGTTCGCGGGCGCGGTGCCGGACCTCGACGATCCGCAGCGCCTGCGCGCGTTCTTCGAACTGATCCGCGATGCACGCGAAGCGGGCTTGCTGCTGGCGTACCACGATCGTTCCGACGGCGGCGCGTTCGCGGCGCTGTGCGAAATGGCGTTCACCTCGCACGTCGGCCTGGACATCTCGCTCGATGGCTGGGGCGAGGATCCGTTCCGCACGCTGTTCAACGAGGAGCTCGGCGCGCTGGTGCAGATCGCTTCGGAGGATCGCGCGGAATTCGCCGACCTCGTCGCGCGCCATGGCCTGATCGATTGCGCGCAGCGCATCGCGCGCCCCACCACCGGCCCCGTCGTGCGCGTGATGCGCGACAACACGCTGCTCACCGAATGGCGCTGGGATGCGTTGTTCGATGCGTGGTGGTCGGTGACGCACGCCATGCAGCGCCTGCGCGACAACCCGGAATGCGCCGACGAAGAACGCGTGTCCACGCGCCGCTTCGATGCGCCGGGCCTGCAGCCGAAGCTCACGTTCGATCCCGCCGAAGACATCGCGGCGCCGTACATCGGCACCGGCGCGCGTCCGCGCGTGGCGATCCTGCGCGAGCAGGGCGTCAACAGCCAGATCGAAACGGCGTTCGGCTTCGACCGCGCGGGCTTCGCCGCGGTCGACGTGCACATGAGCGACCTCATCGCCGGGCGCATGCGCCTGGACGATTTCACCGGCTTCGTCGCGTGCGGCGGGTTCAGCTACGGCGACGTGCTCGGCGCGGGCCGCGGCTGGGCCACGTCGATCCTGGAACGCGCGGAGATGCGCGAGGCGTTCGCGCGCTTCTTCGAACGCGGCGACACCTTCGCGCTCGGCGTGTGCAACGGTTGCCAGATGCTGGCGCAGCTCAAGCCGATCATCCCGGGCGCCGAACACTGGCCGCGCTTCCTGCGCAACCGCAGCGAACAGTACGAAGCGCGCCTGGCGATGCTGGAAGTGTTCGAGACGCCGTCGATCTTCCTGCGCGACATGGCGGGCTCGCGCATCCCGGTCGCGGTGGCGCACGGCGAAGGTCGCGCATCGTTCGACGATCCGATGGATGCGCAGGTCGCGCACATCGCGTTGCGTTACGTCGAAGGCGACGGGCGTGCGGCGGAGTTGTATCCCGCCAACCCCAACGGTTCGCCCGACGGCATCGCCGGCCTCACCACGCGCGACGGTCGCGTCACCATCCTGATGCCGCATCCGGAACGCACGTTGCGCAGCGCGAACTACAGCTGGGCGCCGCGCGAGTGGGGCCACGATTCGCCGTGGATGCGGATGTTCCGCAACGCGCGCGCCCGCGTCGGTTGAAAAAAGAAGGCCCGGTCTCGCGACCGGGCCTTCCGCCTTCCGCGCCGAATCAGGGGGTCAGCGCGTGAAGTTGAAGTTCGCCACCTTGGTGCTGCCGTCCGTGAACTTGACCTGCAACTGGCGGCACGTGCCCGCCCAGGTCTTGTCGGTCTTCCACACGTAGATGTACTGGCCGGCGCCCGCGTCGTAGCTGAGGCTGCTGCCGCCGGCGGTCACGGTTTCCTCCACCGCGTCCTGCACCGCGCCGTTGCACGTCATCACGATCGACTTCGGGAAGCCCGCGGCGAAGATCGCCAGGCCCTGGTTGCCGCCCAGCGCGAACTTCACCGGGATCGCCTGGCCCGCCTTGACCACGTTCACCACCGGCAGGTTGTCGATCGGCTTGAAGAAGCCGGTGAACGCGAAGTTGACGTTGACGTGGAAGCTGCTGGTCGACGCGTTGCCGTAGTCGTCGGTGGCCGTGCAGTTGATCGTGGTGCTGCCCGCGGCGAACGTGCTGCCCGAGGCCTGCACGCACACCACCGTGACGCTCGCATCGACGAGGTCCGTGGCGACCGGCAGCGTGTAGGTCACCACCGCGCTCGAGTTGGCCGGCGCGATCGCGTCGACGTCCGCGTGCGGTTGCAGCACCGGCGCGGTCGTGTCGCGCACCGTGACCTTGAAGCTGGTGCCCGTCGCGTGGTTGCCGTGTGCATCGGTCGCGTTGCAGGCGACGGTCGTGACGCCGAGCGGGAACGTCGTGCCCGCGGCCTGCAGGCAGGTCGCCACGCCGTTGCCGTCGACCGCGTCGCTCGTGGCGGGCGCGGTGTAGTTCACCGTCGCGCCCGCGGCGCTCGTCGCTTCGATCACCAGGTCGCTGTGCGCGGCGATCACCGGCGCGGTGGTATCGACGACGCTGGCGTTGAAGTGCGTGCCGGTCGCCGCGTTGCCCGCGTGGTCGGTCGCCGCGCAGTGCACCGTCGTGTCGCCGAGCGCGAAGGTCGCGCCGGACGCCGGCGTGCAGGTCGCCAGGCCATTGCCGTCGACGAGGTCGTGCGTCGCCGGATGCGTGTACGTCACGGTGGCGCCCGACGGGCCGGTGGCTTCGAACGGACCGATGTCGCCGTGGCCGTCGATGGTGGGCGGCGTGCTGTCGATGACCTGCACGTCGAAGTGCGTGGTCGTCGCGTGGTTGCCGTGCGCATCGATGGCGTTGCAATCCACCGCGTGCGTGCCGAGGGCGAAGGTGGCACCCGAGACAGGCGTGCAGGTCGCGGTGCCGTTGCCGTCGACCGCGTCGTGCGTGGCGGGCGCGCTATAGCTGACCGCGGCGCCGGACGGACCGGTGGCTTCGATGCCGAGGATGTCGGCGTGTCCATCGATCACCGGCGGCGTCGTGTCGACCACTTCGACATCGAAGTGCGTCTGCACCGCGTGGTTGCCGTGCGCGTCGGTGGCATCGCAATCCACGGTCGTGTGGCCGAGCGCGAACGTCGAACCGGACGCGGGCAGGCAGGTCGCGGCGCCGATGCCGTCGACGGCGTCGTGCGTCGCGGGCGCGGTGTAGCTCACCGTCGCACCGGCCGCGCTCGTGGCTTCGATCCCTGCCACTGCGTCGTGCGCGTCGATCACCGGCGGCGTCGTGTCGACCACTTCGACATCGAAGTGCGTCTGCACCGCGTGGTTGCCATGCGCGTCGGTGGCATCGCAATCCACGGTGGTGTGGCCGAGGGCGAACGTCTCGCCCGACGCCGGTGCGCAGGTCGCGGTGCCGGCGCCGTCCACCAGGTCGAGCGTGGCGGGCGCGGTGTAGTTCACTACTGCGCCGGCCGCACTGGTCGCTTCGATACCGGGAATGTCGTCGTGCGCGGCGATCGCCGGCGGCGTCGTGTCGACGACGTCCACCGTGAACGTCGTGGCGACCGCGTGATTGTGGTGCGCGTCGTCCGCGTTGCAGGTCACCAGCGTGGTGCCGAGCGCGAACGTCGCGCCGGAGACAGGCAGGCAGGTCGCGATGCCGGTGCCGTCGACCAGGTCGTGCGTGGCCGGCGCGGTGTAGGTCACGACGGCGCCCGACGGGCCCGTTGCCTCCACGTCGGCGATGTTGCCGTGCACTTCAATCGAGGGCGGCGTGGTGTCGACCACGCTGACGTCGAACGTGGTTTCGTCGGCGGCGTTGCCCGCGGCGTCGCTCTTGTTGCAGTGGACCGTCGAGGTGCCGAGCGCGAACGTCGCGCCGGAGGCGGGCAGGCAGAGCGCCAGGCCATCGCCATCGACGGCGTCGTGCGTGGCCGGCGCGGTGTAGGTCACCACGGCGCCGCTCGCGAACGACGCTTCGATCGGGCCCACGGGGTCGTGCGCATCGATGGTCGGCTTGGTCGTGTCGACCACGTGCACATCGAAGCTGGTCTGCACCGCGTGGTTGCCGTGCGCATCGGTGGCGTTGCAGTGCACGGACGAATGGCCGAGCGCGAACGTGGAACCGGACGGCGGCACGCAGCTCGCGGTGCCGGTGCCGTCGACGGCGTCATGCGACGCGGGACTGGCGTACGTCACTGCGGCGCCCGCACTGCTCGTTGCTTCGATCGGGCCGACGTCGCCGTGCGCGTCGATCGTCGGGGCCGTCGTGTCCATCACGCTGAGCACGAACGTCTGCGCCGACGCACTGTTGCCGCGCGCATCCGTCGCACCGCAGCTCACCGTGGTGTCGCCGAGCGCGAAGGTGCTGCCGCTGGACGGCGCGCACGAGGCCGTGCCCGCGCCGTCGACCGCGTCGAGCGTCGTCGCGGTGAAGTTCGCCGTCGCGCCGCTGGCGCTGGTGGCTTCCACGGCGAACGCGGCCGGCATCGTGATCACCGGCGCCGTCGTGTCGCGCACCGTGATGTTGAAGGTCTTGTGCGCTGCGTTGCCGGCGGCGTCGCTCGCATCGCACGCCACCGAGGTGATGAACGCATTGCCCGGCAAGGCGGCCAGCGCGAACGTGCTGCCCGACGGCGGCACGCAGGCGAGCGGCTCCGGGAATTCGTCTTCCACCGCGTCCTGCGACGTGGCGGTGTAGGTCACGGCGGCACCGGCGGAGGAGGTCGCTTCGGCGGTGATATCGGCGGGCACCGCGATGACGGGCGCGGTGACGTCCTTGATGAACAAGCCGCACGACGCGGACGTCGTTGCGTTCGCGGCGTCCTTCACCGTGAGCGTCAGCGTCATGCCGCCGAGCTGGTTGTAGCCCAGGTGCGGCACGCTGAAGGTGATCGAGGGCGTGGTGAGTCCGCCGATGTTGAGGTTCGGCAAGCCGGCGTTCTGGCCCCACGCGTAGGTGAGCGGGCCGCCTTCGGGATCGTTCGACGCGTTGCCGTTGAACGTGACGCCCGCGCCTTCGTTCGCGGTGATGACGCCACCGGGACACACGAGCGAGGCGATCGGCGGATCGTTCGTCCAGACCACGCTGACGGAGCGGTCGACGAAACTCGACAGGCTGCCGTCGCTCACGGTGAGCCGGAAGCCGAGCGTCGTGGTGACGGGCACGTTGGGCGCGACGAACGTGGCGGTGGCCGTGTTCGCGTTGGCCAGCGCGACCGTCGGCGAACCGGAGATCTGCGTCCACGCATAGGTGAGCGCCTGGCCATCCGGATCGGAGGAGGCGGTGCCGTTCAACGTGACGGTCTGGCCTTCGACGGGATTGAGCGGCGAGATGAAGGCGGACGCGACCGGCGGCGAGTTGGTGAACACGTCGGTGACGTTGATGACCGTGGTGATCGAACTGGTGTCGGTGCCGCATGTCACCGTGAGGCGGAACGTCAGCGCCGCACCGGCCGGGCCGACGGCGGGCGCGCTGAAGGTCGGCTTCTGCGCGGTGCTGTTGCTCAGCGTCGCCGGCAGGCCGGCGGGCGTGCTGCCGACGTACGTCCACTGGAACGCCAGGTCGTTGTTGCCGGGCGTGGACTTGCTGCCGTCCAGCGTGACCACGGTGGCGACGCCGCCGGTGCGCTCCGGCACCGTCTGGCTGGTCGGATCGATGCGGGCGTTCGGGTTGCCGTTGCAGGCGGCCCAGGCGGGCGCGGCGGCGGAGGCCAGCAAAACGGAAAGGGCAAGCGCCCATCCCCGGCGCGAGGCGAGGTGCGGATTCATTGTGGTGTCCCCCTGTAGGACTGGACGCCCGCACGCAAAATGCGAACTGGTTCACAGTTTGAGGGTGGGTGCGCCTGCAACAGAGCCGCTGTATCGGCCGGCCAGACGGCGTTCCGCCACCGCTGGTCGGCGATCCGGGCGCCACGGAGGCTCTGCTACAGTCGCGACCCGGGTCACGGAAGGACCCAAAACCGCGCATGCCAGAGGCCGAATGAACGCCATCGTCGACCCCATGCCGCCAGGCGACGGTATCGAGGCCGCGGCGGACGAACGCATCGTCGCCGCCCTCGTCGAACGCGGGCGCCTGAAGGACGCCGACCTCGCCCGTGCCCGCCGCCTGCAGGAAGAAACCGGCGGCAGCCTGCTGTCCCTGGTCGCCCGCCTGGGCCTGGTGTCCGAGCGCGACCACGCCGAAGCCGCATCTACCGTCCTCGGCCTCCCGCTGGTGAGCGCGAAGGACGCGCCCGAGCTGCCGCCGGACACCGTGGCGCTCTCGCCCAAGTTCATGAAGCAGTTCCACGTCGTGCCGCTGGCCGACCACGGCCAGGTGCTCGACGTGCTGGTCGCCGATCCGCAGGACCTGTACGCGCTCGACGCCGTGCGCCTGGCCACCGGCCGCGAGGTGCGCGCGAGCATCGCGTTGCGTTCGGAAATCGACGACCTGATCGAACGCTGGCACGGCCAGGGCCGCAGCGCGATGGGCGCGATCATCGAAACCGCCGAAGGCGAAACCGGCGACATGGACGACGTGGAGCACCTGCGCGACCTCGCGTCGGAAGCGCCCGTCATCCGCCTGGTGAACCTGGTCATCCAGCGCGCGGTGGAACTGCGCGCGTCGGACATCCACATCGAACCGTTCGAGAACCGCCTGAAGGTGCGTTACCGCGTCGACGGCGTGCTCGAGGAAGCCGAAAGCCCGCCGGCCAACCTGACGGCGGCGATCATCAGCCGCATCAAGATCATGGCGAAGCTCAACATCGCCGAGCGCCGCCTGCCGCAGGACGGCCGCATCATGTTGCGCGTGCAGGGCAAGGAACTCGACCTGCGCGTGAGCAGCGTGCCCACCGCGCACGGCGAAAGCGTCGTGATGCGCCTGCTCGACCGCGAGACGGTGGTGTTCGACTTCCACCGCCTCGGCTTCACCGACGAATTCCTGCCGCAGTTCCAGCACGTGCTCGAACAACCGCACGGCATCCTGCTGGTCACCGGCCCCACCGGTTCGGGCAAGACGACGACGCTCTACACCGCGCTGAGCAAGCTCAACACCAGCGACGTCAAGATCATCACGGTCGAGGATCCGGTCGAATACCAGATCGAAGGCATCAACCAGATCCAGGCGAAGCCGCAGATCGGCCTGGATTTCGCCAATGCCTTGCGTTCGATCGTGCGCCAGGACCCGGACATCATCATGATCGGCGAAATGCGCGACCTGGAAACCGCGCGCATCGCGATCCAGTCCGCGCTCACCGGTCACCTGGTGTTGTCGACGCTGCACACCAACAACGCCGCCGGCGGCATCACGCGCCTGCTCGACATGGGGGTGGAGGATTACCTGCTCACCTCCACCGTCAACGGCATCCTCGCGCAGCGCCTCGTGCGCCGGCTGCATCGCGAAACGGCGGAACGCTATCGCCCGTCGCCGGAAGAAATCGAAAAGTTCGGCCTGCGCCGCTGGCAGCCAGAAGGCGAGATCTACCTGTATCGCCCGCAACCGTCCGAGGTCTCGCCCACCGGATACCTCGGCCGCACGACGATCATGGAATTCCTGGTCATGGACGACGAACTGCGTCGCGCCGTGATGCGCCACGCCGGCATGGGCGAGATCGAACAGCTCGCGCGCAAGGCCGGCATGCGCACGATGTACGAAGACGGCATCACGAAGGCCCTGGCCGGCGTGACCACGATCGAAGAAGTCCTGCGCGTCACCGAGGACGCATGACCCCATGCCCCTGTATCGCTACAAGGCGCTGAATTCCCGCGGCGAGACGCTCGACGGCCAGATGGAGGCCGCGACGTCCGGCGAAGTGGTCGTGCGCCTGCAGGAGCAGGGGCACATCCCGGTCGAAGCGAAACTCGCATCCGAAGCGGGCGGCGATTCGGCGTGGCGTACGCTGTTCAAGTCCAAGCCGTTCGCGGGCGCGCGACTGGTGCAGTTCACGCAGCAGCTGGCGACGTTGCTCGCCGCGGGCCAGCCGCTCGATCGCGCGCTGACCATCCTGCTCGAACTCCCCGAAGACGAACGCGCGCGCCGCACCATCAGCGACATCCGCGATGCGGTGCGCGGCGGCAGTGCGCTGTCCACGGCGCTCGAACGCCAGCACGGCACCTTCGGCCGCCTGTACGTGAACATGGTGCGCGCCGGTGAAGCGGGCGGATCGCTGCACGAAACGCTGCAGCGCCTGGCCGAATACCTCGAACGCTCGCGCGCGATGCAGGGCCGCGTGATCAACGCGCTGATCTACCCGGCCATCCTGCTGGCGATGGTGGGCCTGAGCCTGCTGTTCCTGATGGGCTACGTCGTCCCGCAGTTCGCCACGATGTACGAAAGCCTGGACGCCGAATTGCCGTTCTTCTCGCGCATCGTCGTGGGCCTGGGCCTGTTCGTGCACGACTGGTGGTGGGTGCTGGTCGCCATTCCGGCGCTGCTGCTGTGGTGGTTCGACCGCAAGCGGCGCGACCCCGCCTTCCGCGCGCGCTTCGATGAATGGCTGTTGCGGCAGCGGTTCGCGGGCCCCCTGGTGGCGCGCATGGAAACGGCGCGCCTGGCGCGCACGCTCGGCACCCTGCTGCGAAACGGCGTCCCGCTGCTCACCGCGCTCGGCATCGGCCGCAACGTGATGGGGAACCAGACCCTCGCCGCGGATGTCGAAGCCGCCGCCGAGGAAGTGAAAGGCGGCGTCGGGCTGTCCGCCGCGCTCGGCCGCGGCAAGCGCTTCCCGCGCCTGGCGCTGCAGATGATCCAGGTGGGCGAAGAATCCGGCGCGCTGGATTCGATGCTGCTCAAGACCGCCGATACGTTCGAAACCGAAACCGGCGCCGCGATGGACCGCATGCTGGCCGCGCTGGTGCCGGTGGTGACGATGTTGCTGGCGGGCATCGTCGGCGTCGTCATCATCGCCGTGCTCTCTCCGATCTACGACCTCACCAACGCCATAGGCTGACCCATGACCCGAATGCATCGCCAACGCCGCCGCGCACCGCGCGCCGTGCAGGCCGGTTTCACCCTGATCGAGATCATTCTGGTCGTCGTGCTGATCGGTGCGATCGTGGCCTTCGCTGCCTCGCGCCTGCTCGGCGGCCGCGACAACGCCAACGTCAAGCTCACGCATTCGCAGGTCACCACGCTGGCCGACAAGATCTCGCGCTTCGAAATGGACACCGGCCAGTTGCCCGCCTCGCTGCAGGACCTGGTGCAGAGCGACGCGCAGGGCTGGCTCGGCCCGTACGCGAAGGAAGGCGAGCTCAAGGATGCCTGGGGCACGCCGTACGACTACAAGGTGCCCGGCGACAACCAGCCCTTCGACCTCATCAGCTACGGCGCCGACAAGAAGCCGGGCGGCAAGAGCGTCGACGCCGACATCAAGTTCGAATAACGCGTGCACGCGACCGGACGCCGCGGATCACATGGCCGGGCGTCCGCCCCGCCGGTGCGCGCGCGCGTGCAATCCGGTTTCACGTTGCTCGAAATGGTGGTCGTGCTGATGATCATGGCCGCGGTGAGCCTGCTCGCCGCCGCCGCGGTCACCCACGGCTTCGCCGGCACGCGCTTGCGCAGTGATGCGCAGGAGATCGCCGCGCAACTCCGCTACACGCGCGCACAGGCGATCTCCACCGGCCGCCCGCAACAGTTCTTCATCGACCCCGCCGCGCATACGTGGCGCGCGCCGAACACGCGCGACGGCAAGGTGTCCAAGCAGTTCGGCATCGTCTTCACCGGTGCACGCGAAGTGCAGCCCACGCAGGGCGTCGGCTCGATCATGTTCTTCCCCGACGGCGCGTCCACCGGCGGTCGCGTGCAACTCAACGCAAAGACCGCGGCGTGGAATGTCGACGTCGCGTGGCTGACCGGCGAAGTGAAGATCGCGCGCGGGCAGGTGGCGCAGTGAATCGCGCACGGCGCCAGCACGGATATACCTTGCTCGAAGTCGTCGTCGCCTTCGGCGTGCTCGCGGTCGCGTTGACGATCCTGCTCGGCATCCTGTCGGGCGCGACGCAGCAGGTGCGCTGGTCGGAAGACGCCGGGCGCGCTGCGTTGAACGCGGAATCCCTGCTCGACCAGGCCGGCGTCGGCACGCCGCTGGAAGCGGGCCACACCGAAGGCGTGTTCGAAGACGGCCGCTATCGCTGGACGCTCGACGTCACGCCGTGGAAGGACCCCACCGCACCGCCCGCGACCGAACAACCCGTGGATCCCGGCGCGCCGCAGATGTACGCGCTCGACCTGCAGGTGCAATGGGGCAAGGGCACGCCGCGCGAACGCCTGCAGCTGCAATCGCTGCGCCTGGCCACGCCGTCGCAGCTCGAACCGGTGGCGCCATGATGTCGACACGCATGCCATCGCCGCGCCGCGCCGCAGGCTTCACCTTGATCGAAGTGATCCTCGCCACCACGCTGCTCGCGGCGGGCCTGGCGCTCGCGTTCGCCACCTTGCGCGCGTCCACGGCGACCGCGCAACGCGGCGAACAGATCGCGCAACGCAACGAACACCTGCGCGCGGTGGAACTGTTCCTGCGTCGCCGCGTCGGCGGCGCGCGCGCGGTGATGTTCGGCATGAACAACGACACCGCGCTGCCGCGGCGCTTCGAAGGCGATCGCACCAGCATGCGCTTCGTCGCCGACCTGCCGGATTACCTCGGCCGCGGCGGCCCGTACATGCACGAGCTCACGCTGGTCGATGCGCCCGACGGCGAACGCCTCGAAGCCACGTTCACCCTGGTGCTCGCGGGCGAGACGATCCCCGAACCGCAACCGCGCCCGCCCGAAGTGCTCGCCTCGAAACTGCAATCGGCGCGCTTCCGCTACCGCGGCCTGGATGCGGAAGGAAAACTCGGCGACTGGCAGGACGAATGGACCACCGGCGACCGCTTGCCGCTGCAGGTGGAGATCGCATTGCAGGATGCCGACGGCCGCGCCTGGCCGCCGATGATCATCGCCTTGCCGCTCGCCGGCGGGTACGCGGGAGGCTCGCTGTGATCGTGCGCGCGCCCGCCCGCCAGCGCGGCGTCGCGCTGTTGCTGGTGATGTGGCTGGTGGTGCTGCTCACCGCGTTGATCGGCGCGTTCGCGCTCACCGCGAAGATCGAAGGCCTGCAAGGGCGCGTGCTGCACCGCGGCGTGATCGCCGACCAGGCCGCGCGCGCGGGCCTGGAATACGCGCTGGTGCGCGTGGCCGATCCGGATCCCAAGCGCCAGTGGCGCCCGGATGGCCAGCCGTACCAATGGGCATTCGACGGTGCGCAGGTCCAGGTCACGCTGACGGACGAGAACGGCAAGATCGACCTCAACCAGGCCGATGCCACGCTGCTGTCGAACCTGTTCATGCAGGTCGGCGGACTCGAACAACCGCAGGCCGCACTGCTTGCGTCGGCGGTGCTGGACTGGCGCGATCCCGATGGCCTGACGCAGCCCGCGGGCGGCGCGGAAGATCCCGATTACGCCGCGGCCGAACGCCATTACGGCGCGAAGGACGCCCCGTTCGAAAGCGTCGCCGAACTCGAACAGGTCCTCGGCATGACCCCCGCGCTGTACGCGAAGCTCGAACCGGAGCTCACCGTCTACAGCGGCCGCACGCGCCCCGATCCCGCGTTCGCATCGAGTGGGGTGTTGCAGGCGATGGGGGTCGATCCGGAGAGCGTGATCGGTCGGCGCCGCGCCTGGGATCCATCGTCAGGCGCGCCCGCGCCCATGCTGGAGGGCGGGGAACCGCTCGTGAGTGGTGGCAGCGGTACGTATAGTATCGACAGCCGTGCACGCCTTCGCGATGGACGCGAGGCGATGCTTCGGGTCGTGGTGCGCGCAGGCGGGAACGGCTTGCCGGGTTCCGCTTACACGCCACTGCGCTGGGAGGAGGGAGCATCGCTGCGATGAACGCACTGCGCGACCGGATCGGCCGCATCAACGCCCGTGTGCGTCCGGGCGCCGGTGGCTTTTTCGCATGGTGGTCGCGCGCACTCGCCGCGTGGCTGCCGGTGCGCTGGCGTGCTGCGCTCGGCCTGGGTCGCGATCGCCTGCTCCTGTCGCAGGAACCCGATGCGCTCACCTTGCGCCTGCAGACCGTCGACGGCATGCAGGGTCCGGTGCTGCGCGATGTCGGTCGCCTGCCCGCGGGCGAAGACCTCGGCATCGATGCCGATCCGCTCGCCGTCGTCCTGGCACCGGCCATCGTCGACCTGCCGCGCTGGCTGGTGATGCCCGCCGCCGCCGGCCTGCGTCGTCGCATGACCTTGCCCGCCGCCGCGGCCGAACGCCTGCGCGACGTGGTCTCGTTCGAGATCGACCGGCAGACCCCGTTCACCGCGCAGACCGCCGCGTTCGATGCGCGCATCCTCGATCGCCGCGCCGCCGACGGCCAGCTGGAAGTCGAACTGGTCGTCGTCCCGCTCACCTCGATCCAGCCGCGTCTCGACGCACTCGGCGGCATCGCCTCCACGCTCGCCGGCGTCGACCTGTCCGATGGCAGCGGCGCGCCGATCGGCGTCAACCTGCTTCCGCCCGCGCAGCGCCGGCATCGCGCCGATCCGTTCGCGACGTGGCATTGGGTGTTCGGTGCGGTCGCGTTGATCGCGCTCGGCGCCGGCCTGTGGCAGGTGCTCGACAACCGCCGCGCCGCGGCCGACGCATTCGAAACCGACGTCAACGCGCGCAGCGCGCAGGCGCGCACCGCGGCGATGCGTCGCCAGCGGCTCGTCGATGCGGTGGATGGCCAGACGTTCCTCGATCAATCGCGCAACGGCCGCCCGAGCGCGATCGAAGTGCTCGACGAACTCACGCGTCGCCTGCCCGACACCACGTACCTGGAAAAGGTCGCGATCGAAAACGACCGCCTCACGCTGATCGGCCTGAGCAGCGAAGCGTCCTCGCTGGTCGGTCGCCTCGAAGGCTCGCGCTTGTGGCGCGCGCCCGCGCTCACCGGCGCACTGCAGCCGGATCCGCGTTCGGGCCGCGATCGTTTCACGCTGACCGCCGAACTCGCTGTCAACGCCCCGCAAGTCCAGAACCGACAGGAGCCCGCGCGTGCCGCCGCTGCCGAATGACCGCGACCGCTGGCTCGCGCTCGGCCTGTTGCTGGCCGCGCTCGCGCTCGCCTATTTCGTGCTGCTCCACCCGTGGTGGACCGCGCCGATGCTGGAAGAAAACACGCGCATCGAGGGACTGCAGGAACGCGACCTGCGCGTGCGCACCGAGCTTGCGCAGGCGCCGGAAGTCGAGAAGCGCCTGGTGCAGGTGGAAGCCGACCAGCGCACGCGCCCCGGGTTCCTGCCCGAAGCCACGCCCGAACTCGCCACCGCCGGCCTCGTGCAACGCCTGGAAGCCGTCGTCGCGCAGGCCAGTCCCGGCAACAAGAGCTGCGCGATCACCAATCGTTCGCCGATGTCCGACGTGCGCCCCGAACGCTTCCCGCGCGTGACCGTGCAGGTGCGCCTGCGCTGCGGCGCGCCGGAACTGGCGGCGGTGATGCATTCGCTCGAAGGCGGCAGCCCGCGCGTGTTCGTCGACAACCTCAACATCCTCGCGCAGCGCTACTTCTTCATGCCCGGGCAGAATCGTTCCGGCAGCGGCGGGCTCGACGTGAGCTTCGACATGTTCGGCTACATCCGTCCGCGCCCGCCCGCGCCCACCAACCGTCGTCCGGGAGCGCCGAATGCGGTTCGCTGACGCCGGTCCGCGCACCTGGTTGCTGGCGACGGTCGCCGGCTGGGGCCTGCTCGTGTGGGTGCTCTCGCTTGCCGGCATGGGCGCGCACATCGCACGCCTGCCGGAAGATCCCTCGCTCGTGCGCAAGCTGCCCGTCGCGCCGAAGACGCAGCCCGAACGCATCGGCCCGCTGTCGCAGTACGCCGAAGTTGGCACGCGTCCGCTGTTCTCCGAGGATCGCCGCCCGCAGCCGTTCTCGCTGCAGCCCGCGGGCGAAGGCGAACCGGCGCAGGCGTTCGACTTCGTGCTCACCAGCGTGCTGCTCACGCCCGATTTCCACATGGCGATCGTGCAGCCCGCCGCGGGCGGCGAATCGATCCGCATGAAGCAGGACGAATCGCCGGCCGAAGCGCAGGGCTGGCGCCTGGTGTCGCTGGAACCGCGCGCGGCGACGTTCGAAGGCCCGCAAGGCCAGAAGCGCCTCGAACTGCGCACGTACGATGGCACCACCGGTGCACCGCCGACCGCGTCGCGCACCACGCCGACGGCTGCGGTGAATCCGGTGCAGCCCGCGCCCGACGTCGAAACCCCCGAAGTGGCGCCGCCACCGCCGACACCCGATGCCAGCGGCAAGCCGCCGACCACCGGTTCAACGCTTCCCGATGCACCCATGACACCCGAAGCGCAGATGGATGCGATCCGCAAGCGGATCGAAGCGCGCAGGGCCCAGCTGCGGCAGGAATCGCAGCAACAACAACAGCAACAGCCCCCGGCCCGGAAATGACCAGAGAGCGTGCCATGACCCTTCGAACCCAATTCGCGACGCTCGTGTTCGCCGCGACCGTGGTCGTGCTGGCCGGCTGCTCCACGACGCCGGTCGCCACGGTCTCGCGCGACGGCCGCGCCGAAGCCGCCCGCGCGAACGCGAACGCAGCCGCCGAAACGACCACCGGCAGCACCGTCCTCGATCCGCGCACCGGCACCGTCATCGCCAATGCGCCGGAGCAGCAGGCGCCCGCGTCCACCGCGGACGGCACGCCGCATGCGCAGATCCGCCGCGGCAGCGGCACGGTGATCAACCGCAGCGCGGCCAGCGCGCCACCGCCGAACCTCGGCGGGACGAGCGGCGCGGCCACGTTCAACTTCGAAGGCGAATCGCTGCAGGCCGTGGTCAAGGCGATCCTCGGCGACATGCTGGGGCAGAACTACGTGATCGCGCCGGGCGTGCAGGGCACGGTGACGCTGTCCACGCCGCGCCCGGTGAGCCCGGCGCAGGCGATGTCGCTGCTGGAACAGGTGCTGGGCTGGAACAACGCGCGCATGGTGTACGCCGACGGGCGCTACAACATCGTCGCCGCCGACAGCGCGCTGTCGGGCACCGTCGCGCCGCGCACCGGATCGCCCGCGCTCGCGCGCGGCTACGAGGCGCGCGTGGTGCCGCTGAAATACATCTCCGCCGAGGAGATGAAGAAGGTGCTTCAGCCGTACGCGCGCCCCAACGCGATCATCACCACCGACAACGCACGCAACGTCATCACCATCGGCGGCACGCGTTCGGAACTCGAAAACTACATGCGGACGATCGAGATCTTCGACGTCGACTGGTTGCAGGGCATGTCGGTGGGCGTGTTCCCGCTGAAGTCGGGCAAGGCGAGCAAGGTGGTCGCGGACCTGGAGAAGGTGTTCGGCGAAACCAGCAAGTCCCCGGTGGCGGGCATGTTCCGCTTCCTGCCGCTGGACGGCGCCAACGCCGTACTGGTGATCACCTCGCAGCCCAAGTACCTCGACGACATCCAGGCCTGGCTCGACCGCATCGAAGGCGCGGGCGGCGAAGTGCAGCTGTTCTCCTACGAGCTCAAGTACGTCAAGGCGAAGGAACTCGCCGATCGCCTGTCCGAAGTGTTCGGCGGCGGCCGCAACAACCAGAACGCCAACACCGGCGCGCCGTCGCTGATGCCGGGCCTGGAATCGACCGAGATCAAGGACAGCGGCGTCGACGACACCGGCAACAGCAGCGCCTCCCTCGGCAACGAAAGCCAGGGCAGCGGCGGCGGCCTGGGCGGCGGCTCGCTCGCGCTCGAACCGCGCACCGGCAACAACAACGGCAGCGTGACGCTGCAGGTCAACGGCGATTCGGTCGGCGTGTCCGCGGTGGACGAAACCAACACGCTGCTCGTGCGCGCCAACCCGGGCGCATGGCAGTCGATCCGCGAAGTGATCGAACGCCTCGACGTCATGCCGCTGCAGGTGCACATCGAAGCGCAGGTCGCCGAAGTGAAGCTGAGCGGCCTGCTGCGCTACGGCGTGAACTGGTTCTTCGAGAACGCGATCCCGGATCCCACGCTGCGCGCGCTGGCGCAGAACCGCACGATCGTGGGCGACACCGCCGGCAGCATCGGCGGCATCAGCCTCGACGGCGCGGGCAACTCCAGCGGCGGCCTGAGCTGGACGTTCCTCGGCCGCAACGCGCTCGCCGTGATCAGCGCGCTCGACACGGTGTCGGACGTCAACCTGCTGCAGACGCCCTCGGTGGTGGTGCGCAACAACGCCGAAGCGACGTTCAACGTCGGCAGCCGCATCCCGATCTCGTCGGTCAGCTTCAACCCCGATACCAACACCTCCGGCACGATCAGCCAGGTGCAGTACCTCGACACAGGCACGATCCTCAAGGTGCGCCCGCGCGTGACGAAGGACGGCGTGGTGTTCCTCGACCTCGTGCAGGAAGTCAGCTCGCCCGGCAGCGAGGCCGACCAGAACGGCAACGTGCGCATCGATACGCGTCGCCTGAAGACGGAAGCCGCGATCCAGAGCGGCGACACGATCATGCTCGCGGGTTTGATCAGCGACGGCGTGACGCGCGGTTCGTCCGGCGTGCCGGGCCTGAGCCGCATCCCGTGGATCGGCGGCCTGTTCGGCACGCAGACCACGCGCACCGACCGCACCGAAGTCATCGTGCTGCTGACGGCCACCGTCATCCGCAGCCCGCAGGAAGCCGCGGACCTGACGGACGAATACGGCCGTCGTTTCCGTGCGCTGGAGCCGTTGTACAAGAAGTGAGCACGCCGGCCGCGTTGCCCGTCGTGTTGCTGCCGGTAGGCGTCGACGACGACGCCCTCGATGCGTGCCTCGGCGCGCTCGAGGCCGGCTCGCCGCCGGGCACGCGCGTGTGGCTGGCCGACGATGCGCGCGCCGGCCCGCGCGCCCACGCGATCATCGAAGCCTGGCTCGCACGCACCGCGATGCAGGCGCATTACACGCGGCGGCAACGCATGGTCGGTGACGTCGCGCACCTCGACGAAGCGCTGGCCGCGTGCGGCGATGCGGACGTCGTCGTGCTCGCGCCCGATGCGCAACCCACGCCCGGCTGGCTGACGCAACTCGCCGCGTGCTTCGCGCGCGATGCGGCGATCGGTACCGCCACGCCCTGGTGCAACGCGGGCGAAACCTCCGCATGGCCCCGCATCGGGGAAATCGCACCGGTGCCCGCGGACCTCGAACGCATCGCGCGCGCGTGCGCCGCGATGCCGCCGCTGCATCCCGAACTGCCCGCCGCCGTCGGCCACGCGGTCGCCTTGCGCGGCACGGCGCGCAAGCGCGCGGGCGGACTCGATGCCGCGAGTTACGGTTCGTGGCACGCCGCGCTCGTCGACTTGTCGTTGCGCCTGTCGGGCCTGGGCTGGCGCAACGCCTTGTGCGAAACCGCGTACGTCGCGCGCGGCGGCGAAGGCCTGCCGTTCGACGGCGACATGGACGCACTCGCTGCGCGCTGGCCTGCGTGGCACGCGCGCCTGGCGAATTTCCTGATGGGCGATCCGATGCGTGCGTTGCGCGAAGACCTGCAGGCGACGCTGGCGACCATCGGCCCGCCCGCCCCGCAACGGGAACTGTTCCAGTGAGCGCGCCCTTGTCGGGCGACATCGCTGCCGTGGTCGTCGCGCACGAGAGCGGGTCGACGCTCGACGATTGCCTGCAACGCCTGCGCGATGCCGAGGATGTCGGCCAGATCCGCATCGTCGACAACGGCTCGCGCGACGACACGCTGTCGATCATGCAGCGCCACGCCGCCGCGGATCCGCGCGTGCGCTTCGTCGCCAATCCCGACAACCCGGGCTTCGGGGTCGCGTGCAACCAGGGCGCCGCCGAATGCGACCGCGCGTGGGTCGCATTCGTCAACCCGGATTGCCTCGTCGCCCCCGACACCCTGCGCCGCATGCGCGAAGCCGCCGAAGACCTCGGCGGTGCGGCGCTCGTCGGCGCGGACCAGGTGGACGAACTCGGGACGCGCGACGCCGCCGCGCGGCGCGCCGATCCCGATTTCGCGGCGATGCTGCGCGATCCGCAGCGCGCGAAGCTTGGCGTGGCGATGGATCCGGACGAACCCCTGCAACGCGTCGATGCGATTTCCGGCGCGTTGATGTTGCTCCCGCGCGCGTTGTTCGAACGGCTGGACGGCTTCGATCCCGCGTACCGCCTGCATGCCGAAGACCTCGACCTGTGCCGGCGCGCGCGGCAACTCGGTGCGACCGTCGCGGTGGCGAACGACGTGCAGGTCGTGCACTTGCGTGGCGTGTCCTCGCGCGCGCGGCCGATGTTCGTCGAATGGCACAAGCATCGCGGGCTGTGGCGGTACTTCCGCAAGTTCGAAGCGCCGCAACGCACGCTGGCGCAGCGCGCGGCGGTGTTCGCGATGATCTGGGGCCGCTTTCCGTTCGCGCTGGTGCGCGCGGTGGCGCGGGTGCGCCTGGGCGGTTAGCCGCGGGCGCGCGCGATGGTGTCGCGCAGATCCTTCGCCGCCTTCGCTGCGGCTTGCGCGTAATCCGCGCCGCTGGAGGCGTAGAGGATGGCGCGCGAGGAACTCACCAGCAGGCCCGTGCCGTCGGCCGTCGCCGCGTTGCGCACGACGGCTTCCGCATCGCCGCCCTGCGCGCCGACGCCCGGCACGAGGATCGGCATGTCGCCGATGATCGCGCGCACGTCGCGCAGTTGTTCCGGCCACGTCGCGCCGACGACCAGCGCGCAGTTGCCGTTGCCGTTCCATTCGCGCGCCACTTTCTCGGCGACGTGCCGGTACAGCGGACGGCCGTCGACGATGAGGTCCTGCAGATCGCCGGCGCCGGGATTCGACGTGCGGCACAGGATCACGACGCCGCGATCGGCGTGGTCGAGGAAGGGTTGCACCGAATCGCGACCGAGGTAGGGGTTGGCCGTCACCGCGTCGGCGGCGTAACGCTCGAAGGCTTCGCGCGCGTACTGCTGCGCCGTGCTGCCGATGTCGCCGCGCTTGGCGTCCAGGATCACCGGGATGCCCGGATGCTTGCTGTGCAAATGTGCGATGAGGCGTTCGAGCGCGCCTTCGGCACGCAGCGCCGCGAAGTGCGCGATCTGCGGCTTGAACGCGCACGCGTACTCGGCGGTGGCGTCGGCGATGGCCGCGCAGAAGTTGTAGACCGCCTCGGGGTCGCCGGCGAAGTCCTTCGGGAACTTCGCCGGCTCCGGATCGAGCCCCACGCAGACGAGGGAACCGCTGTCGGCCCATCGTGCCTTCAACGCCTGCATGAAGCCCATCGGGTGTCTCCTTATTTGAGCGCCTTGAAGCGCAGGCGATGCGGCTGCGCGCCTTCCGCGCCCATGCGGCGCTTCTTGTCTTCCTCGTACTCGCGGTAGTTGCCCTGGAAGAACTCCACGTGCGAGTCGCCTTCGAAGGCGAGGATGTGCGTGGCGATGCGATCGAGGAACCAGCGGTCGTGCGAGATCACGAACGTGTTGCCCGGGAATTCGAGCAGCGCGTCTTCGAGCGCGCGCAGCGTTTCGACGTCCAGGTCGTTCGAGGGTTCGTCGAGCAGCAGCACGTTGCCGCCCTGCAGCAGCGTCTTGGCCAGGTGCAGGCGGCCGCGTTCGCCGCCCGACAGCGTGCCGACCATCTTCTGCTGGTCCTGGCCCTTGAAGTTGAAGCGGCCGATGTAGGCGCGCGACTGGATCTCGATGCCGTTGATGTTGAGGATGTCGGCGCCGCCGGACACTTCCTGGAACACGTTGTGGTTGCCGGTGAGCGCGTCGCGGCTCTGGTCCACGTACGCCAGCTTGACCGTCGAACCCATGTCGATCGTGCCGGAGTCCGGCTTTTCCTGGCCGATGATCATGCGGAACAGCGTCGACTTGCCGGCGCCGTTGGGGCCGATGATGCCGATGATCGCGCCCGGGGGCGCGCTGAAGCTGAGGTCGTCGATCAGCAGGCGGTCGCCGAACTTCTTCGAGACGTTCTTGAACTCGACCACCTTGTTGCCCAGGCGCTCGCCCGGCGGGATGAAGATCTCGTTGGTTTCCGCGCGGCGCTGGTAGTCGACCGACTGCAGCTCTTCGATGCGGGCCAGTCGGGCCTTGCCCTTCGACCGGCCGCCCTTCGCGTTCTGGCGGGCCCACTCGAGTTCCTTCTGGATCGCCTTCTGGCGCGCCTTCTCGGAGGACTCTTCCTGCTTCAGGCGATCGCCCTTCTGGACGAGCCAGTCGGTGTAGTTGCCCTTCCACGGGATGCCGCGGCCGCGGTCGAGTTCGAGGATCCACTCGGCGGCGTTGTCGAGGAAGTAGCGGTCATGGGTGACGGCCACGACGGTGCCCGGGAAGCGCGCGAGGAACTGTTCCAGCCATTCCACCGACTCGGCGTCGAGGTGGTTGGTGGGCTCGTCGAGCAGCAGCATGTCCGGCTTCTGCAGCAGCAGGCGGCACAGCGCGACGCGGCGCTTCTCGCCACCGGAGAGCTTGCCGATGATGGCGTCCCACGGCGGCAGGCGCAGCGCGTCGGCGGCGACTTCCAGCTGGTTTTCCAGCGTATGCGCGTCGCCGGCGGCCAGGATCGACTCCAGGCGCTGCTGTTCGGCGGCCAGCTTGTCGAAGTCCGCGCCTTCCTCGGCATAGGCCTCGTAGATGCGGTCGAGCGCGGCCTGGGCCTGCAGGACTTCGCCGACGCCTTCTTCCACGGCCTCGCGGACCGTCATTTCCGGGTCCAGCTGCGGCTCCTGGGCGAGGTAGCCCACCTTGATGCCGGGCTGCGGGCGGGCTTCGCCGCTGTAGTCGGTGTCGACGCCGGCCATGATCTTCAGCACCGTCGACTTGCCCGCGCCGTTGAGGCCGAGCAGGCCGATCTTGGCGCCCGGGAAGAACGACAGCGAGATGTCCTTGATGATCTGGCGCTTCGGCGGGACCGTCTTGGACACGCCGTTCATGGTGTAGATGTATTGCATTGGAGCTCCGCAGGCGGGCGCAGGGGGTCCTGCCGGGGCAGGCCGCGCTGAGTCGAACAGGATGGCCGCGGATTATAGGGGAGGGGCTGCCCCCGGGGGCGTGGGGGGCGGGCATGCCACGGTAAACTTCGCGCCTCCCCACGCCCGACGGACAGCCGATGTTCCCCCGCGACAGCCGCATCGAAGGTTTCGACCCCGAACTCGCCCAGGCCATCGCCGGCGAGAACCGCCGCCAGGAAGACCACGTCGAGCTGATCGCGTCGGAAAACTACGCCAGCCCGCGCGTGATGGAAGCGCAGGGCAGCCAGCTCACCAACAAGTACGCCGAGGGCTACCCCGGCAAGCGCTATTACGGCGGCTGCGAATACGTCGACGTCGCCGAGCGCCTGGCGATCGACCGCTGCAAGCAGCTGTTCGGCGCCGACTACGCCAACGTGCAGCCGCATTCGGGTTCGCAGGCCAACCAGGCCGTGTACCTGGCGCTGCTGTCGCCGGGCGACACGATCCTCGGCATGTCGCTGGCGCATGGCGGCCATCTCACGCACGGTGCGAAGGTCAACATCAGCGGCAAGCTCTTCCACGCGGTGCAGTACGGCGTGGACGACAAGGGCATGATCGATTACGACGAAGTCGAACGCCTCGCGCTCGAGCACAAGCCGAAGATGGTCGTCGCCGGGTTCAGCGCGTACTCGCAGGTGGTCGACTGGGCGCGCTTCCGCGCGATCGCCGACAAGGTGGGCGCGTACCTGTTCGTCGACATGGCGCACGTCGCCGGCCTCGTCGCCGCGGGCGTGTATCCCAACCCGGTGCCGCACGCGCACGTCGTCACCTCGACCACGCACAAGACGCTGCGCGGTCCGCGCGGCGGCATCATCGTCGCCAAGGCGAACGAAGAACTCGAAAAGAAACTGCAGTCGATCGTGTTCCCGGGCATCCAGGGCGGTCCGCTGATGCACGTGATCGCGGCGAAGGCCGTGGCGTTCAAGGAAGCGCTGGAGCCGGAGTTCAAGGCGTACCAGCAGCAGGTCGTGAAGAACGCGCAGGCGATGGCGAAGACCATCATCCAGCGCGGCTACAAGATCGTCTCCGGCGGCACGGAAAACCACCTGATGCTCGTCGACATGATCGGCAAGGGCATCACCGGCAAGGACGCGGAAGCCGCGCTGGGCAAGGCGCACATCACCGTGAACAAGAACGCGGTGCCGAACGATCCGGAAAAGCCGTTCGTGACGTCGGGCCTGCGCCTGGGCACGCCGGCGGTGACGACGCGCGGCTACGGTGAAGCCGAATGCGTGGCGCTGGCGAACTGGATCTGCGACGTGCTGGATGCGCCGAAGGACGAAGACGTGATCAAGCGCGTGCGGGATGAAGTGACGAAGCAGTGCAAGGCTTATCCGGTGTACGGCTGAGCGGATGCGCGATCTCGAGCCAGTGAGCCGGGTCGCCGTCGCGGTCGAGCTGATGCTCGGCAGCTATGCGCTGGCGCTGAGCCTCATCTCGTCGGTGTTCGTGCTGATGGGCGGGCTGGCGCAAGGTCTGGCAGGGATCTCGTGGGAGGTCGTGGCGCTGGGAAGCACCGGGATCATCGCGCTGATCGGCACGAGTGTCGTATTCCGCTTCGTCTTCCGCGGGCGGGACGCCTTGCGCCGCACGCCTGCATGGATGTTCGTGGCCATGTGGATCGGTGTCGCGATGGTGGCGTGGGCGGCCGTTGCGATGATGCTAGGCGAGCAGGGCTTCAGGCCTTTCCTGCTTGCCACCCCGCTGGCCGTTGCGGCCATCCATCTCACCATCGAGCGCGCGATCGCGCGGCGGACCTGACATGCATTGTCCTTTCTGCCAGCACGTCGACACGCGCGTCATCGACTCGCGCGTGAGCGAGGATGGGGCGACGATCCGCAGGCGACGCGAGTGCGAAGCCTGCGGCGAGCGCTTTTCGACGCTCGAAACGATTGAATTGAAGTTGCCCCTGATCATCAAGGGCGACGGCCGACGCGAGGCCTTCGACGCGCGCAAGCTGCGCCTGGGCTTCGACCGGGCGCTGCAGAAGCGCCCCGTCTCCGAAGAACAGATCGAAGCGTCCGTGCGCGCTGTCGTGCACCAGCTGCGCATGACCACCGAGCGCGAGATCGCGTCGCGCCGCGTCGGCGAATTCGTCATGGCTGAATTGCGCAAGCTCGACCACGTCGGCTACGTGCGCTTCGCTTCCGTGTACCGCTCGTTCGAGGACGTCGCGGATTTCCGCGAAGAACTCGATCGGCTCGAACGCGACTTGCCCGGCGAGGGCCAGTTGCCACTGCTGGAAGGCGAACCGGTCGAAAAGACCCGACGGAGGTAGGCATGTTGCGCTGGCTCATGGTCCTGTTCCTCGCTGTGTGTGCCGCCACCCCCGTGCTGGCTGCGAAGCACGCACAAGCGACGCCCGCCCCCGCGCCCGCGAACCTCTCCGGCGAATACCACCTCGACGGCGTGATGGAGACGGGCTCCGGCCTGCTGCTCCGCGACGACAACACGTTCGCGTGGTTCTTCAGCTACGGCGCGCTGGACCTCTTCGCGAAGGGCAAGTGGCAACGCGCGGGCGACGGCATCGACCTGGTGGTCGAAGACATGGCGTTCCCCGACCAGATGCCGGAAATGAAATTCGAGCGCATGCACCTGCGCATCGACGGCAACGACCTCGTCCCCAGCTGGCCCTGGGACATGGATGCCTTCCGCAAGGGCGCCGAACGCGGCGCCTATTCGCGCAGCGAGTAACCCGTGACCGGCACCGATCCCAGCAAAGCAACGTTCTCCGCGACCGACTACGCGATGATGGCGCGGGCCCTGCGCCTCGCCGAACGTGGCGCGTACACCACGCGGCCGAACCCGATGGTCGGCTGCGTGATCGCGCAGGGCGACGAAGTCGTCGGCACCGGCTGGCATGAAAAGAAAGGCGGGCCGCACGCGGAGGTGATCGCGTTGCAGGCCGCGGGCGAACACGCGCGCGGTGCGACCGCGTACGTGACGCTGGAACCCTGCGCGCATGTCGGCAGCACGGGGCCGTGCGCCGATGCGTTGATCGCCGCCGGCGTGTCGCGCGTCGTCGGCGCGATGCGCGATCCGTTCCCGCAAGTGGACGGCGCCGGCTTCGAACGCTTGCGCGCCGCCGGCATCACGGTCGAGACCGGCTTGATGGAAGCGCAGGCGCGGGTGATGAATCGCGGGTTCCTGTCGCGCATCGAGCGCGGACGGCCGTGGGTGCGCGTGAAGTTGGCAACGAGCCTGGACGGGCGCAGCGCACTGGCGTCGGGCGATTCGAAATGGATCAGCGGCGAACCCGCGCGGCGCGACGTGCAGAAGTGGCGCGCACGCGCCGGCGCCTTGCTGACCGGTGCGGGCACCGTGCTGATCGACGATCCGCAACTCACCGTGCGCCTCGGTGACGAAACGCCATTCGTGCCGCCGGTGCGCGTGGTGCTGGATCCCGGACTGGCGACGGTGGCGCGCGGCCACATCCGCGAAGGCGGCGCGCCCACCTTGTACGTGCACGCACCCGATGCGCGCATGCCGCGCGGCGTGGAAGCCGACCACGTGGCCGTGCCGGTGCACGAGGGCAAGTTCGACCTGCAGGCGGTACTCGCGATGCTCGCCGAACGCGGCATCAACGAAGTGCAGGTGGAAGCCGGCGCGACGCTCGCCGGTGCCTTTCTCAGCGCGGGCCTGGTCGACGAACTGCTGTTGTACGTCGCGCCCGTGATGCTGGGCGAACGCGCGCGCCCCCTGTTCGACGGCCTGCAGATCGACGCGATGGCCGAACGCCTGACGTTGCGCATCGTCGAGACCCGCCGCATCGGCACCGACGTGCGCGTGTTGCTGCAACCGGAGCCCCCTGCAAGCCCATGAACATGAACGCCCCCACGTTCGCCGATCATTTCTCCGCCGTCGCCACCCAGTACGCCCACGCGCGACCCGAATACCCCGCGGCCCTGTTCGACTGGATCGCCTCCGTGGTCTCGCCGCGTGTGCTCGCGTGGGAACCGGGATGCGGCAGCGGCCAGGCCAGTCGCGATCTCGCCCCGCTGTTCGCCCGCGTGCACGCCACCGACCCGAGCGCCGCGCAGATCGCGCAGGCGCGCGGGCCCGCGAACGTCACCTTTTCCGTCGAACCGGGCGAACGCTGCGCGTTGCCGGATGCGAGCGTGGATGCGGTGTGCGTCGCGCAGGCGCTGCACTGGTTCGATCGCCCGCGCTTCTTCGCCGAATGCGTGCGCGTGCTGCGGCCCGGCGGTGTGCTGCTCGCGTGGGGTTACCAGGATCTCGTCGCGCCGCCCGGCGTCGATGGCGTCCTCGATCCGTTCCGCGACACGATCGAAGCGTACTGGCCGCCGGAGCGCGACCTGATCGATGAAGCGTATGCGTCGTTCGCGTGGCCGTTCGACGCGATCGACACGCCGACGATGGACCTCGTCGCCGAGTGGACGCTGCCGCGCATGCTCGGCTACTTCTCCAGTTACTCCGCGACGAAGCGGTATCGCGATGCGCACGGCGGCGACGATCCCGTCGCCGCATTCACGCCCGCCATCGAAGCCGCGTGGGGCGATCCCGCCACCGTGCGCACGCTGCGCTGGCCGTTGTTCGTGCATGCACGCAGGAAGGCGGGTTGATGTTCACCGGATTGATCGAAGGCGTCGGCCGGCTGGCGTCGCGCGAGATGCGCGGCGGCGATGCGCGCCTGCGCATCGACGTCGGCACGCTGGCGTGGGGCAGGGACGCGGACGTGCGGATGGGCGAAAGCATTTCCGTCAACGGCACGTGCCTCACCGTCGTGGCGTTCGACGCGCAGGGCTTCGAAGCCGATGCGTCGAACGAAACGCTCGCGCTCACCACGCTCGGCGCGTTGCCGGTCGGCCGCGCGCTCAACCTCGAACGCGCGATGCGTCCCACCGATCGCCTCGGCGGTCATCTCGTCAGCGGCCACGTCGACGGCGTCGGCAGCGTCGTGCACACGTGGGACGACGGCCGCGCGCAGCGCTGGGTGTTTGCGGCGCCTGCCGCCCTGCGACGCTACATCGCGGCGAAGGGCTCGATCTGCGTCGATGGCGTCAGCCTCACCGTCAACGCGGTGGACGACGCCGGCTTCGAAGTCGCGCTGGTGCCCCACACGCTCGGCCACACCGCGTTCGCCGAGACGCAGGAGGGCGATGCGGTCAACCTCGAAGTCGACATGCTCGCGCGCTACGTCGAACGCCTGCTTTCCGCCAAGGATGCCTCGTGAGTTTTGCTTCCATCCCCGAACTGCTGGACGAACTCCGCGCCGGCCGCATGGTCGTCATCGTCGATGACGAAGACCGCGAGAACGAAGGCGACCTGATCATGCCGGCCGAGCTCGTGCGGCCGTCCGACATCAACTTCATGGTCACGCACGCGCGTGGCCTGGTGTGCCTGTCGCTCACGCGCGAGCGTTGCCGCCAGCTCGGCCTGCCGCCGATGGTGCGCGACAACACCTCGCCGCACGGCACCAACTTCACCGTGTCGATCGAAGCGGCCGAAGGCGTGACGACGGGCATCTCCGCGTACGACCGCGCGCATACCGTGCGCACCGCGGTGCGGCCCGATGCGCAGCCGAGCGATCTCTCGCAACCGGGCCACATCTTCCCGCTGATGGCGCAGCCCGGTGGCGTGCTCAGCCGCGCGGGCCACACGGAAGCGGCGAGCGATCTGGCGCAACTCGCCGGCTTCGAACCGGCGGGCGTACTGGTGGAAATCCTCAATCCCGACGGCAGCATGGCGCGCCGGCCGGAACTGGAAGTGTTCGCGCGCGAGCACGGCCTGAAGATCGGTTCGATCGAAGACCTCATCCGCCATCGCCTCGCCACCGAACACACGGTCGAACGCGTCGACGTGCGCGCGATCGACACCGAACATGGCGCCTTCACGCTGCACACGTACCGCGACCGGCTGAGCCGCGCGCTGCACTTCGCGCTGCTGCGCGGCGAAGCGCAACGCGAGGTGCCTACGCTCGTGCGGGTGCACGCGCTCAATCCGTTGGCCGATGCGGTGCACTGGCGCCGCCCGGATTTCGGGCCCGCGGTGGGCGAAGTGCTGCAGGCCATCGCCGCCGAAGGGCGGGGCGCGCTGGTGCTGCTGGGCGAGCCGCAGGACGCCGAATCCATGCTGGCGCGCATCCGCGAACAGCCCCACGCCCCGGCCGGTCGCGCCGGTGCCCTGGCCGAATGGCGCCGCACGGGCGCGGGCTCGCAGATCCTGTCGGACCTCGGCCTGGGCCGGCTGCGCGTGATCGGCACCCCGCGCAAGCAGGTGGGGCTGGCCGGGTTCGGGCTGGAGATCGTGGCGCATGTGGAATGGCCCGCGCGCTAAACTGCCGCCCCGTTCGAACGCCCATCCCATGACTCCCCCGCATTTCGAAGGCGACCTGCGTGCCGCGCCCAGCGCGCGTTTCGCGATCATCGCCAGCCGCTGGAACCCGCGCATCACCGATGCGCTGGTGGCCGGTGCGCGGCGCGCGTTCCTCGACAACGGCGTCGACGTCGACGCGGTGGATGTCGTGCGCGTGCCCGGTGCGTGGGAACTGCCGCTCGTCGCCGCGCGCCTGGCCGCCGCCAACCGCCACGTCGCGATCGTCGCGCTGGGCTGCGTCGTGCGCGGCGACACGCGGCATTACGAACACGTCGCCGACCGCTGCGCCGAAGGCCTGATGCGCGTGTCGCTCGACCATCGCATCCCGGTGCTCAACGGCGTGCTGGCGGCCGAACGTTTCGCCGACGCCGAAGCGCGCGCCGGCGGCAGCCACGGCAACAAGGGCGAAGAAGCCGCGCTCGCGGCCATCGAGATGCACAACCTGCTGGAGAAGCTGCCTTGAACAGACGCCGTGACGGCATCGACCCGGTCCACCGTTCGCGTGCGCGCCGTCGTGCGCTGCAGGCGATCTACGCGTGGCAGATGTCCGGGGGCACCGCCGAGCAGGTGATCGCGCAGTTCGCGCACGAGCAGGCGCACGAGATCGCCGACCTGGTGTATTTCGAGGACCTGGTGCGGGGCGTGATGCAGCATCGCGCGGACATCGACGGTGCGCTGGCGGGCTTCGTGGATCGCGGCGTCGAGGAAGTCGATCCGATCGAACGCGCCGCGTTGCGCATCGCCACGTACGAACTGCGCCATCGCCCCGACGTGCCGTATCGCGTGGTGATCAACGAAGCGATCGACACCACCAAGCGCTTCGGTTCCGAACACGGCCACACCTACGTGAACGGCGTGCTCGACCATGCCGCCGCCGCGTGGCGCACGGCGGAGTTCGACGCGGCGCGCAAGTGAGCGGCGCCGGCGAATTCGACCTGATCACGCGCATCCGCGCACGCGCGGCTGCGATGGCCGAAGCGCGCGGCGACGTGGAGCTGGGCATCGGCGACGACGCGGCGGTGTTGCGCCTGCCTGCGGAGGCGTTGCTCGTCGTCGCGACCGACACGCTCAATGCGGGCGTGCATTTCCCCGTCGAAACCGTGCCTGCCGATATCGGCTGGAAGGCGCTGGCCGTGAACCTGTCCGACCTGGCGGCGATGGGTGCGCGCCCTGCGTGGGCGACGCTGTCGTTGTCGTTGCCGCAAGGCGATGCCGCGTGGGTCGATGCGTTCCTCGATGGATTCCTCGCGCTGGCGGACCAGCATCGCGTCGCGTTGGTCGGCGGCGATACGACGCGCGGGCCATTGTCGGTGTGCGTGACGGTGCATGGGTTCGTCGAAGCGGAGCGTGTGTTGCGTCGCGACGCGGCGCGCGTCGGCGACGACGTGTGGGTGAGCGGCACGCTCGGGGATGCGGCCGGTGCGTTGTCGCAATGGCGGGGCGGCGAAGGCGTGGAGACGGCGTTGCGCGCGCGGCTGGATCGGCCGACGCCGCGCGTCGCGCTCGGGCGTGCGCTGGGCGGGTTGGCGCATGCGGCCATCGATGTGTCGGATGGCTTGCTCGCGGACCTGGGGCATGTGTGCGTGGCGAGCGATGTCGGCGCGGAGCTCGAGGTCGATGCATTGCCGGCGTCCGAGGCGTTGCGCGAGGCGTTCGATGCCGAAGCGCGTCGTGCCTTGCAAGCCACGGGCGGCGACGACTACGAACTGTGCTTCACCGCGTTGCCGGCGCAGCGCGATGCGATCGTGGCGGCTGCGCGCGAGGCGGGCGTCGACGTGCATCGCATCGGACGGATCGTCGAACGGCGCGGCGTGGTCGCGTTGTCAGGCGGCCAGCCGTGGACGTCGTCGCGCGCGGGTTACACGCACTTCCGCTGACGACTCAGGGTTTCGCTTCCGCCAGCAATGGCGCGACCGCCGATGCGGCCAGCACCAGTGTCTTCCCGTCGCCCTTCAATTGCGGCTGCGCTTCCATCGGTGCGTCGGCCTTGATCGCCGCGCGCGGCGGCAGCAACGCGAAATCGATCGTGACATCGCCCGCCTGCGCTTCGCTGCCGACGACGGCGCGATAGACCTGCGCGGCCATGATCAGCGTCGCGGGCAGGCTGGGATGCACGGTGTCGGGGAACGTGTCCTTGTCGCCGTGCTTGCTCGCGTAGCGGCGCAGCGTGGCGCCCGACGGCACGATCTCCGCATCGATGCGCGCGGCCATCTGCTTCGCCGCGCGGTCCAGCTTCGCCTGCCACGCATCGTCCGGGCCCCAGGTCGCGAGCAACAGCGTGCGTGCACCGGCGGCCTGTGCGCGCGCGGCGAATTCGCGGTGGGCGCGATCGCTCAGGCGGCACTCGGTGCCCGAGCGCAATTCCTGGTCGACCATGCACGCCATCAGCCCGCCGCGTTCCTGCAGCACGATCGCATCCCAATGGCCTTGGCCGAGGGCCTTCGCTGCAGCGCCGTCCTTCCAGCGTTCCGCGAGCGAACCGCCCGGCGCCACGAACGTCTGCGTCTCGAATCGCACCGGCACGGCTTGCGCGGCGCCGAGCGCGCGCACCATCGCGGGCAGGTCGTTCACGTAGGTCAGGCTGTTGCCGACGAAGAGCACGCGGTAGGTCTTGGGCGCGGCGGGTTCGGCGGCGCGCGCGGAGGCGAACATGCCGATGGCGGTGATCAGCACCGCGAGCAGGGCGGTCAGCAGTGCAGTGGAATGGCCGCGCCTCGACATGCCGCACTCCCTGGGGGATGCGCCATGCGACGCCCGCAGGCCCGCCACGTCAAGTGCCGTTGCGCCCTTCAGGCGGAAAAGGCTGCGCGGATCCAGTGCAATCGGGGGGAATCCGGGTCGCCCTCGGCCTCGATGACATCGAACCGGCACGGCAGCATCGCCCACGCCGGGTGCCGCAGGAGGAACACCTGCGCGGCCCGCACGAGGCGCAGCTGCTTGCGCGCATCCACCGACGCCGCACCGCCGCCGAAGCGCGCGTCGCGGCGATAGCGCACTTCGACGAACACGAGGCAGTCGTGGTCGCGCATCACCAGGTCGAGTTCGCCGACGCGGAAGTTGGCGTTGCGCGCGATTTCGCGGAGGCCAGCGGCGACGAGCATGTCGCGCGCCGCACGTTCCACCGCATCGCCGCGCGCGCGGCGATACGGGATGCGACGCGCTTCAGCGGTCGGTGGCATCCGCCAGCGGCGAAGGCACGCCGCCGCTGAAGGTGGACCACACCGGCGTATGCAGCACGTTGCCGACGCCATCCAGGCGCAGCGTGCCCGTCGCGCCGCGCACTTCGCCGTTGGCGGCGAGCGCGAGCTTTTCCAGGTACGCGGTGATCAGCCACGCGTCGTAACCGAAGGCGAACAGGCGCGCCGCCGGACCGCGCGCGGTCTTCAACCGACCCGCCACGCTTGCCGCCGACGGCAGGCCCGGCACGCCGCGCGCGACCCACGGTTCGGTCGGATACGCGATGCCGTCGAGCACGGCGTCTTCGGCCGGCTTGCCGGTGCCGGCGAGCAATTGCGACGTCGCCACGCGCGGTTTGCCACCGAGGCCTGCGGACGCAAGCAACGGGGCGACTCCGCGCGCTTCGCTCGCACGCGTGGCGAAGAACACGGCATCGACCTGCCCGGCCTTCTGCACCGCCGCCTGCAGGCGCGCGAGTTGCGTGGTGGCGTCGCCACCGACGTCGAAGGTTTCCGCCACCGTGCCCCCGCGTTGCGCGAAGCGATCGCGGAACGCGACGACCGCGCGACGCATGCCTTCCTCGGAGCCGGCGAGCACGAGCACGCGCTGCGCCTTGCGCGCGAAGAGGTAATCGGCCGCGGCGATGCCGTCGTCTTCCGGCGACAGCGAGAAACTCGCGCTGCCCGCGGGCGGCGCCACCGACGTGCGATTGAGCGCCAGCATCGACGCACCGCTTTGCGCATCGCGGAACACTGCGCTGACTTCGTCGCGGCCCAGCGGACCGACCACGAAGTCGTTGCCTTCCGCGGACGCCTTGGCATACGCGGCGACGGCACCGGCGGCGGTGCCGGCGGTGTCGTAGAAGGTGACTTCCGGGCGACGGCGCGATTCGCCGTAGTAGCCGGTGAGGAAACCATCGCGCACGGGCGCGGCGGCGGGCGCCAGGCTGCCGGACAGGGGCAGCAGCACCGCGAGCTTCACCGGCGGGCGATAGCCATCGCTGTCGGCGGCGGGGCGCGCATCGAACTTCCAGCCGCCGCGATCGAACGGGCGCGGCAACGGCAGGCCGCGGCGCAGCAGCGCCTGGCCGGCATACATGTAAAGCGGATCGCCGGCGGGCAGCGCGGCGGCATCGCGCGACAGCGTGGCATCGTCCAGGCCCGCGAGGAGCTTGTTGATCTGCGCGTGGGTGTCGGCCTGCGCCTGGCCGGTCTGCTTGGCCGCCGCCTGCGCGAGTTCGCGCGCCTGGGCGAAGGCGGGATCCATCGCCTGGTGCGAGGCCTCCGCCGGACGCTGCACCGAAACCGAGGCGCAACCGGCCAGGCCGGCCGCGAACAGCGTGCCCAGCAGCAAGGCCCGCAGTGCGGGGTGGTGCGCGGAGCGCGGTGTCCGTTCGAAGCTCGCGTGCATTCGGATCCTCGGCCGCGTACGCGGCGTTCCCTGGGAAGCGGCTAGGATTCTACCCGTCGTCCGTCGAAGCCGGCCGTCGTCATTCGCGTTTCCCGACCGGATCCCCATGCAGACTGCGACACGCCCCGGAACACTTCACGTCGTCGCCACGCCGATCGGCAACCTCGGCGACCTCTCGCCGCGCGCGCTGGACACCCTGCGCGCGGTCGCGGCGATCTGTGCGGAAGACACGAGGCACACGCGCCAGCTGCTCGCGCATTACGGCGTCGAACGGCCGCTGGTGGCCCTGCACGAACACAACGAGGAGCAGTTGGCCGAGCGCCTGGTGGCGCGCCTGCTCGGCGGCGAATCGCTGGCGCTGGTGTCGGACGCGGGCACGCCGCTGGTGAGCGACCCCGGGTTCCGGCTGGTGCGCGCGGCCCGCGCGGCGGGCGTGGCGGTGAGCCCGGTGCCGGGGGCGTGTGCGTTCGTCGCTGCGCTCAGCGTGGCCGGGTTGCCGAGCGACCGGCTCGCCTTCGAAGGGTTCCTGCCCGCGAAAGCGGGCGCGCGCCGCGAACGCCTCGCACCGCTGGCCAGCGAAACGCGCACGCTCGCGTTCTACGAATCGGCACATCGCATCGAGGAAACCCTCTCCGACATGGGGACGGTGTTCGGCGGCGACCGCCGCGTGGTGGTGGCGCGCGAGCTGACGAAACTGTTCGAGACCGTCCTCGATGGCGCGCTCGATGACGTGCGCGCCCGCATTGCCGCCGATCCCAACCAGCGCAAGGGCGAATTCGTCGTGCTGGTGCAGGGCGCCGCGGACGATGCCGATGCGCGCATCGCCGAAGGCAAGCGCCTGTACGCGAAGCTCGGCGAACACCTGCCGCCGTCGACCGCGGCCAAACTCGCCGCCGACCTGAGCGGCGCGCCGCGCAAGGCGCTCTACGGCTCCTGAGCGCTGCCCGGCCGAAGCTGCCACAATCCGCCCCGGCGGAGTCGGCCAGGCAGTCGCGTCATTCGCAAGAATGCCGAGGAAAGTCCGGGCTCCACAGGGCACGGTGCCAGGTAACGCCTGGGCGGCGCGAGCCGACGGAAAGTGCAACAGAAAGATACCGCCGATGGCCCGCAAGGGATCAGGCAAGGGTGAAATGGTGCGGTAAGAGCGCACCGCGAGTCCGGCAACGGACCGGCACGGCAAACCCCACCGGGAGCAAGGCCAAATAGGGACCTCATGACGCGGCCCGCGTCGGGTCCGGGTAGGCTGCTCGAGCGTATCGGTGACGATGCGCCTAGAGGAATGACTGCTCACGACAGAACCCGGCTTATCGGCCAACTCCGCCACTAAAGAGGCTCGCGCAAGCGGGCCTTTTTAGTGGGCGGGCGATTCAGTGCTTCGACACGGGTTGCAGCGTCTGTTTGCACACCAGTTCGCCGATCTGCCGCCCTTCGATCAGCCCGTTCGTGTTCGCGATCGGGAAATGCGCGCCCGCATACAGGCGCGACATCGCCACGTCGTCCGCGGTCGCCTTGAGGCTGGTGAAATGGCGACGCTCCTGCGTGTACTTGCTGCGGCTGTCTTCGGTGGCGTCGATGCGATCGCTGCCCAGGGCGCACTGCAACGCTGCCGCGGCGGCCGCCGACAGGATGCTGTGCGTCGAGGGATATTCGGGATGCTCGGGCGTGGGGAGGAACGACATCCAGTTCGCGTCGGGCACGGTCGCGGGATTGCCGTCGAGGTCGCCGCGCGGGATCGCGGTGACGGGACGCCAGTGGCGATACTTGTACTTCGCGTTCCAGCCGGACACGTAGCCATCGGCCATCGCGATGTTGAGCATCGCGAACGTGCGCGCGTTGCGCCACAGCTGCAATGCATCGCGCCCCTGGCGTTCGCGCTGCGCGATCGTGTCGCGCGCGATGTCGTTCCAGCTGTCGCCGGCGTTGCCCGCCCACCATTGCGCCTGTTCGGTCTGCGCCGCGGTGCGCGTGCTGCCGTTCTCCGCGCCGAGCGCCTTGACCGCGTTGTATTGGCGCGCGTATTCGGCGCTCTTGAGCGCGGGTGGCGGCGGCGGCAGGAATTGATCCGCGGATTTCATCGCGAACGGCGTGACGTATTGCCAGCCGGGCAACAGCGCCTTCAAGTGATTGGGCGGCGTGGTTTCCCACTTGCCGATGCCGGGTTGGGCGACGTCCGCGACATCCGCGCGATCGCTGCCGTCGTGCGCGCGCAACGCCAGGATGTTGCGCGCGGCGTTGCGTCCGAGTTGCACGCCTTCTTCGCGCGCGGGGCCGGCGCCGACGCGATCGAGCGCGCTGGCGTAGGCGTCGTCGAGTTCCGCGCGCTTGCCGGGCACCGTTGCGACGAGCACGTCGTGCGCAGCGGCGGCGATCGCGGCTTCGGGCGACGCGTTGGGATGTTCGCCCAGGCCGGCGGCGTACGGCGCGTACACCGGGCGGATTGCATTGAGCGCGTCGTGCATCGCCAGGTGCATCATGGCCAGCTCGCGCTGTTCCGACATGCCGCGTTCGAGCGATGCGCCGGCATCGATGCCGATGGCGTTCCATTCCGACACCGCATCGGGGGCATGGCCCCGGTCCAGCGCCCGCGTCGCGACCACGCCGATCCCGAGGGCGGCCAGGCCGGCGGCGGTGAGGACGATCGCGCCGCGCTGTCGGCGGGGGCGGTCGGTGGGATGGGGCGGCGGGGTCGGCATCGGCAGGGGGACTCCGGGTCGGGCGGGGGGGAACCGACCATGGCGGGGTGTCCGTTGGCCCGGGGTGAGGGGTCGCCCATTCAGTCTGTCTCCCTCATGAACCCGCCTCCCGGGGACGGGCCCGAATCTCACAATTTGAGACGAAACAACAGCTAGTGGATAACTCTTGAACAAGACTCTGAAGTTCGTCGCAAGCCATTGATGCCAAAACGAAAAATTCACCCAACAAGCTGTTGACAACCCTGTGGGTCAAGCCTAACGTGGCGTCTCGTGGGAAAACCGGGAAATAAGTGGTTTTCCTAACTCCAAAAGCCCCCGGCAGAGGGGCGCTACCGGGCAGGGGCGATGTTCCAGGGTGAGACCGCCATCACGATCGACGACAAGGGCCGGCTGGCGATTCCCACCAGCTACCGGGACCAGGTCGTGCGCGAGTGTGGCAACCGCCTGGTCCTGACCTACAGCCCATTCGATGCCGGCTGTCTCTATCTGTATCCGCAGCCGGTCTGGGAGCGCGTGCGCGACCAGGTCAACGCGTTGCCGCGCACCAAGAGCGTCAGCCGCAACCTGCAGCTGAAGCTCGTGGGCGCGGCGACCTTCGTCGAGCCCGACGGCAGCGGCCGCATCGGCCTGCCGGCGAGCCACCGCAACGCGGTGGGCATCGAACGCAAGGCGGTGCTGCTGGGGATGGGCGACAAGTTCGAGTTGTGGAGCGAGCAGGCGCACCTCGCGCAGATCCGGCAGACCCTCACGGATGCCGACCTGGGCGACGGGCTGCTCGACCTGCAGTTGTGACCGCCGGTGGCGCGGATGCCCGGTCCGCCCACCTTCCGGTCTTGTACGCGCAGGTCATGGAAGGACTGCGGGTGTTGGCGGACGGACGTTACCTCGATGGCACTTTCGGCCGCGGCGGCCATGCGCGCGGCGTGCTCGACCAGTTGGGCCCGGGAGGGCGATTGCTGCTGATGGACAAGGATCCCGAGGCGATCGCGGTGGCCGAAGGCGCATTCGGCGCGGACCCGCGCGTCTCCATCCGTCGCGGCAGCTTCGCCCACCTGGGCGACTGGACGCTCGCGCGCGAAGGCCTCGACGGCGTGCTGCTCGACCTCGGCGTGTCTTCGCCGCAGCTGGATGTCGCCGAGCGGGGTTTCAGCTTCGGCAAGGACGGTCCGCTCGACATGCGCATGGATCCGGATTCCGGCGAGAGCGCTGCGCAGTGGCTGGCGCATGCCTCCGATCGCGACATCGCGGACGTGCTGTTCACCTACGGCGAAGAACGCCAGTCGCGCCGCATCGCGCGCGCGATCGTGGCGCGCCGCGAAACGCAGCCGCTCGAGCGCACGGGGCAACTCGCCGACCTCATCGCGTCGGTGATGCCGCGCGGCGATTCGAAGACGCACCCTGCCACGCGTTCGTTCCAGGCCATCCGCATCTTCATCAACCGCGAGCTGGCCGACCTCGAAACCGGCCTCGACGCCGCGTTCGATTGCCTCAAGCCCGGCGGGCGCCTTGCGGTGATCTCCTTCCATTCGCTGGAAGACCGCATCGTCAAGCAGTTCATCGCGCGCAAGGCGAAGGCGCCGCCGACGCACCGCCGCATGCCGGTGGTGCCCGACTTCCATCCCACGCTGCGCGCCATCGGCGATGCGCAGAAGGCGACCAGCGAAGAACTCGCCTTCAACCCGCGCGCCCGCAGCGCCGTGCTGCGCGTGGCCGAGAAACTGGCGGTGGCCGCATGAACGCGCGCGTGATCATCGCCGTGCTGATCCTGGCCAACGTCGCCTCGGCGATCGGCGTGGTCTACGCGCGCCACGAGCATCGCCAGTTGTTCGTCGTGCTCAAGCGCCTGCAGCGCGAGCGCGACGACCTCAACATCGACTTCGGCCGCCTGCAGCTGGAACAGGCCACGTGGGCCGAAAGCAACCGCATCGACCAGGTGGCGCGCAACCGCCTGGGCATGGTGTTCCCGGAAGCGGGCGAAACCGTGGTGATCCGTCCATGAGGCCGGGCATGCCGCACGCCGAGAAGCGCCCGACGGCCGGCCAGCGCGTGCGCGCGTTCTTCGGCGGCGGTCCGCGCCAGAAGCCGCGCGGCCGCGCGCAGTTCAACCTGCGCGGGCGCCTGGCGATGGTCGCCGGCACGCTGGGCCTGTGCTCGCTCGCGCTGCTGGGCCGCGCGTTCGAGATGCAGGTGATCGACAACGCGTTCTACCAGGCGCAGGGCGATGCGCGCTTCCTGCGCGAGATCCCGATCCCCACCTCGCGCGGCATGATCACCGACCGCAACGGCGAACCGCTCGCGGTGTCCACGCCGGTCGAATCGATCTGGGCCAACCCGCAGGAACTGCTCAAGCATCCGCAGCGCTTGCCGGAACTGGCGCAGGCGCTCGGCGTGCCCGCCGACCACCTCGAACGCAAGCTCTCGCAGCGCGCGAACAAGGAGTTCGTGTACCTGCAGCGGCGGATCAGCCCGGAGTTCGCGCAGTCGGTCGTCGCGCACAACATCCCCGGCGTGTTCTCGCAGCGCGAATACCGCCGCTTCTATCCGCAGGGCGATGCGATCGCGCATATCCTGGGCTTCACCAACGTCGACGACGCCGGCCAGGAAGGCCTGGAGCTCGCGTTCGACGAATGGCTGCGCGGCAAGCCCGGCGCCGAGAAGGTGATCCGCGACCGCCGCGGCCGCATCGTCGAGAACGTGGACCTGGTGCGCGCCGCCGAGCCGGGCAAGGACCTCACGCTGTCGATCGACCGGCGCATCCAGTTTCTCGCCTATCGCGAGCTGCGCAATGCGCTGCTGGAAAAGGGCGCGAGCAGCGGCTCGGCCGTGGTGCTGGACGTGACCACCGGCGAAGTGCTGGCGATGGCCAACCTGCCGTCGTTCAACCCGAACGCGGTGGAAGGCGGCGCACGCGACGCGCACCGCAACCGCGCGGTCACCGACCTCATCGAGCCCGGCTCGACGATGAAGCCCATCACGGTCGCCGCCGCGCTCGAACATCACGTCATCACGCCGCAGACCAAGTTCGACACCAACCCGGGCTGGATGCCGAACGGCCGCTACCGCACGACCGACACGCACAACTACGGCGTGCTCGACACCACGGGCGTGATCACGAAGAGCTCCAACGTGGGCGCGGCGAAGATCGTCGCGCGCCTCGACAACAACACCTTCTATGAGTACCTGCGCAAGCTCGGCTATGGCCAGAGCACCAACAGCGGCTTCCCCGGCGAATCGGCCGGTTTGCTGCCGGCGCCGGACCGCTGGAGCGGCACCACCAAGCAGACGATGTCCTACGGCTACGGCCTGAGCGTGACGCCGCTGCAGATCGCGCAGGCGTACGCTGCGATCGGAAACGGCGGCAAGCTCGTTGCCCCGACGTTCGTCAAGGGCCAGCGCAACGAGGCCCACCAGGTCATGGATCCGGGCGTTGCCCGCGAAGTGCTGCGCATGATGGAAACGGTGACGCTGCCCGGCGGCACCGCGACGCAGGCGCGCGTGCTCGGGTATCGCGTCGCCGGCAAGACCGGCACCGCGCGCAAGGCGAGCGGCGGTGGGTATTCGCGGCGTTACGTCGCATTCTTCGCAGGCCTGGTGCCGGCGAGCAATCCGCGCTTCTCGATGGTGGTGGTGATCGACGATCCCGCGCCGGAACTCGCGTACGTCGGTGGCCTCGTCTCCGCGCCGGTGTTCCGCAACGTGATGGATGGTGCGCTGCGCATGATGGACGTGGCCCCAGACGATCTCGATGCGTGGCTTGCCGCGCAGGCTGCGGCGGAAGCCAAGCGCAAGCCGGCGACGGTGGCGACGGCGCCGGTCGCCGCGCCCGCGCCGGTGACGGAGGCCGTGCAATGAGCCGCCGCATGCGCCTGTCCGAATTGCTGCCCGACATCGCGGCCGTGCCCGCCGATCTCGAAGTCACCAACCTCGTGATGGACAGCCGCGCGCTGCGCCCGGGCGACGCGTTCATCGCGATCGCGGGCTTCGGTGCGCATGGCTTGAATTTCGTCGAGCAGGCGAAGGCCGCCGGTGCGAGCGCCATCCTGTTCGAACCGCCGGCGCCCGCCGACATTCCCGCGCCCGCCGACGCAATCCCGGTGCCGGGCCTGCGCGCGCGCCTGGGCGAACTCGGCGATCACTTCCATGGCCATCCGAGCCATGCGATGACCACCGTCGGCGTGACCGGCACGAACGGCAAGACCTCGACGGTGCAGCTGCTCGCGCAGGCGTGGTCGCTGCTCGGCACGCGCGCCGGCACCATCGGCACGCTCGGTGCGGGGCTGCATGGCGCGGTGGTGCCGACGGGTTTCACCACGCCGCTCGTGTTGCAGATGCACCAGTTGCTCGGCGAGCTACGCGACGCGGGCGCCCAGGCGCTGGCGATGGAAGTCAGCTCGCATGCGCTCGACCAGGGCCGCGTGGGCGGCGTGCATTTCGATGTCGCGGTGTTCACCAACCTCACGCGCGATCATCTGGACTACCACGGCGACATGGCGAACTACGGCGCGGCGAAGGCCAAGCTGTTCGCATGGCCGGGTTTGCGCGCAGCGGTCATCAACCTCGACGACGACTACGGCCGCGCGCTGTTCGACGCCGTGCAGGCGCCGGTGCGCCGCATCGGCACGAGCGCCGCCGGTTCGACGGATGCCGCGGTGCGCGCGGACCACGTGGTGCTCGACAACCGGGGCGTCGCGTTCGATCTCATCGTGGACGGCGCCGCGCACGCGGTGCGTTCGCCGCTGCTCGGGCGCTTCAATGTCGACAACCTGCTCGCGGTCGCCGGCGCGCTCGTCGCGCTCGACATCCCGCCTGCACGCGTCGCCGACGTGCTCTCGCAGCTGCAACCGATCCACGGCCGCATGAACCGCCTCGGCGGCAATGGCGATGCACCGCTGGTCGTCATCGACTACGCGCACACGCCCGATGCGCTCGAACAGGCGCTGTCCTCGCTGCGCGCGCATGCCGCCGCCAACCTCGCCTGCGTCTTCGGCTGCGGCGGCGAACGCGACCGCGGCAAGCGCCCGCAGATGGCCGCGATCGCCGAACGCCTCGCCGACCGCGTGATCGTCACCGACGACAACCCGCGCGGCGAAGACGGCGACGCCATCGTGGCCGACATCCTCGAAGGCTTCACGCCCGGCCTGCGCAAGGATCCGGCGCGCCTGGTGGTGGAACGCGACCGCGCCGCCGCCATCGCGCGCGCGATCGGCGAAGCGGGCGCGAACGATATCGTCCTCATCGCCGGCAAGGGCCACGAGCCCTACCAGGAAATCCACGGCGTGAAGCATCCCTTCGACGACACGGACGTCGCGCGTCGCGCGCTTGGAGGCCATGCATGATCGCCATGCCGCTGTCGCGCATCGCAGCGATGACCGGGGGCCGGGTGGTCGGCGACGACATGGTGGTCGACGTGGTCGGCACCGACACGCGCGACATGCCGGCCGGCCGCGCGTTGTTCATCGCCTTGAAGGGCGAGCGTTTCGACGGGCACGAGCACGTGGCGATGGCCGCGCGCAACGGTGCGGTCGCAGCCCTGGTGTCGCGCGAAGTGGGGCATGCGATCCCGCAACTCATCGTGGCCGACACCGAACAGGCGCTCGCCGCGTTCGCCGCCGCCGTGCAGCGCGAGCGCCGCACGCGCGTGGTCGCGATCACGGGCAGCAACGGCAAGACCAGCGTGAAGACGCTCGTCCTGTCGATCCTGCGCGAAGCGATGCCGGGCGAGGGCGGCGTGTACGCCAACCCCGGCAACCGCAACAACGAAATCGGCCTGCCGCTCGCCGTGCTCGAGGCGCCGGAACACGCGCGCTTCGCGATCTACGAGATGGGCGCAGGCAAGCCCGGCGACATCGCGTACCTCACCGCGATCGCGCGGCCCGACATCGCGGTGGTCAACAACATCGCGCCTGCGCACCTGGAACGCATGGGCAGCCTGCTCGGCGTGGCCGACACCAAGGGCGCGATCTACGACGCGCTGCCCGCCGACGGCGTGGCGGTGATCAATGCCGACGATGCGTTCGCGCCGTACTTCGCCGAGCGCGCGCACGGCCGCCGCCTGATCCGCTTCGGCCTGGATGCCACCGCCGACGTCACCGCACACGCGATCGAGCTCGATGCGGAAAGCGCACGCTTCGTGCTGTCGACGCCGCTGGGCGAAGTGGACGTGGACCTGGCGATGCCGGGCCGCCACAACGTGATGAACGCGCTGGCCGCGGCTTCGATCGCGCTCGGTGCGGGCGTCGAACTCGACGCGATCGCCGCGGGCCTCGGCGCCGCGCGTCCCGTGCACGGCCGCCTCGTCACGCATCGCCTGCCGAACGGCGCGGTGCTGATCGACGACAGCTACAACGCCAATCCCGGTTCGCTCAATGCGGCGATCGACACGCTCGCTTCGAGCGGCGACACCGCGTGGCTGGTGCTCGGCGACATGCGCGAACTCGGCGCGGACGCCGAACTGCTGCACGCCGAAGCGGGCCGTCGCGCGAAGCAGGCCGGCATCGCGCGCCTGTACGCGCTCGGGCCGCTGAGCAGGCACGCGGTGGAAGCCTTCGGGGAAGACGGACACCACTTCGCCACGCATGCGGCGCTCGCCGATGCGTTGCGCGGCGGATTGCGCGAAGGCGTGCGCGTGCTGGTCAAGGGGTCGCGCGGAAGCGCGATGGACAGGATCGTGTCGGCGCTGCTGCCCGACGAGGGGAACGACCCGCATGCTGCTTGAACTCTTCCGCTGGCTGGAGCAACTGCAGAGCCTGTTCGGGCTCTTCGGTTACCTCACTTTCCGCGGCATCCTGAGCGCGCTCACCGCGCTGGCGCTGTCGTTGTGGTGGGGCCCGGCCATCATCCGCCGCCTGGCATTGCTCAAGGGCGGCCAGCCGATCCGCAAGGACGGCCCGCAATCGCATTTCTCCAAGGCCGGCACGCCGACGATGGGGGGCGCGCTGATCCTGCTGACGATCGCCGCGTCCGTGCTGCTGTGGGGCGACCTGCGCAACCGCTACGTGTGGCTGGTGCTCGCGGTGATGATCGCCTTCGGCGCGATCGGCTGGTGGGACGACTGGATCAAGATCGTCAAGCGCGATCCCAACGGGATGAAGTCGCGCTGGAAGTACCTGCTGCAGTCGCTGTTCGGGCTCGGCGCCGGCCTGTTCCTCTATTACACCGCCGACGCTCCGGCGGCGACGACGTTCTACATCCCGTTCTTCAAGGCCGTCGCGCTGCCGCTGGTGAGCATCAGCTTCGTGGCGATCTCGTACTTCTGGATCGTCGGGTTCTCCAACGCGGTCAACCTCACCGACGGCCTCGACGGCCTGGCGATCATGCCGAGCGTGCTCGTCGCGTGCGCGCTGGGCGTGTTCGCGTATGCCTCGGGCAACGTGGTGTTCTCCGAATACCTGCAGATCCCGCAGGTGCCGGGCGCGGGCGAACTCGTGATCATCTGCGCGGCCATCGCCGGCGCGGGGCTCGGGTTCCTGTGGTTCAACACCTATCCGGCGATGGTTTTCATGGGCGACATCGGTGCGCTGGCGCTGGGCGCCGTGCTCGGGTGCATCGCGGTGATCGTGCGCCAGGAACTGGTGCTCGTGATCATGGGCGGCGTGTTCGTGATCGAAACGCTGTCGGTGATGATCCAGGTCGCCTCGTTCAAGCTGACGGGCAAGCGCGTGTTCCGCATGGCCCCCATCCACCACCACTTCGAGCTCAAGGGCTGGCCCGAGCCGCGCGTGATCGTGCGCTTCTGGATCATCTCGGTGGTGCTGGTCCTCGTCGGTCTCGCCACGTTGAAGGTGCGCTGATGAACGACACGCCGCGCCAGGCCACGCGACTGGATGCCATCGAAGGCCGCTTCGATCCGTGGCTGCTGGGCACCTCGATCGCGCTCGCGTGCCTGGGCGTGGTGATGGTGGCCTCGAGCTCGATCGCGATCGGCGAAGGGCTCAACGTCGGTCCGTTCTACTTCCTCACGCGCCACATCGTGTTCCTGTGCGGCGGCGTGGCGCTGGCCGTGTGGATGATGCGCACGGAGCTGAAGACGATCGAGCAGCACAACCAGTTGCTGCTGCTCGCGTGCTTCGTGCTGTTGCTGGCGGTGTTCGTGCCGGGCATCGGCAGCCGGGTGAACGGCGCGCGGCGCTGGCTCAACCTGGGCGTGTCGAAGTTCCAGGCGGTGGAAGCGGTCAAGCTGCTCTACATCGTGTGGCTGGCGAGCTACCTCGTGCGCTTCCGCGACGAAGTCAACGCGACGTGGCGCGCGATGCTCAAGCCGCTCGGCGTGGCGGTCGCGCTGGTCGGGTTGCTGATCCTGCAGCCGGACTTCGGTTCGCTCTCGCTGATCCTGGCGATCACCGCCGGCATGCTGGTGCTCGGTGGCGTCAACATGCCGCGCATGTTCGGCCCGGTGCTGATCGGCCTGCCGGTGCTGGCGGCGATCGCGATCGCCGAACCGTATCGCGTGCGCCGCTTCACCTCGTTCCTCAATCCGTGGCAGGACCCGTTCGACAGCGGCTACCAGCTGACGAATGCGCTGATGGCGGTGGGCCGCGGCGAAATCTTCGGCGTGGGCCTGGGCGCATCGGTGCAGAAGCTGTCGTACCTGCCCGAAGCGCACACCGACTTCATCCTCGCGGTGATCGCCGAAGAACTCGGCCTGGTCGGCGTGGCGCTCGTCATCGGCCTGTATGCGCTGCTTGCGGGCCGCGCGTTCTGGGTGGGGCTGAAATGCGTCGAGATGCGCCGCCACTTCGCGGGCTACTGCGCGTTCGGCGTGGGCCTGTGGATGAGCCTGCAGAGTTTCGTGTCGATCGGCGTCAACCTCGGGCTGCTGCCGACCAAGGGCCTGACGCTGCCGCTGATTTCCTCCGGCGGTTCGAGCGTGCTGATGACGTGCATGGCGCTCGGCCTGCTGCTGCGCGTGTCGTACGAACTGGATCGCGCCGAGCGCCAGGTCGCGCGCCTGCGCGGCGAAGCGCAGCAGCCCGCGCCGGGCCACGTGCCGGCGACGGCGCAACCGGTCGGCGCGACGGCGACGTCAAGCGTGCGCGGCACCAACCGCCTGCGCCAGCGGGTCGAACCCACGTTGGGGAGGACCGCATGACGGTCGTCGACAACGCGCGCGTGCTGATCCTCGCCGGCGGCACCGGCGGCCACATCTTCCCGGGCCTCGCGGTGGCGCATGCACTGCGCGCACGCGGCGCGGAAGTGACGTGGCTCGGCGCCGACGGCGGCATGGAAACGCGCCTGGTGCCGCAGCACGACATCGCCATCGACACGATCGCGGTGAAGGGGCTGCGCGGCAAGGGCATCGCGACGTTGCTCGGTGCGCCGGTGCGCGTGCTGCGCGCGATCCGCGCGGCGGCGGAAGTCGTCGAGCGTCGTCGCCCGCGCGCGGTGATCAGCTTCGGCGGTTACGCGGCGGGGCCGGGCGGCATCGCCGCCAAGCTCGCCGGCGTGCCGCTGGTGGTGCACGAACAGAACCGCGCGCCGGGCTTCACCAACCGCGTGCTCGCGCGTTTTGCCAAGCGCGTGCTCACCGGCTTCCCGCAGACGTTCAAGCACACGATCGAAGAGCCGGTGGGCAATCCGGTGCGCAGCGAGATCGCGGCCGTGCCGTCGCCCGCGCTGCGCTTCCCGCGCGCCGATGATGGCTTGCGCCTGCTGGTGCTCGGCGGCAGCCAGGGCGCGCGCGCCTTGAACCTCGCGGTGCCGCGTGCGCTGCATGCATTGAACGATCCGCACATCACGATCCGCCACCAGTGCGGCGAGAAGCTGCGCGCCGATGCGGAACAGGCGTACGTGGACGCGGGCCTGGTCGCGAGCGTCGAGCCCTTCATCGCCGACATGGCTGCCGCGTACGGCTGGGCCGACCTCGTGGTGTGCCGCGCCGGCGCGCTGACGCTGGCCGAGTTGTGCGCCGTGGGCGTGGGCAGCGTGCTGGTGCCGTTCCCGCAGGCGGTGGACGACCACCAGACGCGCAACGCCGAATTCCTCGTCGAACGCGGCGCGGCTGTTCTGCTGAAGCAGGACGAACAGCTCGCCGATCGCCTCCAAACCGTGCTGGGCGAACTGCGCGCCGATCCCGCCCGCCGCGTCGCGATGGCCGAAGCCGCGCGCACGCTGGCGAAACCCGATGCGGCCTCGCGCGTTGCCGACATCGTGCTCGACGTGATCCGCCTGCGCGATGCGCAGCGCAAGGAGGCCGCGTGATGGCCAACGTCCAGCGCCGCCTGCAGACCTCCGGCGACCTCGCGAAGGCGTATCCGCGCGTGCACTTCATCGGCATCGGCGGCGTCGGCATGAGCGGCATCGCCGAAGTGCTGTGCACGCTCGGCTACCAGGTGTCGGGCTCCGACAACGCGGACAACGCGGTGACGCGGCGCCTGACGAGCCTCGGTGCGAAGGTGCATCGCGGCCACGCGGCGGCGAACGTGCTCGACACCGATTGCGTCGTGGTGTCCAGCGCGATCCGCAAGGACAACCCGGAACTGATGGAAGCGCGCGCGCAGCGCATCCCGATCGTGCCCCGCGCCGAAATGCTGGCCGAGCTGATGCGTTTCCGCCGCGGCATCGCGGTGGCCGGCACGCACGGCAAGACCACGACCACCTCGCTCGCCGCCAGCGTGCTGGGCGAGGGCGGGCTGGATCCGACGTTCGTCATCGGCGGCAAGCTGCTCGCGGCCGGCGCGAATGCGCGCCTGGGCCAGGGCCAGTGGCTGGTGGCGGAAGCGGACGAAAGCGATGGCAGCTTCCTGCGCCTGAATCCCGCGATCGCGGTCGTCACCAACATCGACGCCGACCATCTCGAGAACTACGGTGGCGACTTCGCGAACGTGCAGGCCGCCTTCGCCGAATTCCTGCATCGCCTGCCGTTCTACGGGCTGGCGGTGCTGTGCATCGACGATCCGGAAGTGGAAGCGCTGGCGAAGGACACGCCGCGCCACGTGTGCAGCTACGGCTTCTCTGCGCACGCCGACGTGCGCGCCGAAGACGTGACGCAGATCGGTCCGTGCATGCACTTCACGCTGCACCTGCCGGATGGTTCGCGCACGCCGGTGCAGCTCGCGCTGCCGGGGCGCCACAACGTGCAGAACGCGCTGGCCGCCGCCGCGATCGGCTGGCAGCTGGGCGTGGCGCCCGACGCGATCGCGCGTGCACTCGCGAATTTCGAAGGCATCGGCCGCCGCTTCAACCTGCTGGCGCAGCTGCGCACGCCGAAGGGCGCATTGGTGCAACTGGTGGACGACTACGGCCACCACCCGAAGGAACTGGAAGCGGTGTTCGCCGCGGCGCGCGGCGGTTGGCCGGACAAGCGCCTGGTCGTCGCGTTCCAGCCGCATCGCTACAGCCGCACGCGCGACCTGTTCGACGAGTTCGCCGCGGTGTTGTCGACGGTCGATGCGCTGGTGCTCACCGACGTGTACGCGGCGGGCGAAGCGCCGATCGCGGGCGCGGATGCGAAGGCCCTGGCGCGCGCGATCCGCACGCGGGGTCGCGTGGACCCGGTGGTCGTGGGCGCGGCGTCGGAGTTGTCGGGCTTGCTGCCCGATGTGTTGCAGGACGGCGACCTGCTGTTGCTGATGGGCGCGGGCGACATCGGCGCCGCGGCGCAGCAGTTGGCCACGCAAGGCTTTGAAGGAGTCACGAAGTGAACGGTTTCAGGTTTCCCCCGCTGCGCGTGACCGACCCGGCCGTGTTCGGCCGCGTGGCCGTGCTGATGGGCGGTACGAGTTCGGAGCGCGAGGTGTCGCTGGATTCCGGGCGCAACGTGCTGGAGGCGCTGCGCGCGCGCGGCATCGCGGCCGATGCGGTCGATGGCATCCCCAACCTCGTGCGCGAGTTGCAGGACCGCCACTTCACGCGCGTGTTCAACATCCTCCACGGCCACGCCGGTGGCGGCGAAGATGGCGTGCTGCAGGGCCTGCTCGAAGCGCTCAACGTGCCGTACACCGGCTCGGGCGTGCTCGGCTCGGCGCTGAGCATGGACAAGATCCGCACGAAGCAGGTGTGGTTGTCGGTCGGATTGCCGACGCCGCGCTACGTGCAGCTGGGCAAGGGCGCCGACGTGCACGCGGCGGCGAAGTCGCTCGGCTTGCCGGTGATCGTCAAGCCCGCTGCGGAAGGCTCGAGCGTGGGCGTGTCGCGCGTGTACTCCGAGGCCGACCTCGACGCGGCCGTCGCACTCGCCGAACGCTACATCGACCAGGAAGCGCGCGGCGAACTGTTGATGGAGCAGCTGATCGAAGGCGACGAGCTCACCGTCGCCGTGCTCGGCAACGTCGCGCTGCCGTCGATCCGCATCGTGCCGAAGGGCCAGTGGTACGACTACCACGCCAAGTACGTCGCCGAAGACACGCAGTACCTGTGCCCGGGCCTGGAAGGCGATGCGGAAGACGAGATCCGCCGCCTCGCGGTCGCCGCGTTCGAATCCGCCGGCTGCAGCGGCTGGTCGCGCGTGGACGTGATGCGCGATCGCGCGACCGGCAAGTTCTACCTGCTCGAAGTGAACACCGCGCCGGGCATGACGAGCCATTCGCTCGTGCCGAAGGCCGCGCGCCAGGTCGGCATCGAATTCGAAGAACTGTGCTGGCGCATCCTGGAAACCTCGCTCGACCGCGACGGGGGTGCACGCAAGTGAACGCCCTGCTGCGCATCCTGGCCTGGACCTTCGCGGTGGCACTCGTCGTGCTGCCCGTGGTCGCCGTGCTCAACGGCTGGATCGCCGCCGAGCGCTGGCCGTTGCGCACGCTGCGCGTGCAGGGGTCGCTGCACAACGTGGACGAACAGCTGTTGCGCGCGACGGTGCTGCCGTATGCGCGCCGCGGGTTCTTCGCGGTGCGGCTGGAAGATGCGCAGGCCGCGGTGGCGCGACTGCCGTGGGTCGAGCGTGCCGAAGTGCGCAAGCATTGGCCCGACATCCTCGAAGTGCACGTCGTCGAACATCGCCCGTTCGCGCGCTGGGGCGACGATCGCCTGTTGTCCGAGCACGGCCGTTTGTTCCCGGTGCGCGGCATCCACGTGCCGGCCAGCCTGCCGCAGCTCGGCGGGCCGGAGGCGCGCGTACCGGAAGTGGTCGCGCTCTACAACGAATCGCGCGCGCTGTTCGCCAGCACCGGCAACGACGTGCGCGCGCTGAAGCTGGACGCGCGCGGCAGCTGGTCGCTCGTGCTGTCCGACGGCACCGAAGTCATCGTGGGCCGCAGCGACGCGCGCCCGCGCATCGGTCGCTTCGCGCGCCTGCTGCCGCAACTGATCAACCAGCCGCAACGCGTCCTGCGTCGCGCGGACCTTCGCTACACCAATGGCTTCGCGCTCCAGTGGGCAACCGCCCCCGCCGCGCCGGCCAGCACGACTTCGCAAGGAAAGACATGAACCGCAAAGGCGACAAATCCCTGATCGTGGGCCTCGACATCGGCACGTCGAAGGTCACGGCGCTCGTCGGCGAGTACTCGCCCGGCAGCCCGATCGAGGTGATCGGGATCGGCACGCACGAATCGCGCGGGCTCAAGCGCGGCGTGGTCGTGGACATCGAGTCGACCGTGCAATCCATCCAGCGCGCCGTCGAAGAGGCCGAACTGATGGCCGGCTGCGAAGTGCGGTCGGTGTATGCCTCCATTTCCGGCAACCACGTGCAGTGCCGCAACTCGCAGGGCATCGCGCCGATCCGCGACGGCGAGGTGACCTACGCCGACCTCGATCGCGTGCTCGATGCCGCGAAGGCCGTCGCGATCCCGGCCGACCAGCGCATCCTCCATGCCATCCCGCGCGACTACGTGCTCGACGATTCGCAGGAAGGCATCCGCAACCCGGTCGGGATGACGGGCGTGCGCCTGGAAGTGCACGCGCACCTCGTCGTGTGCGCGCAGTCGGCCGCGGCCAACATCAGCAAGTGCGTGCAGCGTTGCGGGTTGCAGGTCGACGACCTCGTGCTCGCCTCGCTTGCGTCGAGTACCGCGGTGCTGACGCCGGACGAACGCGAACTCGGCGTCGTGCTGGTCGACCTCGGCGCGGGCACCACCGACATCGCGGTGTTCGTGCAGGGTGCGATCGCGCACAGCGCCTCGCTGCCGATCGCCGGCGACAAGGTGACCGAGGACATCGCGCACATGCTGCGCACGCCGACGCCGGAAGCCGAGCAGATCAAGGTGCGCTATGCGTGCGCGCTCGCGCAGCTGGCCACGGCGGAAGAAAGCATCCAGGTGCCGAGCGTGGGCGATCGCCCGCCGCGTCGCCTGCCGCGCCATTCGCTGGCGCAGGCGGTGCAGGCGCGCTACGAGGAAATCTTCGAGATGGTGCAGGCCGAGCTGCGTCGCAGCGGTTTCGAACAGCACGTGCGCGCGGGGATGGTGTTGACCGGCGGCGCTTCGAAGATGGAAGGCGTGGTCGAACTCGCCGAGGAAATGCTGCAGATGCCGGTGCGCGTGGGGATCCCGCAGCACGTCACCGGCCTCGGCGAAGTGGTGGGCAACCCGGTGCATGCCACCGGCGTGGGCCTGCTGCTGATGGGCAGCCAGATCGAGAACCCGCGGCGTCCGTCGATCGCGACGGGACGCGCGGGCAGTTTCTTCAACAAGGTGAAGAACTGGTATCGCGGCGAGTTTTAAGGAGCGGCACGAAAGGATTTCCTGGCGGTTGCGGCAAGTGGTTCCACAAAAACGTCGTGGGGCGCGATCCAACAAACCACGGCACCTATAACGAGGACACGGACATGGCGCATTTCGAATTGGTTGAAAAGATGGCCCCGAACGCAGTGATCAAGGTGGTTGGCGTGGGCGGCGGCGGCGGCAACGCCGTGGCGCACATGGTCAACAGCAGCGTGGACGGCGTGGAATTCATCACGGCGAACACCGACTCGCAGGCGATCAAGAACTGCGGCGCCAAGCTGCAGCTGCAGCTCGGCAGCAACGTCACGAAGGGCCTGGGCGCGGGCGCGAACCCGGAGGTTGGCCGCCAGGCCGCCCTGGAAGATCGCGAACGCATCATGGATGCCCTGCAGGGCTCCGACATGGTGTTCATCACCGCGGGCATGGGCGGCGGCACGGGCACGGGCGCGGCGCCCGTCGTGGCGCAGCTCGCCAAGGAAATGGGGATCCTGACGGTGGCCGTGGTCACCAAGCCGTTCCCGTTCGAAGGCCGTCGCCGCATGCAGGTGGCGCTCAAGGGCATCGACGAGCTCAGCCAGCATTGCGATTCGCTGATTACGATCCCGAACGAAAAACTGATCACCGTGCTCGGCCGCAACGCGACGATGATCCAGGCCTTCCGCGCGGCGAACGATGTGTTGCTGGGTGCGGTGCAGGGCATCGCCGACCTCATCGTGCGTCCGGGCCTGATCAACGTCGACTTCGCCGACGTGCGCACCGTGATGTCCGAGATGGGCCTGGCGATGATGGGCACCGGGTCGGCGCGCGGCGACGATCGCGCGCAGGCCGCCGCGGAGGCCGCGATCCAGAACCCGCTGCTCGACGACGTCAACCTCTCGGGCGCCAACGGCATCCTGGTCAACATCACGGCCGGCCCGGACTTCACGATGGCCGAGTTCGACGAAGTGGGCCGCACGATCGAGAACTTCGCTTCGGAAGACGCGACGGTCGTGATCGGCACCGTGCTGGATCCGGACATGCAGGACGAGGTCAAGGTGACCGTGGTCGCGACGGGCCTCAACCGCGCGGTCTCGCGCCAGGCGCTGCCGGCCCGCGGCTTCGAGACGGTGCAGCATTCGGTGCGTTCGCCGATCAAGCTCGTCCGCAACGCGACCACCGGCCAGCCGGACTTCGACGCGATGGCCAACCTCAACGAGCCGGTCGTGCCGAACTTCGCGAGCAGCCAGAGCCTGCGTGGCGGCACCACCCGCGCCGAGCCCGCCGCCGCCGATTTCGGCAGCGACAGCAGCTACCTCGATATCCCGGCCTTCCTCCGCCGCCAGGCGGACTGACCGGGCGCTGGTCCCCACGCCCCGGGCTGCGCCGCCCGGGGTGCGGTCTTCGGTCGGCCGACCACAAGTCGGCCGGCCCCTTTCGCCCCGGCGAACGGTGCCCCGGCCGGGCCGTGTTCATCGGGTCGCGTGGTAATCTTTGCGGCCGTTGCGCCCGCCGCACGCGCCCACGCTTCGTTCCCCCTGCCTCCGCGCGAGGCCAGAAGCAGAGGTCCGACCGATCCCGATGTTGTCCCAACGCACCCTCAAGAACGTGATCCGCGCGACCGGCGTGGGCCTGCACAGCGGAGAGAAGGTCTATCTCACGCTGCGTCCGGCCGCCGTCGACACGGGCATCGTGTTCCGGCGCGTGGACCTGGATCCGGTGGTGGAAATCCCGGCCGACGCGCAACTCGTCACCGAAACCATGTTGTGCACCGGGCTGTCGCGCGACGGCGGCAAGGTCATGACCATCGAACACCTGATGTCCGCCTTCGCGGGCCTGGGCATCGACAACGCGTACGTGGACCTGTCGGCACCGGAAGTGCCGATCATGGACGGCTCCGCCGGCCCGTTCGTGTTCCTGCTGCAATCGGCGGGGATTTCCGAGCAATCGGCGCCCAAGCGCTTCATCCGCATCCGCAAGCCCGTCGAAGTGCGCGAAGGCGACAAGATCGCCCGCTTCGAACCGCACGACGGGTTCCGCATCGGCTTCACCGTGGTCTTCGACCATCCGGCCATCCCGACGTCGCAGTCGCGGGCCGAGATCGATTTCTCGACGACCTCGTATGTAAAGGAAGTGAGCCGCGCGCGCACCTTCGGGTTCATGCGCGACCTGGAGTTCATGCGCGAGCGCAACCTCGGCCTCGGCGGCTCGATGGACAACGCGATCGTGCTGGACGAGTTCCGCGTGCTGAACGACGACGGCCTGCGCTACGCCGACGAATTCGTCCGCCACAAGATCCTCGATGCGGTGGGCGACCTGTACCTGGCCGGCCGTCCGATCATCGGCGCGTTCGAAGGCTTCAAGTCCGGCCACGCCCTCAACAACAAGCTGGTCCGCGCCCTGCTCGCCGATGCCTCGGCCTGGGACGAAGTGACTTTCGACGATCCGGCCGCCGCGCCCGTCGTCTACGGCAACCCTGCCATCGCCTGAACCTGGCCGTGTGGAATCCGTCCGGGGATGTGCGGGCTGGTGATCGATCTGTGAATCGAAACCGGCCGTTTAACGGCAATTTAACGAACCTCTAATGGTTCGTTAGCGAATCCGGGGGAAAAGGCGGGCAGTATCCCCTCCGGGCCGCTCAAGCCATCCACCGCACCACGCAATCGGATGGGTCGACCGGCCAGATTTCAGGACTCTGGTTTCCGTTTCGCATCAGGGTTTTTTTCGGATCCCGGGTGGGGATCCACCAAGGACGCCAGCGCGGCTTGCAACGCTTCTTTCGCAGCCGCCGACATCGGTTTGGCCTTCGATTCCGTCCGTTCCGACGGGTGGATCGGATAGGTCGTCGTTTTGACGACCAACTCGGCCACGCCGAGCCCGAGGGATCGGGCCGCGTCGAGGATGTCCGGAGCGACGAGCCGCAACTTGGCCCGCCACACCGGTGCATCAACGACGTAGACGAGCCTGCCGCCATCGAGGTTCGCAAGCCGCGCATGCGCGGCGAGCGACGGAGGCAGGAATGGGCGCAACCGCTGATCCAGCGCATCAAGCCACAGGGCACGGCGCAGGGGATCGAAGGCGGAATCTGCAAGCAACGCCTCAATCGGCGCCTGCGGACCCGTGTTTCGATCTGCGCGTGCGGGCTTAGGTCCGCGGTACTTGGAATCCGACATATCTATGAGCTTCAAAATCGTTCTGAATAACCGTGGCGAGCCTTCGGCCCGCCTGGTCGACAAGATCTCCGACAACGCCCAGCGTCGTCCGGGGATCACCGCAGGCATTCTGCTCTCTGCCGGCCTCGTGCTGGGGCTCGGCGCCAGCGTCGGCTTCACCGGGGTGCGCACCGCGCAACTGCAGGCGAAGGTCGAGAAGCAGCAGGCCGAGCTCGATGCCGCCCACGCCAACTCGCAGCGCGAGATCAACGCGCTGGCCGCCCGCCTCGGCGAGCTGCAGGCCCAGGCCAACCGCCTCAATGCCCTCGGCGAGCGCCTCACCCGCGCCGGCCAGCTGCAGGACGGCGAGTTCGATTTCGACCAGCCGGTCCCGACCGGTGGCGCGGGCCCCGTCCGCGACATGCCGCGCGCCGAACTCAACCGCGAGCTGTCGGTCCTGGAGCGCGAATACACCGCCTCGGGCCAGCAGCTGTCGGTGATGGAGTCGCTGCTGTTCAACCGCACGCTCGACCGCAACGCCATCCCGTCGCGCGACCCGATCGCCAACAGCTACATCACCTCCGGCTTCGGCGGCCGCGCCGATCCGATCGTCGGGGGCCACCAGTTCCACAAGGGCATCGACTTCAAGGCCAACGTGGGCGATCCCGTCCTGGCGGTGGCCGACGGCGTGGTCAGCTTCTCCGGCGTCCGCTCCGGCTACGGCAACGTGGTCGAGATCGACCACGGCAACGGCTACGTCACCCGCTACGCGCACAACTCGCGCCTGCTGGGCCGCGTGGGCGACCTCGTCCGTGCCGGGCAGCAGATCGCCAAGGCCGGCTCCACCGGCCGGTCCACCGGCGCCCACGTGCACTTCGAGGTGTGGGACAACGGCCGCGTCGTGAACCCGCGCCAGTTCCTCGGTGGCCGCAGCGCCGTCCGCGGCTGATCCATCGCCCGCACGACGCCTGCCCATTGGGGGGACGGCGTCGGAAGGAACTTGATAGGCGGCCCCGCGGTCCCCAGCTACAATGCCGCGTTGCCGAACAAAGGGCGCCCAGCGCCCTTTTTTATTGCCGCACGGCGCCCCGCGCCCATGGCCCACCCCCAAGAATTCCTCTGGTATTTCCAACGATGCTCAACAGCCTGCTTACCCGCGTTTTCGGCAGCCGCAACGAACGCCTCCTCGGACAGCTCGCGGGCATCGTCAAGAAGATCAACGCGCTCGAGCCCGAAATGCAGGGCCTCACCGACGAGCAGCTGCAGGCCAAGACGCCCGAGTTCCAGAAGCGCATCGCCGGCGGCGAATCGCTCGACAAGATCCTCCCCGAAGCCTTCGCCGTCTGTCGCGAAGCTTCGCGCCGCGTGCTCGGCATGCGCCATTACGACGTGCAGCTGATCGGCGGCATGGTGCTGCACCTGGGCAAGATCGCCGAGATGCGCACCGGTGAAGGCAAGACGCTGGTCGCCACGCTGCCGACGTACCTCAATGCGCTCGAAGGCAAGGGCACGCACGTCATCACCGTCAACGATTACCTCGCGCGCCGCGACGCCGCGTGGATGGGTCGTTTGTACAACTGGCTCGGCCTGTCGGTCGGCGTGGTCTACCCGGGCATGCCGCACAGCGACAAGCGCGCCGCGTACGGCAGCGACATCACCTACGGCACCAACAACGAGTTCGGCTTCGACTACCTGCGCGACAACATGGCGCTGGCGAAGGAAGACCGTTACCAGCGCGGCCTGCACTACGCGATCGTCGACGAAGTCGACTCCATCCTGATCGACGAAGCGCGCACGCCGCTCATCATCTCCGGCCCCGCGGACGAATCGCAGGAGCTGTACCACCAGGTCGACGGCATCGTCCCGCAGCTGTCGAAGCAGAAGGACGAAGAGTCCGAAGGCGATTACTTCGTCGACGAGAAGGGCAAGCAGGTCCACCTCTCCGAAGCCGGCATGGAACACGTCGAAGCGCTGCTGCGCCAGATCGGCGTGCTGAAGGACGACGACGATGCGCTGTACGCCGCGCACAACATCCACGTCGTGCACCATCTCAACGCCGCACTGCGCGCGCACGCGATCTACCAGCGCGACGTCGACTACATCGTGCGCGACGACGAAGTGGTGATCGTCGATGAATTCACCGGCCGCACGCTGCCGGGCCGCCGCTGGTCCGACGGCCTGCACCAGGCCGTGGAAGCGAAGGAACGCGTGGCGGTGCAGCGCGAGAACCAGACGCTCGCCTCGATCACGTTCCAGAACCTGTTCCGCATGTACAAGAAGCTGTCGGGCATGACCGGCACCGCGGACACCGAAGCCTACGAATTCCAGAACATCTACAACCTCGAAGTGGTCGTCATCCCGACGCACCGCCCGATGGTCCGCCAGGACCATTCCGACCTCGTCTTCCTCAACCGCGCCGGCAAGTACCGCGCGGTGGTCAACGAGATCAAGCAGTGCAACGCCAAGGGCCAGCCGGTCCTCGTCGGCACCACGTCCATCGAAGTCTCCGAGCTGCTGTCGGAACAGTTGAACGAATCGGGCATCGCGCACGAAGTCCTCAACGCCAAGCAGCACGAACGCGAAGCGCAGATCGTCGCCAACGCCGGTCGCCCGGGCGCGGTGACCATCGCCACCAACATGGCCGGCCGCGGTACCGACATCGTGCTCGGCGGTTCGCTCGAGGCCGAACTCACCGCGCTGGGCGAAGAGGCCAGCGAAGACGAGAAGGCGCGCATCCGCGCCGAATGGCAGCAGCGCCACGACGCGGTCAAGGCGTCGGGCGGCCTGCACATCGTCGGTACCGAACGCCACGAATCGCGCCGCATCGACAACCAGCTGCGTGGTCGTTCCGGCCGCCAGGGCGACCCGGGTTCGTCGCGCTTCTACCTGTCGCTCGAAGACAACCTGATGCGCATCTTCGCGGCCGACTGGGTGCAGCGCGTCATGGCGCGCATGGGCCTGAAGGAAGACGACATCATCGAAAGCCCGCTGGTGACCAAGCAGATCGCCAACGCGCAGCGCAAGGTCGAGGCCCACAACTTCGACATCCGCAAGAACCTGCTCGACTACGACGACGTCAACAACGACCAGCGCAAGGTGATCTACCAGCAGCGCGACGAATTGCTGGACGCCGACAGCGTGGAAGAGAACGTCGCCGGCATCCGCGAAGACGTGGTCGCCGACCTCGTCGCGCGCTTCGTCCCGCCGAACTCCATCGACGAACAGTGGGACCTGCAGGGCCTGGACGCGGAACTCGCCAACGAGTTCAACCTCGACGCCAACATCACCGGCGTGGTGAAGTCGCGCGAAGAGATCGACGCCGAGCAGATCGCCGCCGAAGTGCAGCGCGCCGTCACCGGCGTGTTCACCGACAAGGAAGCGCAGGTCGGCGGCGAGACGATGCGCATGCTCGAAAAGCACATCATGCTCAACGTGCTCGACCAGAACTGGAAGGAACACCTGGGCCGCATGGATTACCTGCGCCAGGGCATCCACCTGCGCGGTTACGCGCAGAAGCAGCCGAAGCAGGAATACAAGAAGGAAGCCTTCGAACTCTTCAGCGAAATGCTGGAGAAGGTGAAGCGCGAAGTCGTCTCGTTGCTGGCGCGCGTGCGCATCCGCAGCGAAGAGGAAGTCGCGCAGGCCGAAGCGCAGGAACGCGCGCGCGCCGAAGCCGTCGCGCGCCAGATGCAGTTCCAGCACGCCGACACCGGCGGCTACGGTGCGGGCGAAGAAGCCGCGGAAGCCTCGGCTGCCGCGCTCGCCGCCGGCGCCACGCCGCGCGTGGGCCGCAACGATCCGTGCCCGTGCGGCAGCGGCAAGAAGTTCAAGCACTGCCACGGCCAGCTGGCCTGACGTAGCGGGCCCGTGAGCGGCGAGGCCATGGTCGAGGTCGTCGCGGGCGTGATCCGCGACAAGACCGGCCGCATCCTCCTCGCGCGCCGGACCGAAGGACGCGACCTCGCCGGCCTGTGGGAATTCCCGGGCGGCAAGCGCGAGCCGGGCGAGACGCCGGAAGGTGCGCTCGCCCGCGAACTGCACGAAGAACTCGGCATCGACATCGACTGCGGCGCGCCGCTGATCGCGGTGCCGCAGCGCTATCCGCACAAGCGCCTGCGCCTGGACGTGCGCCACGTCGCCGCCTGGCGCGGCACGGTCAAGGGCCACGAAGGCCAGGCCCTCGCGTGGGTGCCGCCGCACCTGCTGGCGTCGTATGCGATGCCGTCCGCGGACATTCCCGTCGTCGCGGCGCTGTTGCAGCCCGATCGTTACCTCGTCACGCCCGCGCCCGACCTGTCGGATGCGACGTGGCTCGACGCGCTCGAACACGCGCTGGCCAACGGTGTGCGTCGCGTGCAATTGCGCGCCCCCGACAGCGAACCGCGCCGCTGGCACACGCTGGTGGACGCCGCCGTCGATGCATGCCGCCGCCACGACGTGGACGTGCTGGTCAACGGCGACATCGACCTCGCGCGCGAATTCGACATCGGCGTGCACCTGCGTGCCGCGCAATTGCCGGCACTCGCATCGCGTCCGCTGCCGGCGGATCGCCGCGTCGCCGCGTCATGCCACACGCTCGCCGAGATCCGCGAGGCCGAACGCATCGGCTGCGACTTCATCGTCGTCGGCGCAGTCGCGGGCACCCCCACGCATCCGGGCGCCACGCCACTGGGTTGGGCGGGATTCGCCGCGTTACGCGAAGACACCGCGCTGCCGATCTATGCGATCGGTGGCCTCGGCGAACAGGAACTCGACATCGCACGCGCCCACGGCGCACAAGGCATCGCTGCGATCCGCGCGTTCTGGCCCGGCACGCCCTGACTCAGTCGCGCATCGCCGCCATCGCGCGGTAACGCCGGTCGAGCGCATCGACCTCCGCGTCCAGCGCCGCCAGCGTGTCGACGTTCACCAGCACATCGTCCGCGATCGCCAGGCGCGTGCGCCGGTCGGCCTGCGCCGCCAGCATGCGTTCGGCCAGCACGCGATCGATGGCGTCGCGATGCATCACGCGCGCCACCTGCACATCGCGCGGCACGTCGACGACCAGGATGCGATCGAGCCACGGATACGCCGCGCGCCCACCGCCTTCGGCGAGCAGGGGAATCGCGACGATCACGTAGGGACTGCGCGCCGCTTCGGCCGTCGCGCGCAGGGCCAGGCGGATGCGCGGATGCAGGATGGCTTCGAGCCGCTTGCGTGCATCGTCGTTGCCGAAGACATGCCGGCGCAGCGCCGCGCGATCCAGCTGGCCATCGGCTTGCAACACATCCGGACCGAACGCTTCGGCGACTTCCGCGAGCGCCGATTGTCCCGGCTGCACGACCTCGCGCGCCGCGACATCCGCATCGGCGACGACGATCCCCTTTGCAGCGAACAAGTTCGCGACCGCGCTCTTGCCCGACGCGATGCCGCCGGTCAGCCCTACGCGCAGCGCGGGCGCCGCCATGGCGTCACCGCGCTCCGGCGAGATGCAGGTAGCCGTTGATGAGCGGCTCGCTCCAGAAGAACGCGATCCAGCCCGCGATGGCGAGGTACGGACCGAAGGGAATGGGCGTGGCGCGATCGCGACCCGCCGCGAACAACCACACCGACCCGACGATGGCGCCCACGATCGACGACACCAGGATGGTCGGCAGGATGCCTTTCAACCCGACCCACGCGCCGATGGCCGCGAGCAGCTTGAAGTCGCCGTGGCCCATGCCTTCCTTGCCCGTGAGCTGCTTGAAGACCCAGTACACGGACCAGAGGCTGAAGTAGCCCGCCATCGCGCCGAGCAGCGCGGCTTTCTGGCCGACGTAGAGGTTCTCGATGCTGGCGATCAACCCGAGCCAGAGCAGCGGCAACGTGAGCTGGTCGGGCAGCAGGCGCGTGCGCAGGTCGATGCCGGCGAGCGAGATGAGGAAGCAGGTGAAGAGGATCCCGCCGAACGCCTTCCAGCCGAACCCGAACTGCCACACGCAGGCCAGCACCAGCACCATCGTGATGAATTCGACCAGCGGGTACTGCGCCGAGATCGGCGCGTGGCAATGGCGGCACTTGCCGCGCAACGCCAGCCAGCTGATGAGCGGGATGTTCTCGTACCACGACAGCGGATGCTTGCAGTGCGGGCAGTGCGAAGGCTCGACGACGATCCCCGGCGGCGGCGGATCGTAGACCTCCGCGTCTTCGAGGATCTCGTGCGCATCCCGCCGCCACTGCCATTCCAGGCGGCGGGGGAGGCGCAGGATCACGACGTTGAGGAAGCTGCCGAGCGCAAGCCCGAAAGCGGCCGCGGCGGGAAAGCCGAGGCCGGGGTTCTGGTCCAGGAATGCCACTTAGGTGCGGGCCCGGATCAGACGACGGCGGCGAGCTTGAAGATCGGCAGGTACATGGCGACCACCATGCTGCCCACGATCACGCCCAGCATCACCACGATCAGCGGCTCCAGCAGGCTGGCGAGCGCGTCGACCGCGTTGTTGACTTCCATCTCGTAGAACTCGGCCACCTTGTACAACATGGTGTCGAGCGCGCCGGCCTCTTCGCCGATCGCGGTCATCTGCACGACCATGTGCGGGAACAGCTGCGTCTGCTTCATCGCCACGTTGACCTGGTAACCCACGGCCACGTCGTCGCGGATGCGCTTGACCGCATGTTCGTACACGGTGTTGCCGGTGGCGCCGGCCACGGTTTCCAGCGCTTCGACCAGCGGCACGCCGGCCGCGAAGGTCACCGCCAGCGTGCGCGAGAACCGCGCCAGCGCGGCCTCGTGCATGATCTTGCCGATCACGGGCAGCTTGAGGACCAGGCGGTCCAGGAAGTGCTGCACGGCGGGCGAGCGCTTCTTCGCCATGATGAAGCCGACGACGATCGCGGCCACGAAGCCGCCGATCGCCCACCACCACTTGACCATGAACTTGCTGAGGTTGATCACCATCTGGGTGAAGGCCGGCAGCTCGGCGCCGAAGTTCTTGAAGACGTCTTCGAACTGCGGCACCACGAACACGAGCAGGATGGCGCTGACGAGCAGGGCGACCGCGACGACCATCGCGGGGTAGAACATCGCCTTCTTGATCTTGCCCTTCAGCGTTTCGATGTTTTCCTTGTACGTCGCCACGGTGTCGAGCACCGTGTCGAGCACGCCCGCCGATTCGCCCGCCTTGACCAGGTTGCGATAGAGCTCGTCGAACTGCACCGGATGCTTGGTGAGCGATTCGGACAGCGACGAACCGCTTTCGATGTCGGTCCGGATCGTGTTGACCAGGTCGCGCATCTTCGGGTTCTTCTGGCCGCCCGCGATGATTTCCATCGACGTCACGATCGGCACGCCCGACTTGAGCATGGTCGCGATCTGGCGGCTGAACACCGCGATGTCCTTCGGCGTGATGCGCTTGCCGGCGCCGCCGAAGATGTCCTTCGGCTTGGGCTTGACCACGGTGGGCGTGATGCCCTGCTTGCGCAGTTCGGCGCGCAGCGCGTTGGCCGTCTTGGCCTGCTGCTCGCCCTTCATCTTCATGCCGCGCTTGTCGTTGCCCACCCAGATGAAGGTCGGCATGACATCGGCGCGACGCACGGCAGGCTTCGCGGCGGCTCGGCGGGCTGCGTTCTTGGTGACTGCCATGGTGGCGACCCCTTAGTCCTTCGTCACACGGTTGATTTCGGCGAGGCTGGTGACCCCGTTCCTGACCTTCATCAGCGCCGACTGGCGAAGGTCCCGCACGCCGGAGCGCTGGGCCGCTTCACCGATCTGCATCACGTTGCCGCCTGTGAGGATGATGTCCTGGATTTCGTCGGTCATCGGCATTACCTGGTAGATGCCGGTACGACCCTTGTAACCCTCGGTGCAGTCCGGGCACCCGACGGCTTCGTACATCTTGAAGCCGGCATGGATCTCGTCCGCGGTGAAGCCTTCGGCGAGCAGTGCGTGGTCGGGCAGGTGCACTTCGCGCTTGCAGTCGTGCAGGCGACGGGCAAGGCGCTGTGCGATGACCAGCGTGACCGAGGAGGTGATGTTGTACGGCGCCACGCCCATGTTCATCAGGCGCGCGATGGTCTGCGGGGCGTCGTTGGTGTGCAGCGTGGAGAGCACCATGTGGCCGGTCTGCGCGGCCTTGATGCCGATCTCGGCGGTTTCCAGGTCGCGGATTTCGCCGACCATGATCACGTCCGGATCCTGTCGCAGGAACGAGCGCAGCGCGGCGGCGAACGTCATGCCGCGCTTGATGTTCATCTGCACCTGGTTGATGCCCGCCACGCGGATTTCGACCGGGTCTTCGACGGTGGAGATGTTGCGCGTGTCGTCGTTGAGGATGTTGAGCGCGGTGTACAGCGAGACGGTTTTACCCGAGCCGGTGGGGCCGGTGACCAGCACCATGCCGTAGGGCTTCTGCACCGCTTCCAGGAACAGCTTCTTCTGGTCGTCTTCGTAGCCCAGCTTCTCGATGCCGAGCTTGGCGGCGCCGCCGTCGAGGATACGCAGCACCACCTTTTCGCCGAACAGCGTGGGCAGGGTGCTGACGCGGAAGTCGATCTGCTTGGTCTTGGACAGGTTGAGCTTGATGCGGCCGTCCTGCGGGACGCGCTTCTCGGCGATGTCCAGCTGCGCCATGACCTTCAGGCGCGCGGCGATGCGGGCCTGCAGCTTCACCGGGACCTTGGCGACCTGCTTGAGCAGGCCGTCGATGCGCAGGCGCACGCGGTATTCGGTTTCGTAGGGCTCGAAGTGGATGTCGGACGCGCCGCGGCGGATGGCGTCCACCAGCACCTTGTTGATGAACTTCACGACCGGCGTGTCGTCGCCCTTGGCGTCGACGCCGGTGTCGGCGTTGAGGTCTTCGTCGCCGCCCGAGGTTTCCAGGCTGTCGAGGCCTTCGCTGTCGGCGACCGCGTCGGCCAGGGCGTCGGCGTTCTCGAGCCACTGGTCGATCGTGCGGCGGATCTTCTCTTCGTCGACCAGGATCGGCTCGACGGCGAGGTTGGTGTGGAACTTGATCTCGTCCAGCGCGTGGCTGTTGGTGGGATCGGACACGCCCACGAACAACCGGCCGCCGCGCTTGAACAGCGGCAGCGCGCCATGCTTGCGGACCAGGTCTTCGCTGACCAGCTTGATGGCCGACTGGTTGGGGTCGATCGCGCTGACGTCGAAGATCGGCATGCCGAACTCGGCCGAATTGGCTGCCGCCAACTGCGCCGAGGTGACCAGCTTCTTTTCGGCCATGAACAACGCGAGCGGCTTGCGCTCCTTCGTGGCCGCTTCCATCGCCTCGCGCGCGCGCGCTTCGTCCAGCGCCCCATCCAGCACCAGGCGCCGGGCAATGCCGGTGATGCCCACCAAATTGGCGGTCGCAACGGTCGCCATCTTTACCATCCCCCATTTCGGATGCCGAAGATACCGCAATCCCTTGAAGGCACAACGGATCGCCGTCGCTATTCCGGACTTGGATTCACGGGTAACCTGTACGGGTCAGGGGGCCCACATGCGCGTTTCGATCATCCTTCCGGCCAAGAACGAAGCCGACGGCCTGCGCAAGACCCTGCCGGGCCTGCGCGTGGTCGTTCCGCAGGCCGAGGTCATCGTGGTCGACGACGGCTCCACGGACGAGACCGCCGCCGTCGCGGCTGAACACGGGGCCCGCGTCCTGTCGTCCCCGTACCCCATGGGCAACGGCGCCGCCATCAAGCGCGGGGCCCGGGCCGCGGCCGGCGATGTCCTGGTCTTCATGGACGCCGACGGCCAGCACGACGCGGCCGACATCCCCAAGCTGCTGGAGCGGCTGGAAGCCGGTTACGACATGGCGGTCGGCGCCCGCGGCGCGGGCGGCCAGGCCAACCGCAGCCGCGGCTTCGCCAACGCCTTCTACAACCACGTGGCCAGCTGGATGACCGGGCACAAGGTGGCCGACCTCACGTCCGGCTTCCGCGCCGTGCGCGCCGAACGCTTCCGCGAATTCCTGCACCTGCTGCCCAACGGCTTCAGCTATCCCACCACCAGCACGATGGCGTTCTTCCGCAGCGCCTATCCGGTGGCGTACGTGCCGATCGACGTGGCCAAGCGCATCGGCCGCAGCCACATCCGCCCGCTGCGCGACGGCGCGCGCTTCCTCGTGATCATCCTGCGCATCGCTACGCTGTATTCGCCGCTCAAGTTGTTTGCGCCGGCGTCGTTCCTGTTCGGCGCGATGGGGCTGGCGTATTACGCGTGGACCTACGCGACGCAGGAACGCTTCACCAACATGAGCGCGCTGCTGCTCAGCGCGTCGGTGATCATCTTCCTGATCGGCCTCGTGTCCGAGCAGATCACCGCGCTGACCTATCGCCGCGACCCGTGACCGCGCGCCCGTGCGCTCGCTGCTGATCACGCGCAACTTCCCGCCGCTGGTTGGCGGGATGGAGCGCTTGAACCGGCACATCGCGCAAGCGCTGGCGCGCAATGGTGCGATGGCGATGGTCGGTCCGAGCGGCGCGCGTGCGTTCGCCCCGGCAGGCATCGATTTGCGCGAAGTGCCGCATCGGCCGTTGCCGCGCTTCCTCATGGGCGCGTTCGTCGAAGGGTGGCGCAGCGCAGGACGGTTTGCGCCGACGTTGGTGCTGGCCGGCAGCGGGCTTGCGGCTCCGCAGGCGCGCCTGGCTGCGCGCCGCGCCGGGGCGCGTTGCGCGGTGTACGTGCACGGGCTCGACCTGATTGCGCCGCATCCGGTGTACCAGCGCCTGTGGTTGCCGGCGATCCGCGGGGCCGATCGCGTGATCGCGAACAGCCGCAACACCGCGCGCCTGGCCGAACAACAAGGCGTGCCGCGCGATCGCCTGCGCGTGGTCACGCCGGGGACGGAGGTATTCGACACGCCGCCGGTGGCGAGCACCACCGCCGAACGCGCGACCCTCGGATTGCAGGATGGGCCCGTGCTGCTGTCGGTCGGGCGCCTCACCGAACGCAAGGGGCTTGCCGCCTTCATCCGCGATGCGATGCCCGCGCTGGTGGCCGCGCGCCCGGATGTCCAGTTGATCATCGTCGGCAGCGACGCCAACGACGCCGTCGCCGCCGCGCGGGGGTCCGAACGCGCGCGCATCGTGGCCGAAGCAGAACGCGCCGGGGTTGCCGGCCACGTGCGGCTGTTCGGCGTCGTCGACGATGCCACGCTCGACATCCTGTATCGCAGCGCCGACCTGCACCTGTTCCCGGTGCGCGACCTGCCCGGCGACGTCGAAGGCTTCGGCATGGTCGCGCTGGAAGCCGCCTCGCGCGGCGTGCCCACGCTGGGGTACGCGGTGGGCGGCGTGCCCGATGCCGTCGAACACGGCCGCACCGGCGAACTCGTCGCGCCCGACGACGCACGCGCCCTCGCCGAAGCGACGCTCGCGTGGCTCGCGAAACCGCGCGCGCAGACCGCCGCCGATTGCCTGGCCTTCGCGGCCGCCAACGGTTGGGACATCTTCGAACGTCGCCTCGTCGAAGCGTTTGCATGACCACCGACACACGCGCACCGCACGCCGTGCAGGACCTGCCCTCGCGCCGCTGGAAGGGCGAAAAGATCCTGCGCCTGCTGAGCCTCCCGCCGCGCGACACGCCGTGGCGCGTGCTCGAAGTCGGCACGGGCAGCGGCGGCATCGCGCATTACCTCGCCACGCATCCGACGGTGCGCTGCGACGTGACCTCCGTGGATGTCGTCGACGTGCGCAGCATCCGCGAAGGCTTCGCGTTCCAGGTGGTCGATGGCACCGCGTTGCCGTTCGCCGACGACGCGTTCGACATCGTGATCACCAACCACGTCATCGAACACGTGGGCGACCGCGACGCGCAACGCGCGCACCTGCGCGAATGCAAGCGCGTGCTCGCGCCGGGCGGGCGCGGATACCTCGCCGTGCCCAATCGCTGGATGCTGGTGGAGCCGCACTTCAAGCTCGCGTTCCTGAGCTGGCTGCCGATCCCGCTGGCCGACGCATACGTGCGGCTCGCGGGGAAGGGCACGCACTACGACTGCCGGCCGCTGACGTGCCCGCAGCTGGAGCCGGAGTTGCGTGCGGCGGGATTCGTGTTCGCGCAGCACACCGGCGATGCGTTGCGGATGACGTTCGACCTGGAGCAGCCGGACGCGCCCTTGTATCGGTACGTGCTCAAGCCGATGCCGGAGTTTGTCTGGCGGATGCTGCGGCGGGTGTTCCCGACGTTGATCTATACGCTCGACCCGGTCAACCGCTGACGGCCACCAGGCTCGCACGCAAGCGCGCAGCACTGTCTTCCCACGACGCCAGCGCCGGATACGCAATCCGCCCCAAGCCCAGGTTCGCGACGATATCGTGCGCAATCGTCTCCCCGTCGTCCGGCGGGGCAAGGAAACGCATGTCGTCGCGCAGCATCCAGCGCACCGGATCGGTCGAGGTCGCCACGACCGGCACGCCGCACGCCATCGCTTCGCACAACTTCGCGGGATAGCTGTACCGGCCGAACGCGGAGTGCGTGGTGATCACGCAGGCAACGTCGAGCGCGGACAGCGCGACCGGCAGTTGCGCATCGTCGACATAACCGAGCGCGTGCACGCCTTCGACGGTGAGCGCATGCGCAGGCGGGCGACCCGTCAGCACCAGGCGCGCATCCGGCCGTTGCGCGCGCACGCGCCGGAACGCATCGAGCAATACATCCGTCCCGCGATTCGCCGCCCATCCGCCCATGTAGCCCACCAGCGGCGCATCGACCGGCAAGCCCAACGCGGCGCGCGACGCGAGGCGATCGTGCGGCACGAACGCCGGATCCGCCGCCATCGGCACGATGTCCACCTCGCGTTGCCCGTGGCGCCGCGACCGCTGCAGCAATTCCGCGAGCTGCGGCCCGGCCGCCGTCACCACGTCCGCCGCGCGCAGCGAACGCCGCCACGCGAAATGCAGCGGCACATTCCACGGCATGTAGGCTTCGTAGTTGTCGTACGCATCCACCGCCAGCCGCGCGCCCGTGCGCTGCGCGAGGCGATGCGCGAGCCACCCGTACCACGCGTCCGACATGCCCACGATCCAGTCGGGGCGGAACGCCCGCGCACGCGCATCGAGTTCGCGCAACATGCGCGGCAACCCGAGCTTCGGATTGAGCGTCGACCACCGCACGCCTTCGTGCGCGACGGTCGTTTCCGGCGAGCGCTTGTGGCTGACCAGGTGCGCTTCGACCACATCGCCGGCCGCGGCGAGCAACCGCGGCAGATGGAAGAACCGCCCGTACGGCCGCGTCACGAGGTCGCGCTGCTGCGGTTCGCGCTTGCCGACGAACAGCACCCTCACGGCGGTGCGTCGACCAGGTTGCCGGCGCTGCGCGCGCGGAACGTGCGCCACGCGCGGGACGCCCGCACGCGCCATTGGTTCAACCCCGCGCGACGCAAGCCCTGCGCGCCGATGGCCTGCGGCAAGCGCGGCGCGACGAAGGCTTCCGCACGCCGCAACGCCGCGATGTACGGCAGGAACACGCTATCGCGCAACGCCGGCGTCATGCGCGCGCCGTAGCTGGTGAGGTTGGTGTCGTACGTGTTGCCTTCGATGCGCTTCAGGCCCTGGAAATGGAAGAACACCAGGGGCTGGGCGTCGACGCACACGACGCCGTCGCGCAACGTGACCTGCGATGCGCCGACATTCCACGGCGCGAGATTCGCGCCCGGGTGCGTGATGCCGACGACGCCATCGAACAGTTCCGGGAAGCGATCGAGGTACTTCTGGTCCGCGTAGCGATCCGCTTCGACGCGATCGAAGCACCACTCGATGCACCGCGCGCGCCACCATTCCAGGCACGCCTTGCCCGGCCCATCGTTGCGGAACGTCAGCCAGCCGACGTTGTAGATCCCGTGCCTGGCATGCGACGCCGCCGAGGCGCCCGTGAACCGGTGCGCGATGATCGCCACCGACCCGTCGCCGAGTTCCTCGAACACCGGCTCCGGGCTCGAGAAAAACCACAGGTCGGAATCGAGGTAGGTGATCTCGTCGACCCCGTGCGCGCGCATCACGTAACGCGGCAAACACGGCGAGCACGTGAAGTAGTACTCCACGCGCGATCGCGTGCCTTCGACCGCCTTCAGTTCCGGATCGAACGCTTCCAGTTCGGCCAACGGCACCACGCGCACGTTCGGCAGCGCGGCGGCTTCCAGGAAATCTGCGCACTCGCGGTCGAGCGCCAGCACCCAGAGCGTGAATTCGCCGCCGTGGCGCAGCAGCGATTCGTGCAGCGCCAGCCCGAGCGGCAGGTAGCGATGGTCGAAGTAGGTGCAGTAGTGCCGGTGACGCATCAGCGTGGGCCGGCCCAACCGTTCACCGCGTCGATGACGCGCGCCACGTCTTCCGTCGGCAGTTGCGGGAACATCGGCAGGCTCAACACCGTCGCCGCCCAGCCTTCGGTGCGCGCGAGCGGCCGCGGTTGGTACGCCGCGTTGTTGTAGGCGGGCTGCTCGTGGATGGCCGCGGGATAGTGCACGAGGCTGCCGACGCCGCGCTCGGCCAGGTGCGCCTGCAGGCCATCGCGATCCGCGGCGCGGACGACGAACTGGTGGTACACGTGGCCGTCGTCGCGCCCGCGGAAGATCCGGACGTGCGCGTTGTCGATCCCGTCGCGATACAGCGCGGCGATCCTGCGACGCGCATCGTTGTCGGCGTCCAGGCGCGGGAGCTTCACGTCGAGGATGGCGGCCTGCAGTTCGTCGAGCCGGCTGTTGCCGCCCTCGACGTCGCTGATGTAGCGCGTGCGCCAGCCGTATTCGCGCAACAGCCGCGCGCGTTCGCGCAGTTCGGCGTCGTTGGTGACCAGCGCGCCGCCGTCGCCGATCGCGCCGAGGTTCTTGGTGGGATAGAAACTGAAGCTGCCGAACGCGCCGATCGTGCCCGCCACGCGGCCTTCCCAGCGCGCGCCATGCGCCTGCGCGCAATCCTCGACGATCGGCACGCCGTGCTGTCGCGCGATGGCGTCCAGCGCGCCCATGTCGGCGCAACGCCCGTACAGATGCACCGGGACGATGGCCTTGATGCGGTCGCGATGCGTCGCGAACAACGCTTCCACCTGTTCGGGATCGATCAATGCATGGTCGTCGTCGACATCCGCGAACAGCGGGAATGCACCGGCGGCGCGGATCGCCACCGCGGTGGCCACCGCACTCATGGACGTCGTGACGACGAGATCGCCTTCGCGCACGCCGAGGGCGCGCAAGGCGATGCACAACGCATCCGTGCCGTTCGCGACGCCGAGGCCATGCGTCGACCCGACCCAGCGCGCGAAATTCTGCTCGAACGCTTCGACGCGCGGTCCGAGGATGTAACGCCCGTGCTCGAGCGTCGCGCGGATCGCCGCGTCGATGTCCGCGGCCTGCGCCTGGTAGGCGGCCAGCGGACTGCATTGGGGGATCGTGCGCGTCATGTCAGGCATAGTCGCTCAAGTGGGTCCGGTAATAGGCCAACGTGCTGCGCAGGCCTTCGGCCAGGCGCACGCGCGGCGTCCAGCCGAGCGCGGCGAAGCGCGAGAAGTCCGCGTAGTAGTCGCCGATGTCGATGCGCTTGCGTTCTTCGGGGAAGGCTTGCAGCTGGTAATCCCCGCCGCCGTTGGCGTCCACCAGCAGGTCCGCCAGCGCCTTCAGCGACACCACTTCGCTGTCGCCGAGGTTGTAGACCTGGCCGATCGCGCGGTCGTCCGTCGCCGCCAGCAACATCGCATCGACGACATCATCCACGTGGTTGAAGTCGCGCAGCTGCTCGCCGCCCCACACCGAGAACGGCGCGCCTTCCAGCGCGAGCTTGATCCAGATGCCGAGGAACGTCTGCCGCGCATCGCGGATGCGCATGCCCGGGCCGTACGTGTTGGTCAGGCGCAACGCGGTAGAGCGCACGCCGTACACGTTGCTGTAGAGGATGTGGTACCACTCGCCGGCCATCTTGTTGATGCCGTTGACATCGGTGGGGCGCAGCAAGTGGGCTTCGTCCACCGGCAGGTAATCCGGGCGGCCGTACATCTGGCGCGTGCTGGCGAAGACGATGCGGATCGCCGGGTTGATGGCGCGACACGCTTCGAGGATGGCCAGCTGCGCCGTGCAGTTGATCTCCAGGTCCGTGAAGGGATCGGACATCGAATCCTGGTGGCTGGTCTGGCCCGCCAGGTTGAACAGGTAGTCCTGCCCGCGCACGAGGGCGCGGAAGCCGTGCTGGTCGCGCACGTCGGAGATGTTGACGGTGACGCGATCGCGGATGTCCTCGATGTTGCGCAGGTTGCCGCCGTATTGCGGGATCAGGCTGTCCACCAGCGTGACGTGCGCGCCCTGCGCGACGAGCCGCCGTGCCAGGTTGGATCCGATGAAGCCGATGCCGCCCGTGATGAGCACGCGCGCATCCTTCCACTGCCTGCCCGCTGCGTTCATGCCGCACCGCCTCCGTTGGGGGTCGTCCCGATCATCGCACCCGGCCGCGCGAGGATGATCGCATTGTCGAGGTACAGGTCGGGGCTGGCGGGCAGCACGCGCGCCAGCGCCAGGCCGAGCAGGTTGACCGGCGCGCTCATCGCCGCCACGACGACCTTGCGCGCCATGGAGGACGGGTTGCCGCGCCGCACCACCTTGAACCAGTACGCCAGCCACAGCTGCGCGAACAGACTCGCGTCGGCCAGCGTGCGCCGGGACTCGACCACCTCGAAGCCCGCGCTGCGCGCCAGGTGCGCGAGCCCGAACGACGAATAGCGCGCGAAGTCGTAGGGCTGCTCGTGCTCGTCCCACACGAACGGCACCGTCATCAGCAGGCGCCCGCCCGGCCGCAGCACGCGATGCAGTTCGCGCAGGAAGGGCAGGGGCTCGAACACGTGCTCGAGCACCTGGTTGCACAGCACGGCATCCACGCTCGCATCGGCGACGGGCAACGTGCGTCCGTCGAACAACAGGTCCGCGCCGCCTTTCTTGCTGCCGTATTCCGACGACGTCGCGACTTCGACGCCGAAGTACGTCGCGTGCGCGAACAACGGCCGATACGGCGCGGTGCCGCAGCCGACGTCGAGCACGACGCCCTGCGCGGCCTGCGCCATCGACGCGATCTCGGACCGCAAGGCGCGATGCGCGAGGAAGAAGGGATCGGCGAGCGTGCGCAGGCTCATGCGTTGCGCCACCACGCACCGCCTGCGTAATCCGCGTGCAAGCCCGACACGTCGATCGGATGGTCCGCCGCCGTGAACGCGACCCGCTGCGCGTACTGCGACCGCAATACATCACGCACCGCGTCGGGCGAGAGCATCCACAACGGATAACTCGCGCGCCCGTGCTTCGCCGGCACCTGCTGCGCGAGGATGTGCATGCGGCCGTCCACGGAGAAGGGCGTCCGGTCGATCACGAGCACGCGTGCATCGAGTGACGCCAGCGCACGCAGCATGTCGAGCGGCGCTTCCAGGTACTGCAGCACGCTGGACGCGAGCACCGCATTCGGTGCGATCGAGCGCGCTTCGTCGAGATCCGAGGTGAAGGCCACCTGCGGCACGTCGGCGAACAAGCGTAGCCCGGCTTCCACGAAATGCGGCTGCTCCACCACGCACCACTGCAGGTCCGGCACGTCGGCCAGGAACGGCAGCCAGCGCAGGTAGTGCGACGCGAGGCCGCCGCCGAAATCCACCACGCGCAACCGGCCGTGGTCCGCGGCCGCCGCGGCTAGCAGCGAGGCCAATGCATGGCTCGGCGGCGCGAGCCCGTGCTGCACCGTGCCGTCCTGTTCGTAATCGGCTTCGCCCGCGAGCACGCGCTGCGTCGCGGCGATCACGCGCGCGAGGATCGCGTTGTCCGCGTATCCCGCGGTCGCGCGCGTGGCGTCGGCCCAGGTTTCGAACGGGCCCTTGTACGTCGTCGCCGCGCCGAGGAGGCGATTGCCGAAGTGGCGCAACTCGGGCGGCAACCAGGATTTCGCGAAGCTCATGCGCGTTCCTCCGCGGCGCGGCGCGCAACCGCGACGGCCCAGGTGCGCAGCAACGGCCGCGACAAGGCTTCGGGCAACGGCACGTTGCGCACCGCCTGCCGGTCGAGGAAACGCGACAACGCATCGGCGGCGCGGACGTCCTGCAAGACGACATCGGGCAAACCGCCCGAGAACAGCGCCGTCGCGTCGCTGTCGTGGACGTCGCTTGCAACCGCATGCGCGCCGCTTTCGTCATTGCCGGTGTTGCGCACGAACGAATGCCCCGGATGCAGCGTGTGCCGCCCCGCGAGGAACAGGCTCGCATGCCACTGCGTCGCCCACGACTGGCTGCGGCCCTGTGCGCGTTGCACCAGTTGCAGCAGGGATTGCGCGCCGTGCGTGGCGGTGAATTCACGCAGCTTCTTCCGTTCGGCCATCGTGCGCAGCAGCGCGCGCGGATCGCGTTCGAACAATTGCCAGCGATCGGCCCACGTCGCCCAGCCCCAGCAATCGGCGCCGGCGAGGAAGAAATAGTCGGGCAGGCCCGCGATCGGCGGCGCATAGCCGTGGATCGAACCCACGCGCGGTTCGTCGCGATAGCGATCGAGTGCGGCATTCATGTAGGCCAGGAAGCCGGGCGACACCTCGACGTCGTCTTCCACCACGATGACGCGATCGTGCGCGGCCAGCACGCGCCCGACGCCGCCGGTGATCGCGGCGAACAAGCCCTGATTGGTCGGCGATGCGTGGATCTGCACATCGGCGAATCCCAGCGCATTGGCGACGACATCGCGCACATCCGCCACGCGCTCGGCTTCCGCGTCGTTGCGCGGCCCGTCGATGAAGGCATGCACCGTCGTCGCCCACGCTTCCGGGTTCGCCGCCAGCGCGCGCAGCGTTTCCGCGGCATGCGCGGCCCGGTTGAAGGCGAAGAACGCGACGGGCGCAGGCCGGGCTGCCATCACAGGCCCAGCACGTTGTCCGGACGGTAGAGGATCGCGGTGCAGCCGGGATGCTTGCTCACCGGTTGCGGGCCGTGCAGCGGCAGCACGCGGAAGCCTTGTGCGCGCAGCGCATCGATGCCGGGCGTGTATTCGGGGCGCTGTGCATCGTCGAGGATCACGATGCCGTCCGCCGCGAGCAACGCGGGCGCCGCCAGCAGGCATTCGTTGCGATGGATGCCGTCGACGATGATCACGTCGAAGTGGTCCTGTCCCCGGGTGGGCGCGATGTAGGCGCCGGGCGTGGCGCCGTCGACGCGATGCACGGTCGCGCGCGATTGCGCGGCGATCATGTCGGCCCAGCCGGCGTGGTGTTCGACCGCCACGTGTTCGGCCACGCGCGCGCTCCACCACAGCGTGCCCATGCCGCTGCCGAATTCCAGCACGCGCCAGCCGCGGTCGATGCGTGGCTCCAGCAACGCGATCGCCGGATACGTGAACCACGGGATCGGCTGCCCCTGCGCATCCAGCGCCCGCCGCGCCGCGCGCGTGCCGAACCAGCCCATCGCGTCGAAGTATCCCGACGTGGCCGCCTCGTATCGCGCGAGCATCCTGCGCGCCCACAGCATCGTCATGTCCGTCCCCAGTTCCCGGGCCACAGCGCACGGGTCTTCATCATGAACAATCCGCGCGTGTCCCGGTAGGCCGCATCGGCGAGCCACGTAGCCAGCGCCTGCGCGGCCAGCGTCGCCATCGCCGCGCCGGCGATCCCGTAAGCCGGGATCAGCCAGAAATTCAGGCCGATGTTCGCCACCGCGCCCAGCACGGTGCGGCGCAGCGCGTGGCCCGTGCGGCGTTCGAGCACCAGCCATCCCGAGCTCAGCACGCCCAGCGCCACCAGGGGCGCGGCGAGGACCTGGAGGCGGAATGCTTCGGCCGCGCCGCGATACGCCTCGCCGTAGGCCAGCACCACCAGCGGTTCGGCCAGCAGCGCCAGCACCACCGACATCGCCAGGTGCAGGTACACGCTCACGCCCATCAGGCGCACCAGCGTGCGGTCGCGCGTGAGCGGGTTGTCCATCGACTGGCGCGTCAGCGTGGGCAGCGCGGCGCGCAACAGCAGCGTCGGCACCACCAGCGGCAGTTCCGCCAGCGTCACCACCGCCGAATACAGGCCCACCTGCTGCTGCCCCAGCATCGCGGCGATCATGAACTGGTCGATGCGCATGTATGCGAATACGGCGATGCCGGCCAGCAGCAACGGCGTGCTTTCGCGCAGCAGCTCCAGGGCATCGCGCAACGCGACGGTCGCAACGCCTTCGCCGGATTGCGTGCCCAGCCCGCGCGCCAGCAAGGACAACAGGAGCGAGCGCAGCGCCCATTCGGCGACCAGCACCCAGGCGAACGCGACGACGCCGAAGCCACCGAACGCGAGCACCACGCGCACCAGCGCCGCGAGCGGCGACACCGCCACGACGGCCATCGCGACGCGCCGCCCGTGTCCGGACGCGATCAACCGCCATTCCGCGAGATCGCCCACCTGCGCGAGCGGCAACAACGCGAGGATCAACACGAGGTGCGACGCCCCGAGCGCATGCACCTGCGGCAACACCGACACCGCCAACAACGCGGCGGCGCCGAGCAACGCACCGCTCCAGCGCAACCGCCGCAACAACGCGAGCGTGCGCGCGCCCGAGTCCGCGGCCACCAGTTCACGTGTCGCGATCTGTTCCAGCCCCAGCGCCGCGATCATCGCGACGAACGATGCGATGGCGATCGCCAGCGACAACGCGCCGAATTCCACCGGCCCCAACGCACGCGCGACCGCCAGCGCGGCCGCGAGGCTCGCCACGCCCTGCACGATCTTCGCCATCGCCAGCCAGCCGAACTGGCGTGCCACCTGCGAGTCGCGCAACCAGCGCAAGGTGCGGCCCAGCGCGCCCGCCTGCGGCGTATTCACCGCGTGGCCGCGGCCGTGCGCCAGTCGGCGTACGCCAGCGCCAGCCCGTCGCGCAGCGGCACGCGCCGGCGCCAGCCCAGTGCGGCCAGGCGCGAGGAATCGAGCAGCTTGCGCGGCGTGCCGTCGGGCTTGCTCGTGTCGAACCGAATCTGGCCGGTGTAACCGACGACGTCGGCGACGAGGTGCGCGAGTTCCGCGATCGAGACTTCATCCCCCGACCCCACGTTCACCATCTGCGCGTCGCTGTAGCGATCCATCAGCAAGACCAGCGCATCGGCGAGGTCGTCCGCGTACAGCAATTCGCGCAGCGGCGTGCCCGTGCCCCACACGACGACTTCCGGCGCGTTCGCTTCGCGTGCTTCGTGGAAGCGGCGCAGCAGACCCGGCACCACGTGCGAGTTCTGCGGATGGTAGTTGTCGCCCGGGCCGTACAGGTTGGTGGGCATCGCGACGATCGCATCAAACCCGTGCTGCTTGCGGTATGCCTGGCACATCTTCAGGCCGGCGATCTTCGCGATCGCGTAGGCCTCGTTGGTCGGCTCCAGCGGGCCGGTCAGCAGCGCGTCTTCGTGCAGCGGCTGCGGCGCCAGCTTCGGATAGATGCAGGACGAGCCGAGGAACAACAACTTCCGTGCACCGTGCTTCCACGCCGAATGGATCACGTTGGTCTGGATCGCGAGGTTCTCGCGCAGGAAGTCGGCCGGATACGTGTCGTTGGCAAGGATGCCGCCCACCTTCGCCGCCGCCAGGTACACCTGGCGCGGGCGATGTTCGGCGAAGAACGCTTCCACCGCGGGCTGGTCGGTGAGATCGAGTTCGGCATGCGTGCGCAGCACGAGGTCGTCGACGCCCGACGCGCGCAGGTGGCGCACGATCGAAGCCCCCACGAGGCCGCGGTGGCCGGCGACATAGATCGGGCCGTCGCTGTGCGCCACGTCAGTCCTGCGTGCCCTGCGCGCGATAACCGGCGCCGACCACCAGCAGGTCGCGCTGCGCCAGCGCCAGGTCGTGGCGCATCATTTCCGACACGAGTTCGTCGAAGCCTGTGCGCGGCACCCAGCCGAGTTGTTCGCGCGCCTTCGTCGCATCGCCGAGCAGCGTTTCCACTTCGGCGGGGCGGTAGTAGCGCGGATCGATCGCGACCACGCGCTGCCCGATCGCCGCCTGGCTGCCTTCCGGCGCGCGCGCGACGACCGCATGTTCCTCGGCGCCATCGCCGCGCCATTCGAGCTGCAGGCCCAGTTCCGCCGCCGCGCGCTCGACGAAATCGCGCACCGAATGCTGCACGCCCGTGGCGATCACGTAATCCTCGGGCGTGGGCTGCTGCAACATCATCCACTGCATCTCCACGTAATCCCGCGCGTGGCCCCAGTCGCGGCGCGCGTCCAGGTTGCCGAGGAACAGGCACGGCTGCAGCCCGCAGTGGATGCGCGCCAGCGCGCGCGTGATCTTGCGCGTCACGAACGTCTCGCCGCGGATCGGCGACTCGTGGTTGAACAGGATCCCGTTGCACGCGTACATGCCGTACGCCTCGCGGTAGTTCACGGTGATCCAGTACGCGTACAGCTTCGCCACGCCGTACGGCGAGCGCGGATGGAACGGCGTGCGTTCGGTCTGCGGCGACTCGGCCACTTTGCCGTACAACTCCGACGTCGACGCCTGGTAGAAGCGCGTCTTCTGTTCCAGCCCCAGGATGCGGATCGCCTCGAGCAACCGCAGCGTGCCGATGCCGTCGGCGTTGGCCGTGTACTCCGGCGTTTCGAACGACACCTGCACGTGGCTCTGCGCGCCGAGGTTGTACACCTCGTCCGGCTGCACCTGCTGAAGGATGCGGATCAGGTTGGTCGCATCCGTGAGATCGCCGTAGTGCAGGAACAAGCGGCGGTCCTGCTCGTGCGGATCCTGGTACAGATGATCGATGCGTTCGGTGTTGAACGACGAGGCCCGGCGCTTGATGCCGTGGACCTCGTAGCCCTTGGCCAGCAGGAATTCGGCGAGGTAGGCGCCGTCCTGTCCGGTGATGCCCGTGATGAGCGCGCGCTTGGTCAAGGTGGTTCCCCGTTGTCGCGGCATCATCCGGGAAAGCGCAGGGCCCCGTCCAGACGACGGCCGTCGCGTTACCGCGTCGTGGCCGGCGCGGGCAGGGTTTTTTCCAGTTCGTCGGCGGCCGGGCCGTACTGGTCCAGGCGGCCGAGGGTGCGCAGGACCGCGATGTGCTGCCGCGACTCCTCCACCAGCCCCATCGAATTCAGCAGCTTGATCAGGTTGACCTGGAACTGGGCGTTGGACGGGTCCAGCGCCACCGATTCGCGCAGCAGGCGCAGGCCGAGCGGCCGGTCGCCCAGCACGTGCAGGGCGTAGTTGGCGTAGATGGTCATCACGCCGGCGTGCGGGCCGCGCTCCAGGCCGGCCTGGAAGGTGTCGAGCATTTCCTGCGGCGGGAAGGCGCACAGGTCCTGCGCGGCGCAGTTGGTCATCGCGATCAGCGACAGCTGCTCCTGCGGGCCGCCCGAGCGGATGCGCAGCTTGGCGCGCAGCGCATCCCACAGGCCTGGCGCGGGCTCGATGCCGATGCGCGCCGAGTAGATCAGCTCTGCCTGCTCGGGCAGCGTGCTGCTGCCGGGCACGCGGCGGGCGACGTCGAGGGCGCGGAAGATTTCCTTGCGCAGCGGCGACTTCGGGTCGTAGCCGCTGATGCCGATCAGCGCGCGCGCGTATTCGTACGTGGCGCGCGCGGAGTTCGGATGCTTGGTCGCCTCGCTGCGCGCGAAGCGCAGCAGCGAATCCCATTCGTTGGCGCGCATCAGCGTCGTCGCGGCGCACACCAGGATGAAGATGAGCGCGAGCGTACGCGTCACGATCGGGATGCGCTGCGCGAAGTTGGCGCACAGCAGCAGGTCGCCCAGCGCCAGCACGACGCCCAGCAGGGCGAAGTAGTTGCGGTGTTCGAACACCAGTTCCAGCGGCACCACGGTGGCCGTCATCGTGTGCGCGGCGAAGTACCAGAAGATGCCCAGCGCCACGAGCGGCCGCGACTTGCGCACCATCCAGCCGCCGACCGCCAGCGCCAGCAGCACCACCATCGCGGGAATCGGCGAGTGCGGGCCCCACCAGCTGCGCGAAATCACGTAGTCGTCGTGGTACAGCCCCATCACGCGGACGTCGGGGAACACCGTCCAGCGCAGGTAGTCCACCACGATGCGCGCTTCGGTGAGCAGGCGGTCGTGCAGGGTGAAGTCGCGCCCCGCGAACGCCGCCGGATCCATCACGCGCGGCAGCAGCCACGCCGTGCCCGCGACCAGCGGCACCGCGAGCAGCCAGATGTACAGCGTGAGCAGGTGGGGTTCGCGCTTGCCGTCGCGCCCGCGGAAGCGGAACACGAACGCTTCGATGCCCAGCGCATACAGCGGCAGCAGCAGCGCCGATTCCTTCGACAGCAGCCCCATCGCCGAACCGCCGAGGATGCCGAGCGCGATCCAGCCCCAGCCGCGCTTGCCCTGCAGGAGATTGGTACGCCCGCGCACGTAACACCACAAGCCCGCGAACACCGGCACGTGCGCGAGCACTTCCATGCGCTGCACCACGTACAGCACCGCGGTGACGTGCAGCGGATGCAACGCCCAGGCGATCGTGGCGAACCACGGCAGCGCGCGCGCCGCGCCTTCGATCGGGCCCTTCGCCGCGGCGCGTTGCAGCGCGCGCACCAGCGCGAACACCAGCAGCGCGTTGAAGGCGTGCATGCCGACGTTGGTGAGCTTCATCGCCCACGCGTCGTAGCCGGTGAAGAAATAATTGAGCGCGAAGGTGAACATCGCCAGCGGCCGCTGCAGCGAGCTGGCCGGCGAAGACAGCATCGCCGACAGCCATTGCCCGGCGTCCAGCTTGTCGACGCGCACCGCGGGGTTGTCGAGCAGGTTGGGGTAGTCGTCGAAGACGAAGCTGCCGCCCAGGCCCGGCCAGTAGATCGCCACGATGGACACCACGAGCGCGAACAGCGCCAGGCACGTCGCCAGGCGCGGGCGCGCCTGCAGGCGGGAAAACATCATTCGGCGGCGTCCTGGGATTGCGTTGCAGCGTGGGCACGGAGGCGGGCGCGCAAGTCTACGACCTCGCGCTGCCAGTAACCCTGCGACGCCAGCACGGAAGCGTGCAGGCGGGGCATGCCGAAGCGTTGGGGGCGGGGGTCCGGGTGCTTCGGGTCGAACCGGGCGAGGTGGGCCAGCGCGTGGCGCGGGGCGCCGTTGGCATCGAGCAGTGCCGCTTGGCGCAGGACCAGGTCGGGCGCTTGCGACTGGCGGTAAGCGTCGTCGAACAGGCGCAGTGCCTCGTCGAATTGCCCGCGCTGCACCGCCAGGCGCCCCAGCAACGACTGCATCGCAGCGGATTGATCCAGGTAGAACGCGGGATTGCCTGCGAGCGTGTGCATCCACGTGTCCAGCGTGTCGACGGTCAGCCCGGCGCACGGCTGGCGACGCACCATGTCCGTGCGGTACGCGAGCCAGTCCTGCGCCAGCGCGCCTGCCGTGTTGCCCATGTGCAACGACTGCGTCATCGCCACCGCATCGCCTTCGGCGAGCCCGCGACCGGCGCACGCCGCATCGATCACCGACGCACCGAGTTGCAGGTCGTTGGGACGCGCACGCCACTTCGGGCGCAGCCACGCGGCGGCGCGATCCGGGAAGCCCGCATTGATCGTCACGTCGGTCCATGTCGCATACGCGCGCGCGGAATCGGGATTGCGCGTCGCCCACAGCGCGGCAAGGCGCGCGGGATGCCCCCATGCATCGGCGCGCGCATGCGTGGTCGCCGCCAGCAACGCGAGCAAGCCCACGCCGATCGCCACCCGCGCCCAGCGCGCGATCGGCGCGCGCACGATCACGGCCGCCAGGGGCCACGCGAGCAACAGCGCAGGCACGTAGTTGCGATGTTCGAAGAACAGTTCCAGCGGCACCAGCGTCGATTCGAGCACGTGGCCGGCGAAGAAGAACAACAGCGCGGCGGACAGCCGCGGCGCCCGACGTCGCGCTACCAGCGCGCCGGCGAACAACGCGACCAGCGCTGCCCACGACAGCACCGACGACACCGGCGCGAACGGCCCATGCGACACCGCATACCCGTCGGCGAACAGGCCCGGCGACAACACGCGCGGGATCGCCAGCAGCCCGAGGTAATCGACGAGGACGCGCCCTTGCGTCCACGCGCGCTCGCCGACGGACCACATCCGGCTATCGATCCCCGTGTTCCAGGACAACGCGAAATGCGCGACGTACGCGAGCACGAGCACCGACGGCACCACGAGGAACGCGATCCGCTTCCCGCGTTCCGCAGGCGAGGCAGGCAACACCGTCGCCGACAACACCCACGCGAACATCGGCACCAGCAAGCCGTTCGCCTTGCACAGCGTCGCCGCGATCGTCGCCACGACGATGCCGCCGTAAGCGAGCCACGCCCCGCGCCGGTCCGTGCGCGCCGCACCGAGCACGTAGGCGATCAGCCCCGCGAGCGCGAACGTCCCCGGCAACATCGCCTCGCGCTGCACGATGTACAGCGTGGTCGACACGAACAGGGGATGCAGCAGCCACAGCCCCGCGCCGAGCAGCGCAATGGGCTGCCGATGCTCGCGCTGCGTCCCCAGCGTGCGCTCCATCGCGAGCAACAGCACCCACAGCAATGCGCCGTTGAGCAGGTGCAACACGAGGTTGGTGCGCAGGAACGGCGCCGGGTCGGCCGGCCAGTCGCGCGCATCGACCAGGAAGGAAAGCAACGCGAGCGGACGCCCCGTGGGATCGGACGTGCCGGACGTGATGTAGCGCCAGAAGGCGGGCGCATCGACCACGGCCCCGTGGCGGGACAGCGCGTCGAGGTTGATGTAGTCGTCGAACAGGAAGCCGCCGGACAGGCCCGGGGCATAGGCCCACGCGGCCATGGCCAGCACCAGCGCGAATGCGACCTGCCAGCGCCATGGCCATCCGATCGCTGGGGTCATCGTGCCGTCTGGTCGTGGGTCCGCCGGCATCCTAAAAGAAAAGGGGCCGCACAAGGCGGCCCCTCCGGTGTTGCTGTACTGCGATCAGCTTACGGCGAGCCGGAGCACGCGCAGCTGCTCGGGCACCACTTCTGCGGAAGCGTGGCGCTCTTGCAATGCCATTCCAGGCTGCCGGCGTTGCGGACGGCCGAGAACGACAGGGTCTTCGACGGCGCGGCCGAGAGCTTGGCGTTGGCCTTGGCGCCGGCGTACGTGGCGATGATCACGCCGGTCGTGGTGCCGACGTTGACGGCGGAGACGTATTCGCCCTTGATCGAGGTGTTCTGCGCCAGGCCGGCCGAGGAGTTGGCCGCCGGGAAGTAACCACGGTTGTTGACGAACTCACCCACCGCGGTCTTGACGCCGTCGGCGAGCGACGAGCCTTCCGAGACCTGCGAGCGGATCACGTAATCCTGGTACTGGCTGATGGCGATGGCGGCCAGGATCGCGATGATGGCGACCACGATCATCAGTTCGATGAGGGTAAAGCCCTGTTGCTTCTTCATTTGAATCCCCTAGGAGTGTTTTGAACTTCACGTGCACCGAGCGGCTCGGGGTTCCGGTCCGTTGGGCAGCCGTGCAACGCAATGCACGTGCAGGGAAGGATACGCACGATGCGTGCCAATGGGGACAGGGATGAGCATCGGAGGGCGAGGGTGCGCCCTGTCACGGAACGAGGGGGGACCGAATGCGTTGGAGACAATCGCGTCAGAAAGTGACCCGATGCGTCATTCGGTCCCCCGACAAAGCCGCTTGGCGCGGCCCGTGGTGCGGGTCTATCGGATTACGGCGTACCGCTGCACGAGCAGCTGCTCGGGCACCACTTCTGCGGCATGGTCGTGCTCTTGCAGTGCCATTCCAGGCTGCCGGCATTGCGGACGCCCGAGAAGGAGAGCGTGCGCGCCGGGGCCGCCGACAACTTGGCGTTGGCCTTCGGACCCGCGTAGGTCGCGATGATCACGCCGGTCGTGGTGCCGACGTTGACGGCACTGACGTACTCGCCCTTGATCGACACGTCCGTTGCCAGGCCTGCCGAAGAATTGGCTGCCGGGAAGTAGCCACGCGTGTTGACGAACTCGCCCACCGCCGTCTTGATGCCGTCGGCCAGCGACGAACCTTCGGACACCTGCGAACGGATCACGTAGTCCTGGTACTGGCTGATGGCGATCGCCGCGAGGATCGCGATGATGGCGACGACGATCATCAGTTCGATCAGCGTAAAGCCTTGCATCTTCTTCATGGTGGTTCCCCTCGAGTAATTGGCGGAGTGCGTCGCACTCCCTCCCCCGAGGCGTGGCGACGGCCGTGCTGCGTGCACATGCGAAGAGATAAGGTCGCACCGTCCGTGCCACGAAAGGGCAGGAAAGGCCACCTTCCGTCAGGTGACGGACGGTCATGGGCACATCGCACTTCGGCGAAGGAAGGAGACGTTGCCAGCGGCAACGAGCGGCCAGCTCAGTCGATGCCGAGCTTCTTGAGCTTGTAGCGCAGGGCCCGGAAGGTGATCCCGAGGGCCGCGGCGGCCTTGGTCTTGTTGTAGCGATTGTCTTCGAGCGCCTGCTGGATCGCGTTGCGTTCGATCTCTTCGATGTAGCTCGGCAACGCGCTGGTCATGCTGTCGCGCGGATCGGTGGTGCGCGGATCGCGCGTCATCGGTTCGCGCATCAGCGGGGCTTCGCGCACCGGTTCGCGCGCGCCGGGCTGCGCCGGCGTGGTCATCGCCGGGCCCCAGACGGGCAGGCGCAGGTCCGCGAGTTCGATGACGTCGCCTTCGGCCAGCGCCATCGCGCGCTCGAGGATGTTCTCCAGTTCGCGCACGTTGCCGGGGAAGGGATAGGTGCGCAGCGCATCCACCGCGTCCGCGCTGAGCGCGGGCAGGTGGCGGCCCTGCGCGCCGGAGAGGCGACGCAGGATCGCATCGGCCAGGCCCGGCAGGTCGTCGCGGCGTTCGCGCAGCGGCGGCACGCGCAGTTCGATGACGTTGATGCGGTAGTACAGGTCGTGGCGGAAGCGGCCTTCGTTGACGAGCGCGCCGAGATCCTTGTGCGTGGCCGAGAGGATGCGCACGTCGACGAGGACTTCGGCGTTCGCGCCGACGGGGCGGATCGATTTTTCCTGGATCGCGCGCAGCAGCTTGACCTGCATCGGCAGCGGCAGCTCGGCGACTTCGTCGAGGAACAAGGTGCCGCCGTCGGCGGCCTGGAACAGGCCGGGCTTGTCCGCGTGCGCGCCGGTGAACGACCCCTTCTTGTGTCCGAAGAATTCGCTCTCCATCAGTTCGGCGGGAATCGCACCGCAGTTGACCGGCACGAAGGGACCTGCGCCGCGTGCGCCCTGTTCGTGGATGGTGCGCGCGACGAGTTCCTTGCCCACGCCCGATTCGCCGGCGATGTACACCGGCGCCTGGCTGCGCGCGACTTTGCCGAGCGTGGCCTTGAGCGCGACGATGGCGGGCGAGTCGCCGAACAGGCGCGTTGCCAGCACGTCGCTTGCCGCCGCGATGCTCGCGCTGCGCTTGCTGCCTTTCTGCGGAAGATCCAGCGCGTGCTTCACCAGGCCGCGCAACACGGCCAGGTCCACGGGCTTGCTGACGAAGTCGAACGCGCCGGCCTTCAGGGCTTCCACCGCGGCGTCGACGTTGCCGAACGCGGTGATCATCGCGACCGGCGTGTTGGGGTATTGCTGCGTGATTTCGCCGATTAGGTCGATGCCCGAGCCGTCGGGCAGGCGCATGTCGGTGAGGCACAGGTCGAAGCGGTGCGCCGCGAGCAACGCGCGCGCCTCGCCGAGGCTCGACGCGGTTTCGGTGCGCAAGCCCATGCGACCCAGCGTGAGCACCAGCAATTCGCGGATGTCGCGCTCGTCGTCGACGATCAATGCACTGCGCTGGTCGTTCATCGTGCTCCCTTTCCCCCGGGGCACACCTTACCCGGACCGCCCCGTGAAGCGGAAGACGATGCGATCACGTCGGAAGAAGTGAATGCGGACCCGCGAGCCGGATCCGGAAACAACACCCGCCCCCCGGCACCGACAGGTATTCCAGCGTCGCCTGGTTGGCGCGGCACAACTCGCGCGCGATGTAGAGGCCCAGGCCCGTGCCGTGGCCGGAGGTCGTGAAGAACGGACGGAACAGCTGCGCGGCGACGGTCTCGGGGATGCCCGGGCCGCGATCGAGCACGTCGATTTGCGGGCCGTGCGGGTTGCCGATGTGCAGCGTCACGCGCGCCGGCTGGCCCGGCATGCGCCCGTAGGTCAGCGCGTTGTGCACCAGCGCCACGAGCACCTGGTGCAGCTGGCGCGGATCGGCCAGCGCGGGGACCGACGGGTGTTCGGACGTCACGTTGAGCGTGTCTTCTTCGAGCGGATGGTTGGTGCGGTATTCCTCGGCGAAGCGCCGCGCGAAGCCGACCAGCTCGATGTATTCCGGCTGCGCGCGTTCGCGGCGCGCCAGGCCCAGCACGTTCTCGACGATGCCGTTCATGCGCATCGTCTGCTGGTGGATGATTTCCAGCAGGCGGCGGTCGGCGTCGAGGATCTCGCGCGATTCCTCCAGCAACTGCGTCGCGTAGGAGATCGCCGCGAGCGGGTTGCGGATTTCGTGCGCGAGGCTGGCGGAGAAACGGCCGAGGGTCGCGAGCGTCATCGATTCGGCGCGGCGCGACAGCAGCGTGGTGTCGTCGAGGAACACCAGCGACTGGTCGCTGTCGGCCAGCAGGCGCGTGAAGCGCGGGACGATTTCCGGGAGGTCGGGCGCCAGTTGCAGCGGTGTGTCGTCGGACACGCCATCGTGGCGCCAGCGGCGCAGGCGGCGTTCGAGTTCCGGCGCCAGCGTTTCCAGGGTGTCGTCGCTGTGCCCGCCGATCAGCAGGCGCGCGGCTTCGTTCGCGATGCGCACGCGGCCGTCGCCGTCGATCATCAGCACGCCGGTGCGCATGCGGTGGATGATCAGCTCGCTCACCTCGGCCAGGTTCGCCGCTTCCACGCCGCGCTTTTCCGCGAGCGCCTGGCTGTCGCGCATCTGCCGGCCCAGCAGGTTGGTGAGCGTGGCCACCGCCATGAAGCTGATCGAGAACATCAGCAGTTCGGCGGTGGAGCGCAGCGACCCGCCGCTGTCGAAGGCGCTCCAGATGAATTCGCCGATCAGCGCCACGCCGCCCAGCGCCGCCGCGCCCAGGCCGTAGCGCAGCGGCAGGAACAACGACGCCGCGCCCACGTTGAACAGCAGCATCAGGGCGATGCCCGAGGCCGAGCCCGGCAAGGCATGGATCGCCACCGTGGCGGCAACGATGTCGACCAGCACGCCCCACAACGCCTGCTGCGGGAACCCGCCGCGCCGGCCGGTGATGAACAGCACGACCGCCGCGAACAGGTAGCAGGTGGCCGCGGTGCGCCCGAGCACGGGGTAGCGCGCCTGCTCGAAGAAGCCGCCGAAGGGGCTGAAGAGGACCAGCGCCAGCAATCCGGCCTCGAGGGCGCGGTAGAGCGTGAAGAAATAGAGCTCGCGGCGCAGGGCGCTTTCGGTCGTCGCGGGGGCGGCGGGCGTGCGCGGCAAGCTTCGGAATCCGGCAGAGGTTGGCCGGGAGTATAGGGGTCGGCCGCAAGGGGACGGCGGCTTTGCCCCGCGGGTGCGGCATCGGCGACAATACGCGCCCTTTTCGCGCGCCCCGGCCCATCGGCCGCCGGACGACGAGCCCCGCTCGTGGTCAGGGAGGGGTTTTTCGCGCGGGGACTCTCCCCTCATTGGTGACGCATGAACTTCCACGAATACCAGGCGAAGCAGTTGTTTGCCGACTACGGCATCGCGGTCCCGGCCGGGCGCGTTGCGCGCACGCCGGAGGAGGCCGTCGACGCGGCCAAGGCCATCGGCGGCGATTTCTGGGTGGTCAAGGCCCAGATCCACGCGGGCGGCCGCGGCAAGGCCGGCGGCGTGAAGCTCGCCAAGACCTACGACGAAGTGCGCGACTACGCCAAGGGCATGCTCGGCACGAAGATGGAAACCTACCAGTCGGCCGGCGTCGCCCTGCCGGTGGATTGCGTGCTGATCACCCAGGCCACCGACATCGCGCAGGAGCTGTACTTGTCGGTGCTGGTCGATCGCTCGAGCAAGGCGATCACCTTCATCGCCTCGGCCGACGGCGGCGTGGAAATCGAAAAGACGGCGGAAGAAAACCCGGACGCCATCAAGACGCTGCACGTGAACTACGTGCAGGGCCTGCAGCCCTACCAGTGCCGCGAGATGGGCTTCGCGCTCGGCCTGAACGCCAAGCAGGTGAACCAGCTGACGAAGATCATGCTGGGCCTGGCGAAGCTGTTCAACGAGAAGGACCTGGCGCTGGTCGAACTCAACCCGCTGGCGATCATGACCGACGGCAACCTCGCGGTCCTCGACGGCAAGATCAACTCCGACGACAACGCGACGTTCCGCCATCCGGAACTCGCCGCGATGCGCGACATCCGCCAGGAAGACGAGACCGAAGTGCTCGCCAGCCAGCACGACCTCAACTACGTGACCATGGACGGCAACATCGGCTGCATGGTCAACGGCGCGGGCCTTGCGATGGCGACGATGGACGTCATCAAGCTCAATGGCGGCGAGCCGGCCAACTTCCTCGACGTGGGCGGCGGCGCCACCAAGGAACGCGTGACCGAAGCCTTCAAGCTGATCCTGCGCGACGCGCACATCAAGGCGATCTTCGTGAACATCTTCGGCGGCATCGTCCGCTGCGACATGATCGCCGAGGGCATCATCGCGGCGGTCAAGGAAGTCGACGTCAAGGTGCCGGTGATCGTGCGCCTGGAAGGCACGAACGTCGAAGCCGGCAAGGAGATCCTCAAGAATTCGGGACTGGCGATCATCGCCGCCGACGACATCAACGACGGCGCGAAGAAGGCGGTTGCTGCCGCCGCCCGCAAGTAAGGACCCGACACATGAGCGTTTTGATCAACAAGAACACGAAGGTGATCGTGCAGGGCTTCACCGGCTCGCAGGGCACCTTCCACGCCGAACAGATGGTCGATTACGGCACCCAGGTGGTCGGCGGCGTCACGCCGGGCAAGGGCGGCACCACGCACCTGGACCTGCCGGTGTTCAACACCGTGCGCGAAGCGGTCGACGCCACCGGCGCCGATGCGTCCGTGATCTACGTGCCGCCGCCGTTCGCGGCCGACGCGATCCTGGAAGCCGCCGATGCGGGCATCAAGGTGATCGTGTGCATCACCGAAGGCATCCCGGTGCTCGACATGCTGCGCGTCAAGAACACGCTGGCCGGGTACGACGACGTCGTGCTGGTCGGTCCGAACTGCCCCGGCGTGATCACGCCCGGCGAGTGCAAGATCGGCATCATGCCGGGCCACATCCACATGCCGGGCAAGATCGGCATCGTGTCGCGCTCGGGCACGCTGACGTACGAAGCGGTGAAGCAGACCACCGACGTCGGCCTCGGCCAGTCCACCTGCATCGGCATCGGCGGCGACCCGATCAACGGCACCAACTTCATCGACGCGCTGAAGTGGTTCCAGGACGACCCGCAGACCGAAGGCATCATCATGGTCGGTGAGATCGGCGGCAGCGCCGAAGAAGAAGCGGCGGAATTCATTTCGCAGTACGTGACCAAGCCGGTCGTGGGCTTCATCGCCGGTGCCTCCGCGCCGAAGGGCAAGCGCATGGGCCACGCGGGCGCGATCGCCTCCGGCGGCAAGGGCACGGCCGAAGGCAAGTTCGAAGCGATGGAAAAGGCCGGCGTCACCACGGTGAAGTCGCCGGGCGACCTGGGTGCGGCGATCGCGGCGCGCCTGAAGAAGTAAGCCTTCCTGCTTGAGCCCCTCTCCTTCCAGGAGAGGGGTTGGGGAGAGGTCCGCCGACGAAGCAGGACACTCCGTTGACACGCCAGCCGCCACTTTGCGGCATGGCCTCGACCGACCCCAACGTCCAATCCGCCGAAGAAGGCGGCCTGGTCTACGTCTCCGACAGCGATCCGGGCCTGCGCCGCCGCCGCGCCGGCAAGGGGTTCGCATACCTCGATGCCGCCGGTCGCGTGGTCCGCGATCCCGCCACGCTGCAACGCATCCGCAAGCTCGCCATCCCGCCCGCGTATCGCGACGTGTGGATCTGCACGCGTTCCAACGGACACCTGCAGGCCACCGGGCGCGACGCGCGCGGCCGCAAGCAATACCGCTACCACGCGCGCTGGTCGGAAGTGCGCGATGCCGAAAAGTTCGACCGCATCATCGCCTTCGGCGCCGCGTTGCCGCACCTGCGCCGCGCGCTGCGCCGCGACCTCGGCCTGCCGGGATTGCCGCGCGAGAAAGTCACCGCGATCGTCGTCGGCATCATGGCCGACACGCTGGTGCGCATCGGCAACGACGAATACGCGAAGGACAACAAGTCGTTCGGCCTGACCACGCTGCGCAACCGCCACGTCGAATTCCTCAAGGGCGGACGCATGCGCATGCGCTTCCGCGGCAAGAGCGGGCTGGAGCACGACGTGGTGCTCAACGATGCGCGCCTGTCGCGCATCGTGCGCCGCATCCAGCAGCTGCGCGGGCAGCAGTTGTTCCAGTACGAAGACGACGAGGGCAATCCGCAGCCCGTCGACTCCGGCACGGTGAACGACTACCTGCAGACCGCGATGGGCGGCGAATTCACCGCGAAGGATTTCCGCACCTGGAGCGGCACGCTGAGCGCGCTGCGCCTGCTCGCCGTGCAGGAGGTCCCGCGCAAGGCCAACGGCACCGTCAACGCGCGCGTGGCGACGGCGTTGTGCAACACGGTGGTGAAGTCGGTGGCCGAGTCCCTGCGCAACACGCCGGCGGTGTGCCGGAAGTCGTACATCGATCCGGTGGTGTTCGCGGCGTGGGAAGACGGGCGCCTGCAGCGCGCGGCCGGCAACGCGAAGGGCCCGCGACAGTGGGAGCAGGCGGCGCTGCGGTTGCTGCGGGCCGCGCGGCGCGAGGCGAAGCAACGGCCCAGGGCGAAAGGCAACGGCAAATCCGCCGCGAAGTGACGCGATACACTGCGCGTCCCCGCGTGGGCAGGAGACCCGGATGACGCTTCGGATCGCGATGGCGCAGTGCGATTTCCCGGTCGGCGCGATCGCCGCCAACGCCGCGCGCATCGTGCGCCTGGCGGCGCAGGCGCGCGACGAGCACGGCGCCGACGTCATCCTGTTCCCCGAGCTCGCCCTCAGCGGCTACCCGCCGGAAGACCTCCTGCTGCGCCCGCGCTTCCTCGCCGATTGCGAGGCCGCGATGCAGGCGATCGCGAGCGAAGTGCGCGGCATCGTCGCCGTCGTCGGCTGGCCGCAGGCCGCGGGCGCGGTGGTCTACAACGCCGCCAGCGTGCTGCGCGACGGCGCGATCGAACAGACCTACCGCAAGCGCGAACTCCCCAACTACGCCGTGTTCGACGAACGCCGCTACTTCGACGTCGACCCCGACGGCGAACCGTGCATGTTCGAGCTCGACGGCGCGCGCATCGGCCTGGTGATCTGCGAAGACCTGTGGTTCCCCGAGCCGCTCGCGCGCACGGTCGACGCCGGCGCGCAACTCGTGCTGGTGCCCAACGCCTCGCCGTTCGAACGCGACAAGCACGCGCAGCGCGATGGCCTGCTGGCGGAGCGTGTCGCCGAATCCGGCGTCGCCCTCGCGTATCTCAATACGGTCGGCGGGCAGGACGCGGTCGTGTTCGATGGTGCGTCGGTGATCGCCGACGGCGACGGCACCGTGCATGCGGCGGCGCGCGCGTTCGAAAACCACCTGTTGATCGCGGACTTCGATCCGGACACGCGCAAGTTCGCGCCCGTGCACTGGCCCGCGGAAGACGACGAAGGCCGCGACGCGCTCGCCTGGCGCGCGATCGTGCGCGGCACGCGCGATTACTGCGCGAAGAACGGGTTCGACAAGGTGTGGCTGGGCCTGTCCGGCGGGCTGGATTCGTCCGTCGTGCTCGCCATCGCCGTCGATGCGATCGGCGCGGAGAACGTCACCGCCGTGCGCTTGCCGTCGCGCTTTACCGCGGACCTGTCGAACGACCTCGCCGCCGTGCAATGCAAATCGCTCGGCGTGCGGCTGGAAACCGTCTCGATCGAAGCGCCGTTCAAGGGCTTCATGGAAGCGCTGGGCCCGTTGTTCGCCGATCGCGCGCCCGACGTGGCGGAAGAGAACCTGCAATCGCGCAGCCGCGGCGTGCTGCTGATGGCGCTGTCGAACAAGTTCGGCGGCCTCCTGCTCACCACCGGCAACAAGAGCGAGTACGCGGTGGGCTACGCCACGATCTACGGCGACATGTGCGGCGGCTACGCGCCGATCAAGGACCTGTACAAGACCGAGGTGTACGACCTCGCGCGCTGGCGCAATGCCGCAGGCGGCGCGGCGCCGCATGGCGGGCTGGCGATCCCCGAGGGCGTGATCGATCGCCCGCCGTCGGCGGAGCTGCGCGAAAACCAGAAAGACCAGGATTCGCTGCCCCCCTACGACGTGCTGGACGCAATCCTCTATCGCCACATCGACCAGGAACAGGCGCGCGACGAGATCGTCGCCGCGGGCTTCGACGCCGCCACGGTGGAACGCGTGCTGCGGCTGGTGCGCATCAGCGAATGGAAGCGCCACCAGGCCGCGCCGGGCCCGAAGGTGTCGCGCCGCGCCTTCGGCCGCGAACGCCGTTATCCGATCACCAACGGATATTCGTAGCCCAAACAAAAACCCCCGCGATCGCGGGGGTTTTCAGTTCAACTCCTGGAACGACCTCAGTCGTGCCCCGCCGCGCTCTTCTCGCCCGCGAACGGGTTGAGCTTGCGGAAGTTGGACGGATAGTCCGGCCAGTCGCCCGTGAGCCACGGGTGCTTGGGATCGTTCTGCTCCAGCACGCGCCGGGCATCGTTGGCCAGCGCCGTGTTGCCGAGCTTGGTGTAGGCCTCGCCCAGCACAGCGACCGCGTCGTTCTGGTGCCTGGTCTGCGGATACGTCTCCAGCAGGTACTTCGCGCGCTCGATCGCCGCCACGTTGGCGCCGCGGCGCAGGTAGTACAGCGCCGTGTCGAGCTCGTGCTTCGCGAACAGGTTGCGCAGGTCGATCATCCGCTGGCCCGCGTCGGCGGCGTAGCGGCTGTTCGGGTAGCGCTCGGCCACGATCGAGAAGTCGTTGTAGGCCTGCATCGGCGTGGACAGGTCGCGGTTGCTCATCTGCAGGTCGAAGACCTTCGACAGGAAGATGGCGTTGCGCGTGGAGTTGGACAGCCCGCGCAGGTAATAGAAGTACGCGATGTTGCGATGCGTGGGATAGGTGCGGATGAAGCGGTCGATCGTGGAGATCGCGTCGTCGTGCTTGCCCGACTTGAACTCCGCGTACGCCATTTCCATCAGCGCCTGCTCGGTGTACGCACCGTACGGGTACTGGGCGACGAGGCGCTGGAAGGTTTCGGTCGCGCTGGCCCAGCGCTCTTCGCGCATGTAGCCGTGGGCCTTGTCGTAGATCACCTCGACCGGCTGGCCCTCGTTCTTGTTCTCGTCCTTCCACAGCTTGCTGAACTTGGAGCAGCCCGAGGTGGCCAGCACCAGGGCGATCAGCAGGAACAGCAGGGGGCGCAGCGTCATGGAGCGATGAGTCATGGACGGGAAGCCGGGTGAGGGGCGCTTGGGGCGCGAGGCGCGGATAATACCAGTCCGCCACAACTGCCCGGGGCCGACGTTCGGTACCGCGCCTGAACCGGACTTGCGCATGAGCACCCCCGAGCTGGACCCCATCAACGAGACCTCCCCGGAGGCGGAACCGCGCTTCGCGGTGGTGCCCGACAGTGCGGCGGGGCGGCGGTTCGACGCCGTGCTGGCCGAATTGTTCCCCGAGTTTTCGCGTTCGCGCCTGTCCGAGTGGATCAAGACCGGCGACGCCCTGCTGGAAGGCAAGCAGGTGCGCGGCCGCGATCCGGTGCGCGGCGGGGAGTCGGTCTCGCTGATCGTGGTCCTGGACATCCAGACCACCGCCGCCCCCGAGGACATCCCGCTCGACGTGCTCTACGAGGACGAGGCGGTGTTCGTCCTCGACAAGCCCGCCGGCCTGGTGGTGCACCCCGGGGCAGGCAATCCGACCGGCACGCTGGTGAATGCGCTGCTCCATCGCGACCCCGGCCTCTCCGCGCTGCCGCGCGCCGGCATCGTGCATCGCCTCGACAAGGACACCTCCGGCGTCATGGTGGTCGCGCGCACGCTGCCGGCGCACACCGCGCTGGTCGAACAGCTCGCCTCGCGCGGCGTGCATCGCCAGTACCTCGCCGTCGTCGTGGGTGCGCTGGTGTCCGGCGGCACCGCCAACCTGGCGATCGACCGCCATCCGCGCGACCGCATCAAGATGGCCGTGCGCGAGGACGGCCGCGAAGCCATCACGCATTACCGGCTGCGCGAACGCTTCCGCGCGCACACCGCCCTGGAATGCCGCCTGGAGACGGGCCGCACGCACCAGATCCGCGTGCACATGGCGCACCTGAAGCATCCGATCGTCGGCGATCCGCTGTACGGCGGCCCGCTGAAGCTGCCGCGCGGCGCGACGCCCGAACTGATCGAAGCCCTGCGCACGTTCAAGCGGCAGGCGCTGCATGCGGAAACGTTGGAGTTCACGCATCCCACGACGGGCGAACCGGTGCGCTGCACGGCGCCGGTGCCGGCGGACATGCGCGGCTTGATGGATGCGCTGCGCGATGACGCGCGGGCTGCGGTGGAGAAGGGCAAGTAATGCAGTCGGCCCGTCATTCCCGCGAAGGCGGGAATCCAGAGGGTGCGGTGCTACGTGCGGCGTGGCCGATGTCTCCGGGCATCGTCACCTTCACGACCCTGCGCTTCGGCGCAGGCCACTCGTTGCCGCCCTTCGACACCTTCAACCTCGGCCTCCGCAGCGGCGACGACGCCTCCTCCGTTGAACAGAACCGTCGCGACCTGATCGAACGCTTCGCCTTGCCCTCCGCGCCCCGCTGGATCCGCCAGGTGCACGGCACGCACGTCGCGGTCGAACCGGAGACCGATGAACCCGAAGCCGACGCAGCCCTCACGCGCACGCCCGGCACCGTCCTCGCCATCCTCACCGCGGATTGCATGCCGGTCGTGTTCGCCTCGCGCAACGCCGACGAACTCGCCGCCGCCCACGCCGGTTGGCGCGGCCTCGCCGCCGGCGTGCTCGAAACCACGCTCGATGCCATGCGCACGCCGCGCGAGGACATCGTCGCGTGGCTCGGGCCCGCGGCCGGCGTGGCGTCGTATGAGATCGGGGAAGAAGTGCACGACGCCTTCGTGTCGCAATCGCGCGACGCCGAACGCGCCTTCTTCGCGACACGCCCCGGCCATTGGCGCGTGGACCTCTACGCACTCGCGCGGCAACGCCTCGCCCGCGCCGGCATCACCGACATCCACGGCGGCGACTTCGACACGATCGCCGACCCGCGCTTCTACTCGCACCGCCGCGACCAGCGCACCGGTCGCATGGCGACGATCGCGTGGATCGCGCCTTGAGCACGCCGCTGTTCCGCCGGCTCCTCGGCACCAGGTTCGATACGCTTCCGCCCCAGCTCCGTGCCTTGCATGCGATCGACACGCAGGCGACCTGGCGCGGCGAAGCCTCGATCCTGCGCGGCACGAATCCGCTCGCGCGGCTGTGCGCCGCGATGACCGGCCTGCCGCCGTCGCGCCACGCCGTCCCGACCACCATCGTGTTTTCCATCCACGACGATGCAGAAACGTGGGCGCGCGATTTCGGCGGCGCCCGCCTGCGTTCGCGTTGCACCGCGCGCGACGGTTTCCTGCACGAGCGCCTCGGCCCGATGACGTTCCGCTTCGCGCTGGACGCCCGCGACGACGAGATCCATTGGCGCACCGCCGGCGTGCGGTTGCTCGGCGTTTTGCCGCTGCCCGCGCGCTGGTTCGCCGACGTGCGTTGCCGCGAGCGCGAACACGCAGGGCGCTACGAATTCCTGGTCGAAGCCGCGATGCCGGTGATCGGCCGCCTCATCCGTTACGAGGGTTGGCTTGTCCCCGCCTGACGCCCGCGCCGTGATCGTGTTCGACGGCACGTGCGTGCTGTGCAACGGCTGGATCGATTTCCTGTTGCGCCACGACCGGCGCGGGCGCTATCGCTTCGCGGCGATGCAGGCACCGTCCGGACGCACGTTGCTCGCCACGCACGGGCTGGATCCGGACGATCCGTCGTCGTTCCTGCTGATCGAAGGCGAACACGCGTATCGCGATGTCGACGGCATTCGTCGCGTGCTCACCGGCTTGGGGGGTGCGTGGCGTGCCGCGCACGTGTTGCGACTGATCCCGGGTGCGGTGGGCGATCCGCTGTATCGCATGCTCGCGCGCAACCGCTATCGCTGGTTCGGCCGCCATGCGGCGTGCCGCGTGCCGTCGCCGGCGGAGGCCGAACGCTTCCTGCAGTAGCTAGGCGCCGCCGTTCGCCATCGACACCACGCGTTCGCGCGCCTGCTGCGCCAATGCATTCCGCGCCTGCACCGACATCCCCTCGGTCGCGATCGGATCGCCGAAGCGCACCACTATCGTCCCCGGCCGCACGCGGAAGCCCGACGGCGGCAACACTGCGCCGCTGCCCGTGATCGTCACCGGCACCACCGGCACGCCTGCTTCGATCGCGACCTGGAACGCACCGCCCTTGAACGCGCCGACGTGGCCGTCCTTGCTGCGCGTGCCTTCGGGGAACGCCACCAGCGTCGCGCCGTCGCGCAACTTGTCGACGGCATCGCCGAGCTTGCGCCGCGCATCGCGCGCATTGCCGCGATCGATGAACACCATGCCCATCGCGCGCGCATACCAGCCCACGAACGGCACCATCGCCAGTTCGCGCTTGAGCATGAAACGCAACGGCGCCGGCACCGCGCGGAACAACACGACGATGTCCATCATCGACGCGTGGTTGCTGACGAGCACGAGCGGCTTGTCCCAGGCGACGCGATCGGTGCCTTCGACCACCAGGTCCACGCCCGCGCCGCCCAGCAACAACGGCGCCCAGTACCAGCGGGCCATGCGCAGCGCGGGCGCCGGGCCCCGGAGGAGGGCGACCAGCAGCGCGACCGGGATCCCGGCGACGGTGAAGACGATGAGGGCGAACAATTGCAGCGCATTGAGCGCAAACCACCCCGCGGCCGGCAGGAATGCCGGGAGCGTGGGCCGGATGACCACGGCCATGCAGCAGGACCTCAGGGAAAGACAGGACGAAAGGATGCGGAGGATACCGGGCCCGGCGCCTTGCATCCCGTCTCCACGGCCGCATCTGCAGGCTATTCGCCGGCCCGGCGCCGGGCCTCACGTTTCCAGGAGCTTCCATTCCCATGCGCATGGACAAACTCACCTCGCGCTTCCAGCAAGCGCTGTCCGACGCCCAGTCGCTGGCCGTGGGCCGCGACCACAGCGTCATCGAACCGGCGCACCTGCTCGCTGCGCTGATCGACCAGCAGGGCGGCGGCACGCGCCCGCTGCTCACCCAGGCCGGCGTGAACGTGCCGCTGCTGCGCGAACGCCTCGGCGAAGCGCTCGACAAATTGCCGAAGGTCTCCGGCCAGGCCGGCAACGTCAGCGTCTCCAACGACCTGGCGCGTTTGCTCAACGTCACCGACAAGCTCGCGCAGCAGAAGGGCGATGCGTTCATCGCGAGCGAGTTGTTCCTGCTGGCCGCCATCGATGACAACGGCGACGCCGGCCGCGCGCTGAAGGCCGCGGGCGCGACCAAGCAGAAACTCGACGCCGCCATCGACGCGATGCGCGGCGGCGAGAAAGTGCAGGACGAAAACGCCGAAGACCAGCGCCAGGCGCTGGCGAAGTACACGATCGACCTCACCACGCGCGCCGAGTCCGGCAAGCTCGATCCGGTGATTGGCCGCGACGAGGAAATCCGCCGCACCATCCAGGTCCTGCAGCGCCGCACGAAGAACAACCCCGTGCTGATCGGCGAGCCGGGCGTGGGCAAGACCGCGATCGTCGAAGGCCTGGCGCAACGCATCATCAACGGCGAAGTGCCCGAAGGATTGAAGGGCAAGCGCGTGCTGTCGCTCGACATGGGCGCGCTGATCGCCGGCGCGAAGTTCCGCGGCGAATTCGAGGAGCGCCTGAAGGCCGTCCTCAACGACCTGGCGAAGAACGAAGGCCAGATCATTCTGTTCATCGACGAGCTGCACACGATGGTCGGCGCGGGCAAGGCCGAAGGTGCGATGGATGCCGGCAACATGCTCAAGCCCGCGCTCGCGCGCGGCGAACTGCATTGCATCGGCGCCACCACGCTCGACGAATACCGCAAGTACGTCGAGAAGGACGCTGCGCTGGAGCGCCGTTTCCAGAAAGTGTTCGTCGGCGAGCCGAGCGTGGAAGACACCATCGCGATCCTGCGTGGTTTGAAGGAGCGCTATGCGGTGCACCACGGCGTGGAGATCACCGATCCCGCGATCGTCGCCGCGGCCACGCTGTCGCATCGCTACATCGCCGACCGCCAGTTGCCCGACAAGGCCATCGACCTGATGGACGAAGCGGCCTCGCGCATCCGCATGGAGATCGATTCCAAGCCGGAGGAACTGGATCGCAAGGAACGCCGCCTCATCCAGCTGAAGATCCAGCGCGAAGCCCTGAAGAAGGAAAAGGACGCCGAATCGAAGCAGCGCCTGGCGGACCTGGAAGACGAGATCGCGCGCCTGGAGCGCGAGTTCAACGATCTCGAGGAAGTGTGGAAGGCCGAGAAGGCCACGCTGCAGGGCGCAACCAAACTCAAGGAACAGATCGAGCAGGCCAAGCTCGAACTGGAAGCGGCGCAGCGCAAGCAGGACTTCGCGAAGATGAGCGAAATCCAGTACGGCCGCATCCCGGAACTGGAAAAACAATTGCAGGCCGCGCAGGAAGCCGAATCGAAGGGCTTCACGCTGCTGCAGGACAAGGTGACCGCCGAAGAAATCGCCGAAGTCGTGTCGCGCTGGACGGGCATCCCCGTCAGCAAGATGCTCGAAGGCGAGCGCGAGAAGCTGCTGAAGATGGAAGAACAGCTGCAGAAGCGCGTCATCGGCCAGGCCGAAGCGGTGCGCGCGGTGTCCGATGCGATCCGCCGTTCGCGCGCGGGGCTGAGCGATCCCAATCGCCCGAATGGGTCGTTCCTGTTCCTCGGCCCCACGGGCGTGGGCAAGACGGAACTCACGAAGGCGCTCGCGGATTTCCTGTTCGATTCGTCGGACGCGATGGTGCGCATCGACATGAGCGAGTTCATGGAGAAGCACTCGGTCGCGCGCTTGATCGGCGCGCCCCCGGGCTATGTCGGGTACGAAGAAGGCGGCTATCTCACCGAAGCGGTGCGTCGCCGCCCGTACAGCGTGATCCTGCTCGATGAAGTCGAGAAGGCGCATCCGGACGTGTTCAACATCCTGCTGCAGGTGCTCGACGACGGGCGCCTGACGGACGGGCAGGGGCGCACGGTCGATTTCCGCAACACGGTGATCGTGATGACGTCCAACCTGGGCTCGCAGATGATCCAGGAGCTGTATTCCGACGACTCGGCCGAGAGCTACACGCAGATGAAGGCCGCCGTGATGGGCGCGGTGCAGGCGCACTTCCGCCCGGAGTTCATCAACCGGCTCGACGACATCGTGGTCTTCCATCCGCTGTCGAAGGCGCAGATCCGCGAGATCGCCCGCATCCAGACGCAGTACCTGGACAAGCGCCTGGCCGAGCGCGGGATCCGCATCGAGATCGGCGATTCGGCGCTGCAGCTGCTGGGCAACGTCGGCTTCGACCCGGTCTACGGCGCGCGGCCGCTCAAGCGGGCGATCCAGCAGCAGCTGGAGAATCCGCTGGCGACGAAGATCCTGGGCGGGGAGTTCGGGAGCGGGGATTCCATCGTCGTCGAGGCGGAGGGCGGGCACCTGGTGTTCCGGAAAGCCTGAATGGCGGGACCGGGGACAGGGACCGGGGACCAGGGGGAAGCAAGAGCTGTCAAACTGCGCCCCCGCTTTTCCCCGGTCCCTGGTCCCCAGTCCCCGGTCCCGGCTCCTCTAGAATTCCGCCCCCATGATTTCCTTCCGCAATTTCGCTCTCCGCCGCGGCGAGCGCCTCCTCCTGTCCGATGTCGACCTCACCCTGCACGCCGGCTGGCGCGTGGGCGTGGTCGGCCGCAACGGCACGGGCAAGACCTCGTTGTTCGCCGCCCTGATGGGCGAGGTGGAGCCGGACAAGGGCGACCTGGACCTGCCCGGCAAGGCGCGCATCGCCTGGGTGGCGCAGGAAACCCCGTCGCTCCCGGATTCGGCGATCGACTTCGTGCTGTCCGGCGACCAGGCCGTGCACGACGCGATCCAGATGGAAGCCAACGCGTTCGCGAACGAAGACTGGGAAGCGGTCGCGGTGGCGCACCACAAGCTCGAAGAGTTGAACGGCTACGACGCCACCGCGCGCGCGGGCCGGTTGCTGCATGGCCTGGGCTTCCCCGCGGAAACGCATTCGAAGGCGGTGTCCGACTTCTCCGGCGGCTGGCGCGTGCGCCTCAACGTCGCGCGCGCGCTGATGACGCCGAGCGACCTGCTGCTGCTCGACGAACCGACGAACCACCTCGACCTCGACGCCGTGCTGTGGCTCGAACAGTGGCTGCTGCGTTATCCCGGCACGCTGCTGGTGATCTCGCACGACCGCGAGTTCCTCGACAACATCACCACGCACACGCTGCACCTGCACGAAGGCCGCGCGAAGCTCTACACCGGCGACTACACCGCGTTCGAGCGCCAGCGCGCCGAACAGCTGCGCCAGCAGCAGATCGCGCACGAGAAGGAACAGATCGAACGCGCGCACCTGCAATCCTTCATCGATCGCTTCAAGGCCAAGGCCAGCAAGGCCAAGCAGGCGCAGTCGCGCATGAAGCGCCTGGCGAAGCTGTCGGGCACCGAGGCGGTGCGCGCCGAGCGTTCGCTGCGCATCGAATTCCCCGCGCCGCAGCGCCTGCCGAATTCGCTCGTGCGTTTGAACCACGTCGATGCCGGCTATGGCGACGTGCGCATCCTGCGCGACGTGGGCTTCGGCCTCGAAGCGGGCGATCGCGTCGGCTTGCTCGGCCCGAACGGCGCGGGTAAATCGACGCTGGTGAAGACGCTGGTCGGCGAGTTGCCGTTGATCGACGGCGAACGCAACGCGCATCCCGACATGCGCATCGGCTACTTCGCGCAGCACACGGTCGAATCGCTGATGGCGGGGCAGACGCCCATCGATCATTTGCGCAAGGTGGCGGGCGACCTGCCGACGCAGCAGTTCCGCGATTTCCTCGGCAAGTGGAATTTCCCCGGCGACCGCGCGTTCGAATCGATCGACGGGTTCTCCGGCGGCGAGAAGGCGCGCCTGGCGCTCGCGATGATCGCGTTCAAGCAACCGAACGTGCTGCTGCTCGACGAACCGACGAATCACCTGGACCTCGACATGCGCGAAGCGCTGGCCGAAGCGCTCAGCGATTTCGACGGTGCGATCGTGCTCGTCTCGCACGACCGCCACTTGATCGGCCTGGTGTGCGACACCTTCGTGCGCGTGGCCGACGGCAAGGTGGAAGCCTTCGACGGCGACCTGGACGAATACGCCGCGTGGCTGCGTTCGCGCCCGGGCAGCGAATCGGCGAAGGCCGACAAGCAGGCCAAGGCCGCGCCGGCCCCCGCGCCCGCACCGGTCAAGAAGCCCGCCGGCAAGACCAATCCGCACGCGTTGGCGAAGGCCGAAGCGCGCGTGGCGGACCTGGAATCGCGCATCGCGACGTTGGATTCCAGCCTCGCCGACCCCAAGGTGTATGCCGACGCGGCGAAGGCCGCCGACCTGGGCCGCCAGCAGGCCCAGTTGCGCGAAGACCTCGCGCGCGCCGAAGCCGATTTGCTCGCCCTCTACGAAACCGCCTGATACGCCATGCCCATCTACGCCTTCGAATGCACGTCCTGCGGCCACGAGTTCGATCGCCTGCAGAAGATGTCCGACCCCGACCCGAGCGCCTGCCCGAAGTGCGAGACCGATGCGGTGAAGCGCCAGCTCACCGCGCCGTCGTTCCGCCTGTCCGGCAGCGGCTGGTACGAGACGGACTTCAAGAAGGACGGCGACAAGAAGCGCAACCTCGTCGAAGGTGCGCCGAAGCCGGTGGCGGACGCGAAGCCGGCGGAGAGCAAGCCCGCGGAATCCAAGCCGGCCGAATCCAAACCGGTGCCGAAGGCCGACTAGGCCGCGACATCCTCCGACCACTGCACGATCCGGTTCCGCCCGTTGCGCTTGGCGTTGAGCAACGCCAGGTCCGCGCGATGCAGCAGGTCCGACAGCGTTTCCCCGGGCTGCCACTCCGCGATGCCCACGCTCGCGGTGCACGCGTGGCCTTCCACCGCGATCTCCCCGATATCGGCGCACACCGACTGCAGCAGTTGTTCCGCTTCCGCCATCCGCAGCCCCGGCAGCAGCATCGCGAACTCCTCGCCGCCGAGCCGCCCGATCAAGCGGCCGTGGCCTTCCAGCTCCAGCAGGCGCCGCGCCACCGCGACCAATAGCTGGTCGCCGATGCGATGCCCGCCCTGGTCGTTCACGCGCTTGAAGTGGTCCAGGTCGATGAAGCACGCCGCCAGGTGCTGGCCCAGGCGCATGTGCGAGAGCATCAGCTCGCCCGTTTCGATGAAATGGCGGCGGTTGAGCGTGGAGGTGAGGGCATCCAGGCGCGCGCGTTCGGCCAGCTCTTCCTCGGCCAGGAAGTAGTTGCGGCGCGCGTGGTCGACGGTGGCGTGCATCGCCATCGCCACGATCCCGCCGCCGAGCGCCTGCACCCCGTAGGCCAGCCACACCGTGCTGCCGGCATGTGCGTGCCACAGCGCGAGCGCGCCGGAGAGGTATCCGAGCAGGATCGCCATCATCACCGTGGAGTTGCGCGCCCAGAACGGCGCGGTGACCAGCGGCGTGGCCACGAACATCGGCAGCAGCAGGCCCACGCCCCCGTGCCCGGGCCGCGTGCTCATCGCGCAGGACACCAGGAACAGGGTCTGCAGCGCCACGCCACCGGCGGCGAAGAGGTTGGCGTCGTGCAGGGTGCGCATCCACAGCGCCACCGCCGTCAGCACGACCAGCCCCACGTAGAGCAGCGGATCGTGCAGCCAGTCCGACAGCGGCGCGGGCATCAGCAGGGCCTGCAGCGCGACGAACAGGAACAGCAGCACGGGCGCCAGCAGCACCAGGCGGCGCAGGCGTTGCCGCTGCCAACCGAACATGCGCTGGACGTAGGCGGCCTCGCGATCCCGCGGAAACTCCATCCCTCTCCCCAAAAATGCCCGCCTTCGAGAAGCCTAACGGCCGAAAGACCCCCATTCCGGCCGTGCATCGGACCGATGCTCCCCGCGCCCCTCGGCTAAAATGCCCGGCCTCCCGGTTCGGACCCCCCCATGCGTACCCATTTCTGCGGCCTCGTCGACGAGGCGCTGGTCGGACAGACCGTCACCCTGTGCGGCTGGGCGGACGTCGCCCGCGACCTCGGCGGCCTGTGCTTCATCGACCTGCGCGACCACGAAGGCATCGTGCAGGTGGTCGCCGAACAGGCCGACGTCGCCGGCAATGCCGAAGTCGTCGAAGCCGCCGCGAAGGTGGGCTACGAGGATTGCCTGCGCATCACCGGCACCGTGCGCCGCCGTTCCAGCGTCAACCCCAAGCTCCGCACGGGCCAGGTGGAAGTGGTGGCGACGAAGATCGAGCTGTTGAACAAGGCCGAGCCGCTGCCGTTCCACGCGCACGAAAACCCGGGCGAAGACATCCGCCTGAAGTACCGCTACCTCGACATGCGCCGCCCGGAGATGCAGCAGATGATGCGCACGCGCATCCGGCTGGTGCAGTCGCTGCGCCGCTGGCTCGATGCGCGCGGGTTCCAGGACATCGAAACGCCGATCCTGACGAAGGCCACGCCCGAAGGCGCGCGCGATTTCCTGGTGCCGGCGCGCATGCATCCCGGCGAGTTCTACGCGTTGCCGCAGTCGCCGCAGCTGTTCAAGCAGATCCTGATGATGGCGGGCTTCGACCGCTACTACCAGATCGCGCGCTGCTTCCGCGACGAAGCGCTGCGCGCCGATCGCCAGCTGGAATTCACGCAGCTCGACATGGAGTTCGCGTGGGTGTCCGAGCGCGACGTGCAGGACACCGTGGAAGACATGATCCGCGTCGTGTTCCGCGAAGTGATGAACGTCGAACTGGCCAACCCGTTCCCGCGCATGACGTACGAAGAAGCCATGCGCCGCTACGGGTCGGACAAGCCGGACCTGCGCATCGCGATGGAATTCACCGACATCGCCGAGCTGGTGAAGACCTGCGAGTTCAAGGTGTTCACCGATTGGGCGAACCACGCCGACGGTCGCGTCGTGGCCTTGCGCACGCCGGGCGGCGCGCAGTTCTCGCGCAAGCAGATCGACGACTACGCCGCGCACGCCGCCAAGTACGGCGCGAAGGGCCTGGCATGGATGAAGCTCGACGAGACCGGCGCGATCAATTCGCCGATCGCCAAGTTCCTCGACGACGCCACGCAGAAAGCGATCCTCGACGCGACCGGTGCCAAGCCGGGCGATGCGATCTTCTTCGGCGCGGCCACGTACAAGAGCGCGTCGGACTTCATGGGCGCGCTGCGCCTGAAGCTCGGCAAGGACCTCGGCCTCGTCGCCGACGGTTGGGCGCCGCTGTGGGTCACCGACTTCCCGATGTTCGAGTGGGACGACGAAGAAAACCGCTTCGTCGCGCTGCACCACCCGTTCACCGCGCCGGCCGTGGACAGCATCGACGACCTGCGCGCGAACGCGAAGACCGCGGTCTCGCGCGGCTACGACATGGTGCTCAACGGCAACGAGATCGGTGGCGGTTCCATCCGCATCCACAACTCGGCGATGCAGTCGGCGGTGTTCGAACTGCTCGGCATCGGCGCGGAAGAAGCGGAAGGCAAGTTCGGCTTCCTGCTCGACGCGCTGAAGTACGGCGCGCCGCCGCACGGCGGCATCGCGTTCGGCATCGACCGCATCGCCGCGCTGATGGCGGGCACGGAATCGATCCGCGACGTCATCGCGTTCCCGAAGACCACCACCGCGCAGTGCCTGATGACCGGCGCGCCGTCGCCGGTGCCGGACAAGCAACTCGCCGAAGTGCACGTGTCGGTGCGCGAGAAGCCCGCGACGTGAGCGCGGTGGCGAGCGAAGTCGTGATCCGCCGCGCCACGCCCGACGACGCGCAGGCGTGGTCGGTGCTGGCCGAACGCGCGTTCGTGGAAGCGTTCGGGCACCTGTATCCGCCGGCGGACCTCGCGCAGTTCCTGCACGACAGCTATTCGGTCGACGTGCATCGCAAGTACCTCACCGATCCCGCGTGCGCCGTGTGGCTGGCCGAACGCGACGGCGAAGCGGTGGGCTACGCGCTCGCCGGTCGCCCGTGCACGTTGCCGCACGCGGACGTGAAGCCCGAGGACGGCGAGCTCAAGCGCATCTACCTGTTGCCGTCCGCGCAGAACGGCGGCACGGGCAGCCGCCTGATCCACACCGCGTTCGACTGGCTGGAGAAAGACGGCCCGACGACGTTGTGGATCGGTGTGTGGTCGCAGAACTTCGGTGCGCAGCGCTTCTACCAGCGCCTGGGCTTCGAGCAAGTGGGCAACTACGAATTCCTGGTCGGCAGCGTGCGCGATCCGGAATTCATCCTGCGGCGCGGCCCGAAGGCGTGAGCCCCGACGGCGCCGGCAAGCCGCGCGTCCTCCTGCTGCACGGGCTGTGGATGCCCGGCATGGCGATGCACTGGCTCGCCGGGCGCCTGCAGGCGGCGGGGTTCGACACCGAAATCTTTTCGTACGCCAGCGTCGCCGACGGCCCGGACCTCGCGGTGCCGCGCCTGATCGAAACCATCGGCGAACGCGACACCCATATCGTCGCGCACAGCCTGGGCGGCCTGATCGCCTTGCAGGCCCTGCACGACGCACCGCACCTGCCGGTGCGCCGCATCGTATGCCTGGGCGCGCCGCTCGGCGGCAGCGGCGCGGCGGCCGGGGTGCTGCGCTTCCCGATGTCCACGATGCTGCTCGGGCGCAGCGCAGCACTCCTGCGCACGGGGTTCCCCAGCTGGAACGGGCAGGCCGAGCTCGGCGTGGTCGCCGGCCGCGCGCCCCACGGGCTGGGCCGGTTCTTCGGCCATTTCGACGGGGACCACGACGGCACGGTCGCCATCGCCGAAACGCAGTTGCCGGGTCTGGCCGACCACGTGGTGGTGGATGCCAGCCACAGCGGCCTGCTCGTGTCGCACGCCGCGGCGGACCAGGCGGTGGCGTTCCTGCGCACGGGACGCTTCACCCACGAGTAGAATCTGCGCCCCCGCACCAGTCGCAGATCAGGTTCCCCATGGGTCGTGGCCCTTCCATCGAAGCCCGCAAGAACGCCGTCGATGCCCAGCGCGGCAAGATCTTCACCAAGGTGATCCGCGAGATCGGCGTCGCCGCGCGTGCCGGCGGCGGTGATCCGGCGACCAACCCGCGCCTGCGCGCGGGCATCGATCGCGGCCTGTCGGTGAACATGTCCAAGGACGTCATCGAGCGCGCGATCAAGAAGGCCACCGGCGAACTGGAAGGCGTGAGCTACGAGGAAATCCGCTACGAGGGCTACGCCCCGGGCGGCGTCGCGGTGATCGTGGACTGCCTGACGGACAACAAGGTCCGCACCGTGGCCGACGTGCGCCATGCGTTCGGCAAGTTCGGCGGCAACCTGGGCACCGATGGCTCGGTGGCCTTCATGTTCAAGAAGGTGGGCGTGCTGTCGTTCGCCGCGGGCTCGGACGAAGACCGCATCACCGAAGCGGCGATCGACGCCGGCGCCGACGACGTGGTGGTCTATCCCGACGACGGATCCATCGACGTGCTCACCGCGCCGGACGCCTTCGACGTGGTCAAGGCCGCGATGGAAGGCACGGGTTTCAAGCCCGACATCGCCGAAGTGACGATGCGCGCCGACAACGACATCGCCGTCTCCGGCGAAACCGCCCAGCAGGTGGTCAAGCTGCTGCGCTGGCTGGAAGACCTGGACGACGTCCAGAACGTCTACTCGAACGCCGACCTCGGCGCCGACGCATACGCGGCGTAGACTCGAGCGCGTGACCCGCATCCTCGGCATCGACCCCGGTTCCCAGCGCACCGGCGTCGGCGTGATCGACGTCGACGCGACGGGGCGTTGCACGTTCGTCCATGCCGAAGCCCTGGTGCTGCTGGACGCCGCGGATTTCCCCGCGCGCCTGGGCAAGTTGTGCGAAGGCCTCGAAGCGCTGATCGATGCGTGGCGGCCGGACGAAGTGGCCATCGAAACCGTCTTCATGGACAAGAACGCGAGCTCGGCGCTGAAGCTGGGGCACGCGCGCGGCGCGGCGCTGGCTACCGTGGTGCGCCGCCACCTGGCCGTGCATGAATACGCCCCGCGCCTGATCAAGCAATCGCTGGTCGGCCGCGGCGCGGCGGAAAAAGGCCAGGTGCAGCACATGGTGCGCCTGTTGCTGAAGCTGCCCGACGTGCGCCTGCAGGCCGACGCCGCCGATGCGCTCGCGGTCGCACTCACCCACGCACACATGAGCGCGACCGCGTTGCGCGCCGGCGCGAGCATCGCGCTGCTGCGTCGTCGCTGACCCATCCTGGAGCCACGCCTTGATCGGACGCCTGAAGGGAATCCTCGTGCACAAGCAGCCGCCGTGGCTGGTCGTGGACGTCAACGGCGTGGGCTACGAGCTCGAAGCGCCGATGAGCACGTTCTACGACCTGCCGGACGTCGGGCGCGAAGTCGCGTTGTTCACGCACTACGCACAGAAGGAAGACAGCGTGTCGCTGTACGGCTTCCTGCGCGAAGGCGAGCGCCGCCTGTTCCGCGACGTGCAGCGGGTGAGCGGCATCGGCGCGAAGATCGCGCTGGCCGTGCTGTCCGGCACCAGCGTCGACGAGTTCGCGCGCCTGGTGCAGACCAGCGACGTGACGGCCCTGACCCGCATCCCCGGCATCGGCAAGAAGACCGCCGAGCGCATGGTGGTCGAGCTGCGCGACCGCGCGGCCGACTTCGGCGGGGGCGGCGGGCCGATCGGGGGCAGCGTGCCGGCCGATCCCATGTCCGAAGCCGTCGTGGCCCTGCAGCAACTGGGTTACAAGCCGGCCGAAGCCGTCCGCATGGCGCGCGACGCCGCGGCCGCCGGGGACGAGGCCGCCACCATCATCCGCAAGGCGCTAAAGTCCGCGCTCCGCTGAGCCCCGGGTCCATGGCCGACACCTCTTCCAAAGCGTCCGACAACGCGCACGCGTCGCATGGCCACGGTCGCACGGGCCTGCTGGGCCTGGCCGTGGGCGCGATCGGCGTGGTCTTCGGCGACATCGGCACCAGCCCGCTGTACACGCTGAAGGAAGCGTTCTCGCCGCACTACGGGCTCACCGCCAACCACGACACGGTGCTCGGCATCCTGTCGCTGGTGTTCTGGGCGCTGATGATCGTGGTGACGCTGAAGTACGTCACGATCATCATGCGCGCCGACAACGAAGGCGAGGGCGGCATCATGGCCCTGATGGCGCTGGCGCAGCGCACGTTGCCGCGCAATTCGCGCTCGGCGTACGCCGTCGGCATCCTCGGCATCTTCGGTGCGTCGCTGTTCTTCGGCGATGGCGTGATCACGCCGGCGATCACCACGCTGTCGGCGATCGAAGGCATCACCATCGTCGCGCCCAAGCTGCACACCTGGATCGTGCCGATCACGCTCGCGGTGCTGGTGCTGCTGTTCGGCACGCAGCGCTACGGCACGCAGCGCGTCGGGCGCGTGTTCGGGCCGGTGATGCTGGTGTGGTTCGTGTCGCTGGCGGCGATCGGCGTGATGAACATCCGCCACAACCCCGAAGTCTTCCACGCGATCAATCCGTGGTGGGGCATGCAGTTCTTCATGACGCACGGCACGCACGCGATCTTCATCCTCGGCGCGGTGGTGCTGGCCGTCACCGGCGGCGAGGCGCTGTACGCCGACATGGGCCACTTCGGCGCGCGGCCGATCCGGCATGCGTGGTACTGGTTCGTCCTGCCCGCGCTGATGCTCAACTACATGGGGCAGGGCTCGCTGCTGTTGCTGGATCCGGCGATGGCGCGCAATCCCTTCTACCTGGGCGTGCCCGACTGGGCGCGCATCCCGATGATCGGGCTGGCCACCGCCGCGGCGGTGATCGCATCGCAGGCCGTGATCACCGGGGCGTACTCGGTGGCGCGCCAGGCGATGCAGCTGGGTTACATCCCGCGCATGCGCATCCAGCACACGTCCAAGGACACGATCGGGCAGATCTACATCCCGTGGATCAACTGGATCCTGATGCTGGCGGTGATCGCCCTCGTCCTGATGTTCCGCAGCTCCACCGCATTGGCCTCGGCGTACGGCGTGTCGGTGTCCGGCACGATGCTGATCGACACCCTGCTGCTGTTCCTGGTCGCGCGCGCGATGTGGCCGAAGGCGCGCCGCTGGGTGCTGCCGCTGTGCATCCTGTTCGGCATCATCGACACCGCGTTCCTGGTCGCCAACGGCGTGAAGTTCCTCGACGGCGCGTGGTTCCCGGTGGTGCTGGCGATCGTGGTGTTCACCGTGCTGCGCACCTGGCGCCGCGGGCGCACGCTGCTGTACGACGAAATCGTCAAGGACGGCATCCACATCGATACCTTCCTGCCGGGCCTGATGCTGGCGCCCCCCACGCGCGTGCCGGGCACCGCGATCTTCCTCACCGGGCAGTCGGGCATCATCCCGCATGCGCTGCTGCACAACCTCAAGCACAACAAGGTGCTGCACGAGACCAACGTGTTCCTGACGGTGGAGACGCTCAACGTGCCCACCGCGCCGAAGGACAAGCGCCTGAAGATGGAGCCCATCGGCGACGACTTCTATCGCGTGACGGTGCGCTTCGGCTTCATGGAAACGCCGGACGTGCCGCTGGCGCTGATGCGCTCGTGCGACGCCGGCGGCGGCATCCCGTTCGACCCGATGGACACCACGTATTTCGCCAGCCGCGAGAACGTGGTGGCGGGGCGCCATCGCGGCATGCCGATCTGGCGCGACCGCCTGTTCGCCTTCATGCACCGCAATGCGGCGCCGGCGACGGGCTTCTTCCGGATCCCGGGCAACCGGTTGGTGGAGTTGGGGGCGCAGGTCGAGATCTGATCCGCCCTGCGCGCCGGTGTCGTTGCCGGCCTTCCGTGCCACCATAGGCGCATGACCGAGGACCGCATCATCACCGCCGGGGCCACCCGCGAAGACGAGGCCGTCGAAGCCTCCATCCGCCCGAAGAAACTCTCGGAATACCTCGGCCAGGCGCCCGTCCGCGAGCAGATGCAGATCTACATCGAGGCGGCCAAGGCCCGCGGCGAAGCGCTGGACCACGTGCTGATCTTCGGGCCCCCCGGCCTGGGCAAGACCACGCTCTCGCACGTGATCGCCAACGAACTCGGCGTCGGCCTGCGCCAGACGTCCGGCCCCGTGATCGAGAAGGCCGGCGACCTCGCCGCGCTGCTGACCAACCTGCAGCCGCACGACGTGCTGTTCGTCGACGAGATCCATCGCCTCTCGCCCGCGATCGAAGAAGTGCTGTATCCGGCGATGGAGGATTTCCAGATCGACATCATGATCGGCGAAGGCCCCGCGGCCCGTTCGATCAAGCTCGACCTGCCACCGTTCACCCTCATCGGCGCCACCACGCGCGCGGGACTGCTCACCGCGCCGCTGCGCGACCGCTTCGGCATCGTGCAGCGGCTGGAGTTCTACACGCCGGAAGAACTCACGCGCATCGTGCGCCGCTCCGCGTCGATCCTCGGCATCGCCTGCGAAGCCGACGGCGCGGCGGAAATCGCCAACCGCGCGCGCGGCACGCCCCGCATCGCCAACCGGCTGCTGCGGCGCGTGCGCGACTTCGCGCAGGTGCGCGCGCAGGGCCACATCGACCGCAAGGTGGCCGATGACGCGATGAAGATGCTGAAGGTGGACCCGCAGGGCTTCGACGAACTCGACCGCCGCATGCTGCGCACCATCATCGACTCGTTCGACGGCGGCCCCGTCGGCGTGGAATCGCTGGCCGCCGCGCTCAGCGAAGAACGCGGCACGCTCGAGGACGTGATCGAGCCCTACCTCATCCAGCAGGGCTATCTCATCCGCACCGCGCGCGGCCGCATGGCCTCGGCGAAGGCCTATCGCCACCTCGGGCTGCGCCCGAAAACCGGCGCGCGCGAAGACCTGTTCGCCGAAGCCGAACGCACGTTGCCCGATGATGCAAGCGAAAGTTGAGCCTGTGTTCAGTTGGCCGACACGGGTGTATTGGGAGGATACCGACGCCGGTGGGGTGGTCTACCACGCGCAATACCTGGCGTTCCTCGAACGCGCACGCACCGAATGGATGCGCGCGCAGGGGCATGGCCAGGATGTCCTGCGCACGCAGCACGACCTCGTGTTCGCGGTGCGGGCCATGCGCATCGACTTCCGACTGCCGGCGCGCCTGGATGATGCGTTGCAGGTTTCCGTCTCGCTGGTGCAATGCCGCCGCGCGAGCCTGGTGATCGCGCAGTCCATCCGGTGCGGCGACACCCTGTTGCTCGATGCGGAAGTGCGCGTGGCTGCGCTGTCCGCGGCGGGCTTCAAACCCCGACCCATCCCGCAACCGTTGTTCGAAGCACTGAACGCCCTCGTGGAGACCCCCGCATGACCGCCCTGCTCGCGATGCTCGCCACCGCCCCCGCCGCGACCACCCAGGCCCTGCCGGAAGATGCGCAGGCGCGCACCGTCGAACTCGCCGGGCAGGCCGCCGCCGGCGCCGCCCCGTCGGCCAACCTCGACCTGTGGCACCTGATCACGCACGCCAGCCTGCCCGTGCAGCTGGTGATGCTGTTGCTGCTGCTGGCCTCGGTGGCCTCGTGGGTCATCATCATCCGCAAGCAGCGCGTGCTCGCGCGCGCCGAACGCGAAGCGATCCATTTCGAAGAACGCTTCTGGTCGGGCGCCGAACTCTCCAAGCTCTACTCCGGCGCCACCGAGCGCGGCCGCGCCGCCGAAGGCATGGAAGCCGTGTTCGAAGCCGGCTTCCGCGAATTCAACCGCGTGCGCCAGCGCCGCGGCGCCGACGGGCGCATGCAGCTGGAAGGCGCGCAGCGCGCGATGCGCGCCACCACCTCGCGCGAACTCGATGGCATGGAACACAACCTGGAGTTCCTCGCCAACGTCGGTTCCATCAGCCCGTACGTCGGCCTGTTCGGCACGGTGTGGGGAATCATGATCGCGTTCCAGGGCCTGGCGAACATGAAGGAAGCGACGATCGCGCAGGTCGCGCCCGGCATTTCCGAAGCCCTCATCGCCACCGCGATGGGCCTGTTCGCCGCGATCCCGGCGGTGTGGGCCTACAACCGCTTCGCGACCAAGGTCGAACGCATCGCGACGCGCTACGACGCGTTCTCCGAAGAGTTCTCGTCGATCCTGCAGCGCCAGGCGCACGTCGACGAATAAGGCGAGGGCCACCCCATGACCGCCATGTCTTCGCGCCGCAAGAAGCGCAAGCTGAAGGCCGAGATCAACGTCGTGCCGTACATCGACGTGATGCTGGTGCTGCTGATCATCTTCATGGTGACCGCGCCGCTGTTGAACCTCGGCGTCGACATCGAACTGCCGCAATCCAACGCGCGCCCGCTCGAACAGAAGAAAGACCCCGTGGTCGTCAGCCTCGATCGCGACGGCAACCTGTGGGTGGTGTTGCAGGGCGGCAAGAACACGCCGGTCACGATGGACCAGATGGTCCAGCAGGTCGGCGCGTACGCGCGCAACAACAAGGACGTGCCGGTGTACGTGGCCGCCGACAACGACGTCGCCTACCAGAAGGTCTACGACGTGCTCACCGCGCTGCAGACGCGCGCCAACGTCCCGCGCGCCGGCCTGATGAGCCAGGCGGGGGCGCCGCAACGGTGAAGGAGCGGTCGTCCGACACGACGGAGGCCATCATCGCGGCGGTCGCGTTGCACGCGGTGTTGCTCCTCCTGATGTATTTCGGCCTGCCGTGGTTCAAGGAGCCGCCGGTGAACCCGGCCGGCCCGCCGATCGAAGCCGAACTCGTCGATCCGAACGCGTTGTCCGCGTCGATGCGTCGTGCGTTGGCGTCGCGTCCGTCGCAACCGACGCCGCAGCCCGCGCCGCCGGAGGAAACGGAAGCCGCGCCGCAGGAACAACCGATTCCGGAAAAACGTCCGGAAGATGCGCCCGAGCCGCAACAGCAGACCCCGCAGGCGCCGATCGTCGAACCCGACACGCGCGAGCAGGACGCCGCGAGCGCGCAGGCCATTTCGCCCAAGCCGCCCGCGCCGAAAGAGCAGGAAGAAAAGCGCCGCCAGGAACAGATCGACGTCACCGAACAGGAACGCCAGCTCGAAGCCGAGCGCACGCGTCGCCTGTCGCAGATGGAACGCGATCGCCTCGCGCAGCTCGCCGACGTGCGCAAGCAGCGCGAGCAGAACCGCCGCGAGGCCAACCTCGCCGAACAGAAACTCCGCCAGCTCGCCGACGCGCGCAGCGCCGCCGATTCGGCCGCGCAATCCGACGCGCAGGCCAGCCCGCCGCCGGGCAACAACGGCCCGGACAACAACCTCAAGGCGCAGTACTACGCCGCGATCGCCGATGCGATCCGCATGAACTGGAACCGGCCCGAGAACATCCCGGCGGGCCAGGTCTGTCCCATCCGCATCCGCCAGGTGCCGGGCGGCGAAGTCATCGATGTCGAAGTCCTGCCGTCGTGTCCCTACGACGACCAGGGCAAGCGTTCGGTCGAGGCCGCGGTGCTCAAGGCCCAGCCGTTGCCATATGCCGGTTTCGAGTCCGTGTTCTCCCGCGACCTCAGCATCCGCTTCCGCCCCAACGACGATTGAAACCGCCGGGTGTCGGCGCGTTCATCTTTAATGCGCATTTCACGGCCAAGCTGTTAACAACACCGCTCCATTCAGGAATCCCCCGATGACCCGAACGCTGCGCCGCCTCGCCACGATCGCCCTGGTCGTCCTTTCCTTGCCGGTTTTCGCGCAGGACATCCCCCAGATCGACGTCGTCGGTGGCCGCGCGGCCGCGTTGCCCATCGCCGTGGTGCCCTTCGCGGGCAGCGCCGGCGACACGGACATCGCCAAGGTCATCGCCGCCGACTTCGAGCGCAGCGGCCAGTTCCGCACGCTGCCGGTCGCCGACATGATCGAGCGGCCCACCACCGCCGCGCAGGTCAACTACCCGACCTGGCGCACGCTCAAGCAGGACTACCTGCTGATCGGCCGCATCGACAACAGCGGCGGCAACCTGCGCGTGGAATACGAACTGTTCGACATCGCCAAGCAGCAGCGCGTGCTCGGCCAGGTGATGACGCTGCCCGCCACCGGCGCGCGCGACCTGTCGCACCAGCTCGCCGACGCGGTGTACGAAAAGATCCTCGGCGTGCGGGGCGCGTTCTGGACGCGCATCGCGTACGTCACCGCCGCGGGCACCGGCAACAATCGTTCGTACAAGCTGATGGTCGCCGACAGCGACGGCTTCAACCCGATCGCCGTGGTGAGCTCGCCGCAGCCGATCCTCTCGCCGTCGTGGAGCCCGGATGGCCGCAAGCTCGCCTACGTGAGTTTCGATCGCGGCAATTCGTCGATCTACATCCAGAACCTGACGAGCACCGGGCGCGAACTCATCGCCAGCTTCCGCGGCATCAACGGCGCACCGGCGTTCTCGCCGGACGGCACGAAGCTCGCGATGACGCTGTCGAAGAGCGGCAACCCCGAGATCTACGTGATGGACCTGGGCAGCAAGCAGTTGCGCCAGATCACCAACCATTTCGGCATCGATACCGAAGCGGTGTGGAGCGCCGATGGCGGCTCGCTGTATTTCACGTCCGACCGCGGCGGCAAGCCGCAGATCTACAAGGCCTCGGCCGCGGGCGGCGGCGCCACGCGACTGACCTTCCAGGGCAGCTACAACGCGCGCGCCACCGTGTCCCCCGATGGCAAGAAAATCGCCACCGCGCAGGGCAACGGCAACACGTATCGCATCGCGTTGTTCGATTCGAGCCTCGGCGGCGGACGCTGGACGCCGCTCTCGCCGGGTTCGCTCGACGAATCGCCGACCTTCGCCCCGAACGCCGCCATGCTGCTGTACGCAGCGAAGGAAGGCGGCCGCAGCGTCCTGTACACCGTGTCCGCCGATGGTCGCGCGCGTGCGCGCCTTCCGGTCGATGGCGCGAATGTGCAGGAACCGTCGTGGGGCCCGTTCCGACAGCGCCGCTGAACAGGCGGGCGTAGACTCCCGCGACACGAACCAACCTGGCCGCGGACCATCCCGGCCATCCCCCTGCGAGAAGACGAGGAACGACGATGAACGCAATCTCCCTGGACGCTATCGGCAAGAACCGCTTCGGCAAGGCGCTGCTGGTGGCCGTCATGTGCACCGCCGCCGTGGCCTGCAGCAAGAAGGTCAAGGAAGTCCCGCCGCCGGCCGAGCCGACCACGCAGGCCCCCGTCACCGAAGCACCGGCCACCACGCCGGGCGCCTACGGTCCGGAAGACCTGGACACCGATGCCTGCCTCCGCACGCGCATCGTGTACTTCGATTTCGACCAGGACGCGCTGCGTCCGGAATTCCAGGCCGCGATGGCCTGCCACGCCAAGTACCTGCGCGATCGTCCGTCCGCGCGCATGTCGCTGGAAGGCAACGCCGATGAACGCGGCAGCCGCGAATACAACCTCGGCCTCGGCGAGCGCCGTGGCAACGCGGTGTCCTCCGCGCTGCAGGCCAACGGCGGTTCCGGCAGCCAGATCACCGTGGTGAGCTACGGCGAAGAGCGTCCGACCTGCAACGATTCCAGCGAAGACTGCTGGGCCAAGAATCGTCGCGTCGAGATCGTCTACACCGCCAAGTGATGCAACGCATGCGCAAGACTTTCGTCCTTGCGACGCTCGCGGCAGCCCTCGTGGCTGCCGCGCCCGCGTTCGCGCAGCGCGCCAGCCTCGCCGACCGCGTGGCCGCGCTCGAACAACAGGCCGCCAACAACCAGGGCAACGTCGACCTGCTCAACCAGGTGCAACAGTTGCGCTCGGAAGTGCAGGCCCTGCGGGCGCAGCTCGAAGACCTGCAGCAGCAGAACGAACAACTCAAGCAAGCCGCGCGCAGCCAGTACCTGGACGTCGACGGGCGCCTCAACCGCCTCGAAGGCGGGGCTTCCGCCGCACCCGCGCCGGCGGCCAGCACCGCGGCGCCGCCGCGCGCATCCACGCCGCCGCGCAGCACGCCCACTACCACCGTCACGCCCGACCGCGCGCCCACCGTCCGCGGCGACGCCGGCCGGGTCGCCCAGGGCGCCGACGAACGCACCGCGTACGAAGCCGCCTTCGCCATCCTCCGCGGCGGCGACTACGTGCAGTCGGCCCAGAAATTCCAGGCCTTCCTCACCGACTACCCGGCGGGCACCTACGCGCCCAACGCCCTGTACTGGCTCGGCGAGAGCTACTACGTCACCCAGAACTACGAGCTCGCCCTCACGCAATTCCAGGCGCTGCTCGACCGCTACCCCACGCACGACAAGGCCCCCGGCGCCCTGCTGAAGGTGGGCCTGGCCGAGTACGGCCTGAAGCGCATGGAAGCCGCCGAGGCCACCCTGGCCCAGGTCTCGCAGCGCTATCCCGGCACCGACGCCGCCCGCACCGCCGAGGATCGCCTCCGCGCGATCCAGCTGGGCCGCGTCCGCTGAGTTCGCGGCCAGGCGGGCAGGGCGCGTAAAATGCGCGCCATGTCCGTTGTCCAGCCCGCGCAGGCGGCCTCCGCGCTCGCCGCGGATCGCCTCAAGCTCACCGAAATCTTCCTGTCCCTGCAGGGCGAAGCCCGCGATGCGGGCTGGCCCACCGTGTTCGTGCGCCTCACCGGCTGCCCGTTGCGCTGCCAGTACTGCGACACCGCGTACGCCTTCCACGGCGGCGACTGGTGGGACATCGACGCGATCCTGTCCGAAGTCGCACGCCACGGCGCGCGCCACGTGTGCGTCACCGGCGGCGAACCGCTCGCGCAGAAGCGCGTGATCGGTTTGCTGTCGAAACTTTGCGACGCCGGCTACATCGTCTCGCTCGAAACTTCCGGCGCCATCGACATCGGCGACGTCGACACGCGCGTGTCGCGCATCGTCGACATCAAGACGCCGGGCTCCGGCGAAGTCGCGCGCAACCTGTGGAGCAACCTCCCGCTGCTCACGCCGCACGACCAGGTGAAGTTCGTCGTCTGCAGCCGCGCCGATTTCGACTGGGCCGTCGACGTGCTGCGCGAACACGCGCTCGCCGACAAGTGCGACGTGCTGTTCTCGCCGAGCCATGCGCAGGTCTCGCCGCGCGCGCTCGCCGACTGGATCGTGGAAGAACACCTCCCGGTCCGCTTCCAGATGCAATTGCACAAGGCCCTGTGGGGCGACGAGCCGGGGCGCTGATGACGCAGGTGAAACGGGCGGTCGTCCTCGTGTCGGGCGGCATGGATTCGGCGGTCGTGCTCGCGATCGCGCGCGAACAGGGCTTCGAGCCTTACGCATTGAGCGTGAAGTATGGGCAGCGCCACACGTCCGAACTCGACGCCGCCGATCGCGTCTCCGATGCGATGGGCGCCACGCACAAGACCGTCGTGGTCGACCTGCGCCTGATCGGCGGGTCCGCGCTCACCGATGCCGGCATCGACGTGCCCGATGCGGGCGGCCCCGGCATCCCGGTCACGTACGTGCCGGCGCGCAACACGATCATGTTGTCGGTCGCGCTGGGCTGGGCCGAAGTGCTGGGCGCGGCGGACCTGTTCTGCGGCGTGAATGCCGTCGATTACTCCGGCTATCCCGATTGCCGTCCCGAATTCATCGAAGCCTTCGAGCGCCTGGCGAACGTCGCCACCAAGGCGGGCGTGGAAGGCGCCGGCATCCGCGTCCACGCCCCGCTGCTGCGCATGTCGAAGGCCGACATCGTGCGTGAAGGCATGCGCCTGGGCGTGGATTTCGCGCAGACCGTGTCGTGCTACCGCGCCGACGCCGACGGCCGCGCCTGCGGCCATTGCGACGCCTGCCGATTGCGTGCGGATGGCTTCACGGCCGCCGGCATCGCCGATCCCACGCGCTACGTAAGTTAGAATCCCGCCCCGTTACAACCCGCGTCACCCCCTGTGGGCCGTTAGCTCAGTCGGTAGAGCATCGGACTTTTAATCCGCTGGTCGATGGTTCGAATCCATCACGGCCCACCATCGATTCAATGACTTGCGCGTGCGTCGTCCGCGCTACGTAAATACCTTCATCAATCACGCCGACGGTTTCACGTGCGGCGCGCGCTTGTCGTAGCGGTTCAAGCAGGTTGGGCGCGGACTCCGAGCCCGCCATCGGTCGGGGCCTTGACCTGGATCAGGGCCGACCTGCGCGGCATCGCCGAGGATCCTCGCATCCTCAACGAGACCCGCCGCCATGCAGTACCTGATCTCGCCCTCGAGCCACGTCGCCAGCCTCGACCGGATCGCAGACCGTCTCAACGACCTGGATCCCTCCGCGCTCATCGACGTCGACGCCGCGGGGCGCCTGCGCGTTTCAACGCTGCTCCCCGACGCGGAACTCCTGCTCGCCCTCGGCATGGCCGGCCTGCTCGTCGCGCCGTGCGACGTGGAGCAACTGCCGTCGGAATGCTGTGGCGGTTGCGGGGGCTGAATCCTTCCATGGACGCCACGCTCGCTTTCGATGCCGACCTGCTGCGCCGCTACGACCGTCCCGGCCCGCGCTACACCTCGTACCCGACGGCCCCGCAATTCCATGCCGGCTTCGGCGAGCGGGAACTCCGCCAGGCCGCCGCGTCGAGCAACGGGGACCTGATCCCCAGGCGCCTGTCGCTCTACGTGCACGTCCCGTTCTGCGAGAGCCCTTGCTTCTATTGCGGCTGCAACCGCGTGATCACGCGCGACAAGACACGCGCGGACGCGTACCTCGCACGGCTGTACCGGGAGATCGCCCTCGCGGCGGACCTGTTCGATCGCGACCGCGAGCTGATCCAGGTGCACTTCGGCGGCGGCACGCCGAACTTCCTGTCTCCGGCGCAATTGTGCGAAACGGTCGACACGATCGGAACGCACTTCCGTATCGCACAGGGTGCAGATCGCGACATCTCGATCGAACTCGACCCGCGCCACGTCGACACGCACGACATCGCGCAACTCGCCGCGTGCGGCTTCAATCGGGCCAGCCTCGGCGTGCAGGATTTCGACCACGACGTCCAGGTGGCCGTCAATCGCGTCCAGGGCGTCGACGAAACGCGCGCGGTCGTCGATGCGTGCCGCGCGCAGGGATTCCGCTCCGTCAACATCGACCTGATCTACGGGTTGCCGAAGCAGACCGTGGCCGGCTTCAACCGAACCCTGGACACGGTGGTCGACATGCGGCCGGACCGCGTCGCCGCCTACGGCTACGCGCACATGCCGGCCTTGTTCAAGCCGCAACGCAGGATCGACGCATTCACGCTGCCCGATCCGGAAGCGCGCCTGGTCCTGTTGCAGCAGGCGATCGCACGCCTCACGCAGGCAGGCTATCGCTACATCGGCATGGACCACTTCGCGCTGCCGGGCGACGACCTCGCCGTCGCGCAGGGGCAGGGGGGGTTGCATCGCAACTTCATGGGGTACACGACGCATGCCGACAGCGATCTCGTCGGCGTCGGCGTGAGCGCGATCAGCCACGTCGCCGATACGTTCAGCCAGAACGCGCGCGATCTCCCGACCTGGGAAGCGATGCTCGATTCGGGCCACCTGCCCGTGTTCCGCGGCATGCAACTGAGCGAGGACGACCAACTGCGCGCGAGCCTCATCCAGTCGCTCATGTGCCAGGGCGAAGTCGCGATCGACGCGATCGAGGATCGTGCCGGCATCGACTTCCGCGCGTACTTCAGCGAAGGTCTCGAGCGACTCGCGCCGTTGGTCGCGGATGGACTGGTGCGTGTCGAAGCGCACCGCATCGAAGTGACGGGTCGCGGTCGCCTGTTCCTGCGCAACATCGCCATGTGCTTCGACCACTACCTCGATGCGACCGCCGATACGGAGAAGCCGCGCTTCTCCCGCGCCATCTGACCGTCCCCCGGCGTACCATGGCTCCCCGATGAGGCCGGCCGTCTTTCCGAACAACGACGCACGCACGCTGTCCGACGACGGCGACGCGTTGCACTTCTGTTCGACCTGCGCTTTCTCCCAGGCCTGCATGGACCAGGGCATGGACAAGAGTGCGTTGGGCGACCTCCATGTGCTGGTCGAGCATTACGGTCCGCTGGCCCCGGGAGACCACATTTTCCGCGAGGGCGATCGTTTCGATGCCATCGCGGCCGTGCGCGCGGGCACGGTGAAGACCTACGTGGTCGATCCGGACGGGCAGGAACACGTCCTCGGGTTCCATCTTCCCGGCGAGATCATCGGCCTCAACGGCATCGACGGCGAACACTACCCGTGCAATGCCGTCGCCCTCGACACCGTCATGCTGTGCCGCTTCTCGTTCCCGAAGATGGCGGTCCTCGCCGCGCGGATGCCCGGGCTGCAGCGCCAGTTGTTCCGCCTGCTCAGCCGCGACATCGGCCGCGCGGAGTTGTTGGCGGCCGATTGGTCGGCGGACCAGCGGATGGCCGCGTTCCTGGTGGGGCTGTCGCAACGCCTGCAGTCCCGGGGATTTTCCGCCCGCCGCTTCCAACTCTCGATGCCGCGCACCGACATCGGCAACTACCTGCGCCTCGCACCGGAGACCGTGAGCCGCGTGTTGCGCCGGTTCCACCAGGAGCAGCTGGTGCGCGTGGATGGCCGCGAACTCGAACTGCTCGACGCCGACGCCCTGCACGCCCTGGCCGCGCCCGTCCTCAGGAATTGACCTGTCCCGCGGCGCGGCGGCTTGACCTGGGTCAAGGCGGCCGTGAGCGCCCGCGACCAGCATGTCTCCCAAACTCAAGGGAGGCGTTATGGAGAACACGCGGAAGCTGTGGTTGGGCTTGGCGGCGCTGTTGATCGCGTCGTTCGCGGTGTTGCTGTGGGCGGGTGGGGAAATCTTCCGTGCGGCGCCGCCGATACCGGAGCGCGTCGTCGATGCCACGGGCGCGACGGTGTACACGCGCCACGACATCGAACGCGGCCGCCAGGTCTGGCAATCGATGGGCGGCATGCAGCTGGGCTCGATCTGGGGCCACGGGGGCTACGTTGCACCGGACTGGAGCGCCGACTGGCTGCATCGCGAAGCGGTTGCGATGCTGGACCAGTGGGCGCGCGCCGAGGGCAGCGCCGGATACGAACGATTGTCCGCCGAACGGCAGGCCGCGCTGCGCGGAAGATTGCAGGCGCAATTTCGCCGGAATACCTACGACGCGTCCAACGGCGTGATCACGTTGACGCGCGAGCGCGTCGTCGCGCTGTCCAACGTGGCCGCGCACTACGAGAGTCTCTTCGGCAACGATCCGGCCACCGCGAAATTGCGCGAAGCCTACGCAATGAAGGAGGGCACGGTGCCCGATGCGGCGAACCGGCGTTCGCTGACGGCCTTCTTCTGGTGGACGGCGTGGGCCGCGGGCACCGAGCGCCCGGGCGCCGGAAATGTCGCGACCGAAGCAGGCACCGCGTCGAAGCAAGTCACCTACACCAACAACTGGCCCAGCGAACCCTTGCTGGGCAATACGCCTCCGCCGTCGATGTGGGTCTGGTCGGCCTTCAGCGTGCTGTTCCTGATCGCGGGCATCGGCTTGCTCGGCTGGCACCACGCGCGGACGCATGCACGTGGCGAGAAGCCGCACGCGATTCCTGCGAGCGATCCGATGGCCGCGCTGCGCGTGACGCCGTCGATGCGCGCCACGGCGAAGTACTTCTGGGTCGTGCTCGCGCTGTTCCTCGTGCAGATCCTGCTCGGCGCGATGACGGCGCACTACCAGGTGGAAGGCCAGCAGGCCTACGGCTTCGCACTCTCGGACATCCTGCCGTACTCGATCACGCGCACCTGGCACACGCAGTTGGCGGTGTTTTGGATCGCCGTTGCGTGGCTGGGCACGGGCCTGTACATCGCACCGGCGATGTCCGGCCACGAGCCGCGGTTCCAGCGCTTCGGCGTGAACGCGCTATGGGTCTGCCTGCTGGTCATCGTGGTCGGCGCGTTCGCGGGCCAATGGCTGGCGGTGATGCAGAAGCTCGGGCTCGACCTGAATTTCTGGTGGGGCCACCAGGGCTGGGAATACGCGGACATGGGCCGCTTCTGGCAGTGGTTCCTGTTCGTCGGCCTGCTGCTGTGGCTGACCCTCGTTGGTCGCGCGTTGTGGCCGGTGTTGCGCGGTCCACGCACCGACACCAAGGCGATCGTCGCGTTGTTGTTCCTCTCCACCGTGTGCATCGGCCTGTTCTTCGGCGCCGCGCTGATGTGGGGCGAGCACACGCACATCTCCGAAGTCGAATACTGGCGGTGGTGGTTGGTGCACCTGTGGGTGGAGGGGTTCTTCGAAGTCTTCGCCACCGCGGTGATGGCGTTGATCTTCACGCGCCTGGGCCTGGTCGAGGCGAAATCCGCGACGACGGCCGTGCTGTTCGCCACGATCATCTTCATGACCGGCGGCGTGCTGGGCACGTTGCACCACCTGTACTTCGTCGGCACGCCCACCGCCGTCGTGGCACTGGGCGCGAGCTTCAGCGCGCTGGAAGTCGTGCCGCTGGCCTACATCGGCTTCGAGGCGTACCACACCTTCAAGCTGGGCAAGGCCGTGCCGTGGATGGCGCGCTATCGCTGGCCGATCCTGTTCTTCGTCGCGGTGTCGTTCTGGAACCTGGTCGGCGCGGGGCTGTTCGGCTTCCTGATCAATCCGCCGCTGTCGCTGTACTACATGCAGGGTCTCAACCTGACACCGCTGCACGGCCACACCGCGTTGTTCGGTGTCTACGGCATGCTCGGCATCGCGTTGATGCTCTTCTGCATGCGCGGGCTGCGGGGGCAGATGGCGTGGGACACGCGTGCGTTGAAGGTGGCCTTCTGGTGCTTCAACATCGGCCTGTCCCTGATGGCGCTGCTCACCTTGCTGCCCCTCGGCATCATGCAATTGCTCGCGGCCATCGAACATGGCTACGCGTATGCGCGCTCGGCGGAGTTCATGCAGCGGCCGATCGTCGACATGCTGGTGTGGATGCGCGTCCCGGGTGACACGATCTTCAGCGTCGGCGCCCTGGCGCTGGCGTGGTTCATGTTCCGCCTGTGGGTCGCGCCGAAGCGCCTGCCGGTGGCGGAAGGCGTGACGGACAGGGAGGGCTGAAGCATGGGCGAAGCCGCATCGCAGGCGCGCGCGAACCTCTCGCCGCGCCTGTTGCTCCAGGCCCCGCATCGGATGATGTTCTTCATCGGTGCGGGCAACCTGTTGCTGGCGATGGCGTGGTGGGCCGCGTGGCTGGTTTCCGCGCGTTGGTCCGAATGGCTGCGAATGCCGCAGCCCACGCCCTACGCCGGCTGGCTGCATGCGATCGTCATGCAATACCAGGTGCTGGCGAGCTTCGTCTTCGGCTTCCTGCTCACGGTGTTCCCGCGCTGGATGGGCTTGCCCGACTTGCGGCGCGCGCGTTACATCCCGGTGGGCGTCGGCGTGTTCGGCGGCCAGTTCGCAACGCTCCTCGGGGCCTGCGGATGGTCCCCGGGGATCGTGGTCGGCGCGGCGCTGACCCTCGCGGGCTGGACGTGGGCGCTTGCGAATCTCGCTTGGCTCGTCAAACGGGAACGCGGCACCACGTGGCACGCGCGTTCCTGCCTCGCCGCGCTCACGCTGGGTGCGGTCGGGCTCGGCGCGTGGACGGCGTTCGTCCTGGGTGCATCGCCGATCTGGGCGTTCGTCGCGATCAAGATCGGGACGTTCGGATTCCTGCTGCCGATGTACCTCACCGTCGCCCATCGCATGTTTCCGTTTTTCGCAAGCAATGCCGTCGCCGGTTACGTGCCCTGGCGTCCGCTTTGGTTGCTCGCGACGGCGTGGATGTTCGTTGCCTTGCACCTGGGGCTCGAACTCCTCCACGCCTACGCATGGCTGTGGATCGCGGACCTGCCCCTGCTGGCCTGCGCCGTGGTCATGTGCGTGCGGTGGTGGCCGATCGGCCCGCAACCGGCGTTGCTGCGCGTGCTGTTCATCGGGCTGGCGTGGTTGCCGATCACCTTCATCCTCTATTCGGCGCAGAGCCTCGTGTATGCGACGACGGGCGAGTTCACGCTGGGTCGCGCGCCGGCGCACGCGTTGTTCATCGGCTTCTTCGGCAGCGTGCTGGTCGCGATGGTGACGCGCGTGACGCAAGGGCATTCGGGCCGCCCGTTGCAGATGCCTGCGGCGGCGTGGTTCGCCTACGGCACGTTGCAGCTCGTGGCGATCGTTCGCGTGTATTCGGAACTCGATGCGGATCCGATGCGCTGGCACGTGGTGGCGGCCATCGGCTGGATCGTGGCGCTGGTCCCGTGGATCGCGCGCCTGGGCCGCATCTATGTCACCGCGCGTATTGACGGGAAGCCCGGATGATCGCGTTCTATCCGCAGATCAAGGCCTTCCACGTGTTCATCGCGCTGCTCAGTGGCACGTTGTTCGCGTTGCGCGGCGGCTTCGCATTGGGCGGTGCGCGCTGGCCGTACGCGGGGCCGGTGCGCTGGACGAGTTGGGCCATTGATACGGCCTTGCTCACGGCTGCACTGATGTTGCTCACCGTGTTGCCGCGCTCGGTGTTCGGCAACGGCTGGCTTGCGGTCAAGCTCGTGCTGATCGTCACCTACATCGCGCTGGGCACCATCGCATTGAAGCAGGCGCGCCTCCACCGGAGGCGCGGCGCGATCGGTTACGTCGCGGCATTGCTCGCGTTCGGCGCGATCTACGCCACGGCGCGCGCGCACGATCCGCTCGGCATGGTGCGCTGGTGGCTGTCATGACGACCGAGCGCGCGTGGATCGGCAGCGCGATGGCGGCGCTGCGCCAGGAACAGGCGCGCTCGGCCGACACGCACTTGCTCCGGCTGGACTTGCCCGCGTTCCCGGGGATCGCGTTCTACTTGAAGGACGAGGCCTCGCATCCGACCGGCAGCCTGAAGCACCGCCTCGCGCGTTCGTTGTTCCTGTATGCGTTGTGCAATGGCCGCCTGCACCGGGGCCAGACCGTCGTCGATGCATCGTCCGGCAGCACGGCGATCTCCGAGGCGTGGTTCGCGCGCCTGTTGGGCCTGCCGTTCGTCGCGGTGATGCCGGCGTGCACCGCGCCGCGCAAGATCGCCGACGTGCGCGCGCTGGGAGGCACGTGCGACCTGGTCGACGATCCCGCCGCGGTCCACGACCGCGCGCGCTGGCACGAACAACGCGGTGCCTGCCACCTGGATCAATTCGGATTGGCCGAGCGCGCCACCGACTGGCGCGGCAACAACAACATCGCGGAGTCGCTGTTGGCGCAGATGGCGCACGAGCCCGACGCCGAGCCGGCGTGGGTGGTGTGCGGCGCCGGAACGGGCGGCACGTCGGCGACGATCGGCCGCTACCTGCGCTATCGCGGATTGCAGACGCGCCTGTGCGTCGCCGAGCCTGCAGGCAGCGCCTTCGCCGAAGGATGGCGCACGCGCGATCGGAAGGCGACTGCCTCGCGCAGCACCGTCATCGAAGGGATCGGACGGCCGCGCGTCGAACCGGGGTTCGTGTTCGAGGTCGTGGACCACGTCATCGAAGTCGAGGACGCGGACTCCATCGCGGGCATGCACGCGCTGGAAGGCTTGCTCGGGCGTCGCTACGGCGGTTCGTCCGGCACGAACTTCATCGCGTGCCTGCGCCTGGCCGCGCGGATGCGCGCGCGCCGCGTGCACGGCAGCATCGTCGGCTTGCTGTGCGACCGCGGCGAGCGCTACGACGAAACGTTGTACTCGACCGCATGGTTGCGCGAGCGCGGCATCGCGCCGCCGGTGCTGCCGGCCGAGCTGGACGACGCGCTCAGCGCGACCACTCGAGCTGGAACCACAATTTCGTCGTATCCTGCGCGAAGCCGTCCGCCGCGTAGTCCGCGTACTTGACGAGCCCCTTGACGCGCTTGCCAACGGGGAAGCCGAGCGACGCATTCCACTCCGAGCCGTAATCGCCGCCGATGTCCGCGTCGTAGCGATGCCAGGCGACTTGCCATTCGAGCGTGCCGGCGCGCGCCGCGCCTTCGAGCGCGAGCCAGCGATCGTCGAGGCCGCCCGGCGGCGTCGCGTTGAACTTGTCGGCCCAACCGTTGAAGGCGTGCAGGCTGGCGAGCGGCGTCTGCAATGCATGGGCCCCGTTGCCACCCAGGTGTTCCCACCCCAGTCGCCCGGTGGCCTGCGCGAACGTCCACGCCGGCTCGATCCTCCAGTACGAATGCGCGAAGTGCAACGGGTTGTCGGCGTAGTCGCGTTGCAGGGCGTATTCCGCCGCGATCGACGGACCCGTCGTCTGCGGCTTGCGCGTCGTCGAGACCCGCAGGCCCGAGGTGGCGGTGGAGGCGGTGCGCACGTCCAGGTCGTCGTGCAACAACGCAAAGGCCTGCCACTGCCACGTCGCACCGCTCGCCCATTGCAGCCAGAACGCATGCGTCGACAGGTTGCGTTCGCGCGCCAGCGGATCGATCGCGCGATCGCCGGCGACGCGATGGACGCGATCGAACCAGGCGTAACGCACGTCGAGCTGGTCGCGCACGTGCCACTGCAGCGACAGCGCATCGAAGGTCTGCTCGTTCTGTCGCCAACCGCTGTTGCCGACCCAGCGCTGGTTGCCGAAGGTCACGCGCTGGCGACCCAGCGTTGCCTGCTTGCCGCCGCGCTTCCACGCCACCCAGGCCTGGTTCCACTCGGCGCCCTCGGGATCGACGATCGCAGGCAAGGTGCGGCGCCCGTTGGCGCCATCGTCGTGCGCGCCACCGGCCACGATGCCTTCGCCCTCGATGAGCGCGGACCATTCGTCGGACCACACGAACTTCGCGCCGAGGCGCAGACGCAACGTCGTGGCGTCGGCGTCGTGGAGGAAGGCGTGGTCCTCCACGTGCTCGTTGCGCAGGCGCACGTTCCACTCGGCCGACACCTGCGCGCACGCGAGGGTCGGTACGGCGAGGAGGAGTGCACAGCCACCGCGGAACATGTTCATCCAGGCCGTCCGGACAGGGAGTTGGCGGCAATCTCGCCGTTCCCCCTGGCCTCGGCCATGACCCAGGTCAAGGGACATCGTGCCGCCCTGCAAAGCCGCTTGCGCTTGATCCAGGTCAGGGCCACCCCGGCGCACCGGGCAGAGACTACGCCCGCAAATCTCCTTCCAACGGATGACCGGGGAAACACCATGAAAGACGTAACCCTCTATGCGCTTGTCTCTGCTTTGCTGCTCGCCGCCGCGCTTGCCGTGGCCGGACTGGTGGCTACTGCAGAGGCATCCGTTCCGCGATCCGCGAGTGCGCCAGCCGCGGACGAGATTCCGGCGCCGCACGCGATGTCTGTTCCGTTCTGACGACCGCCAGCAAACAAGGAGTCGGGAGATGATCAAGCGCTTCGCACGCGTTTTCGTGGTGGCTGCCTGCGTTGCAGCCGCTGCAGGTTGCGGCGGCAAGGAGAAGGCGGTCGATGGTGAAAAGCCCGTCGCCACCGAATCCGGTGGCTCGCTCAAGGGCGACCTCGGCCCACCCCAGGGCCCCGATGTCCGTGCGGTGCTGACGACGCCGCCGATGGTGCCGCCCGCCACGGGCCGCAAGACGCCCGCGCGGGTCATCGTCGAACTGGATGTCATCGAAAAGGAAATGCCGATTTCCGAAGGCGTGACCTACACGTTCTGGACGTTCGGCGGAACGGTGCCGGGCAGCTTCATCCGCGTGCGGCAAGGCGACACGGTGGTGTTGCACCTGCGCAACATGCCGCACAGCAAGATGCCGCACAACATCGACCTGCATGGCGTGACCGGACCGGGCGGCGGTGCTGCATCGAGCTTCACCGCGCCGGGCCACGTCTCGCGCTTCACGTTCAAGGCGCTCAATGCGGGGCTGTTCGTCTATCACTGCGCGACCGCGCCGGTGGGCATGCACATCGCCAACGGGATGTACGGCCTGATCCTGGTCGAACCGCCGGAAGGCATGCCGAAGGTCGACCGCGAGTACTACGTGATGCAGGGCGACTTCTACACGACGGGCAAGTACCGCGAGAAAGGCCTCCAGCCCTTCGACATGGAGAAGGCGATCGACGAGCGTCCGACGTACGTTTTGTTCAATGGCATGGAAGGCGCACTCACCGGCGACAAGGCGCTCACGGCGAAGACCGGCGAAACCGTGCGGTTGTACGTCGGCAACGGCGGTCCCAATCTCGTCTCGAGCTTCCACGTGATCGGCGAGATCTTCGACAAGGTGTGGTTCGAGGGCGGCACGCGGTTCCAGGAGAACGTGCAGACCACGCTGATCCCCGCGGGCGGCGCGGCGATCATGGACTTCCACATCGAGGTCCCGGGCAGTTACGTGCTCGTCGATCATTCGATCTTCCGCGCGTTCAACAAGGGCGCACTCGCGATCCTGAAAGCCGAAGGCCCCGAGCGGAAGGACATCTACTCCGGCAAGGAAGTCGATGCGATGTACATCGGCGACCGCGCCAGTGCGAACCTTTCGGCCGTGAGCCAGGCCACGACGGCCGCGAAGACCGGCGCGCTGACGGCCGAGGACCAGGTCAAGGCAGGTGAAGCCCTCTTTGCCGGCACGTGTTCGACCTGCCACCAGGCGAACGGGCAGGGCATGCCGGGCGTGTTCCCGCCGCTGGCGGGTTCGGACTTCATCGCAGCGGACCCGAAGCGCGTGCCTTCGATCATCCTGCATGGCCTGGTCGGCAAGGTCACCGTCAACGGCAAGGAGTACAACTCCAACATGCCGCCGATGAGCCAGCTCACCGACGACGAAGTGGCGAACATCGCCACGTACGTCCTCAACAGCTGGGGCAATCCGGGTGGGCGCGTGACCAAGGAAGAAGCAACCGCCTTGCGCGCCGCCAAGCCCGCCACGGCGTCCGAAGGACATTGAGATGCGTGCAGTGGTCGCCGGCGCGTGGGCGTTGACCTGTCTTGCCACGTTCGCGGTGGCGGCTGGCAACGCCGCGCCGGGCTACGCAGGACTGCCCGGTGGCACGTTCAAGTCTGCGCTCGCGTACGAGGATGCGAAGCAGGGCGTCCGGATCGCGCCGTTTTCGCTCATGCGCAAGCCGGTCACCAACGGCGAGTTCCTCGCGTTCGTGCGCGCGCACCCGGAGTGGCAGCGTGGTCGCGCACCGAAGATCTTTGCCGAGGGCCGGTACCTCGAACACTGGCAGGGACCGACCACGCTCGGCGATCGCGCACTGCCGGAGCAACCGGTGACCTGGGTCAGCTGGTTCGCCGCCGACGCCTACTGCGCGTCGGTCGGCGCGCGGTTGCCGAGCTGGAACGAATGGGAATACGCGGCGGCTGCCGACGAAACGCGCCGTGATGCGCGCAACGATCCCGCGTGGCGGGAACGCATCCTCGCGTGGCAATCGCGCCCGTCCGACGCCGCGCTTCCGCGTGCAGGATTGCAGGCACCGAATGCTTACGGGCTCCAGGACATGCATGGCCTGGTGTGGGAATGGACGGACGACTTCGCGTCGCTGCTCGTCTCCGGCGACGACCGCAACCAGGGCGATGCCGATCGGAACAAGTTCTGCGGCGCGGGGGCGCTGTCGACGGACGACCGCGACAACTACGTGGTGCTGATGCGCGTTGCGATGCTTTCGTCGCTGGAGGCACGCGATGCCACGGCCAACCTCGGATTCAGGTGTGCAAGGAGTGTTCGATGAAACACCTGCGGGCGATGGCGACCTGCGTCGCGCTGCTGTTTGCATCGATCGGCGCAGCCCAGGCCGGCACGCCTGCAGCGCGGCCGGCCGATTCGGTGTACCAGTTATCGGTGCCGCTCACCGACGCACGCGGCAAGACGCAGGACTGGCGCGCGCTGGAGGGCAAGCCGCGCATCGTCGCGATGTTCTACACCTCCTGCCCGTACATGTGCCCGCTGATCGTGGAGTCGGCCAAGGCCGTCGTCCACGCGCTGCCGGCCGCCGAACGCGAACGCGTGGGCGTGGTGCTGATCAGCCTCGACCCGGCGCGCGACACGCCGGCCGTGCTGCGTGACACGGCGACCAAGCGCAATATCGACACGACGCGCTGGCTCGTCGCCGCGCCTGCGCCAGCCGACGTGCGCAAGATCGCCGGCGTCCTCGATGTGCGTTATCGCCGACTGGCCGACGGCAACTTCAACCACACCAGCGCGCTGGTCCTGCTGGACGCGAAAGGGCGCATCGTCGCGCGCACCGAGCAGGTGGGGCCGGAGCCCGATGCGGCTTTCCTGTCGGCCGTGCGCGCGCAGCTGGCGAAGTAGCGTCCTCCCGCGGTGTAGTCGCGGCGAGGTCCGTAACCACCTCGCAACTCTCGATACCGATCGATTGGGTGCGAGTGTCGCGGGAGTCGCGCTCGGCAACACATCAGCGGCCACACCTTCACACGCCATCCACGTAATCCAACGTTCTCTAAATGCGTGCCATGGCTGCGGCGAAAAGGCCGCTATATTCCAATTCCCCGAACAAGGAGGATTGGACATGTTGACGACCAAGCAACCTCTCGCGATGGTGCGTACGCTCGGCCTGGCCATCGTCGCCACCGTGGGTCTTGCCAGCTGCGCCACCTACGACGATGAGTTCGCGACGATCAATTCGCGCCTGGATCAACTCGACACGAAGGTGCAGGGCGCCGCCCAGAGCGCCGAAGCGGCCAATCAATCGGCTCAGCAGGCCAACCAACGGCTGGATACCATTGAGAGCCGTGTCCAGGCGCTCGAAACGGCGCCGAAACGCAAGCCGCGCGGTTGATCGCTTGACCAACGGGCGACGAACGGTTCTGGCCGCTGCTGGTGCGCTCACGCTCGCGATCGCGAGCTTGGGCGTCGCCAGCGCGCAGGAGGTCGTCGCGCAACCGGTCGCGGCAGTCGACCAGCTTCCGCGTGGCCAGGAGGTCTCCCGAACGGTGATCGAGCTCGCGGGCTGGGTCGTCGCGTCCAAGGACAGTCAGGGCTATCCGTTCGCGGTCATCGACAAGGCCTCCGCACAGATCCTGGTGTTCGGCGGCGACGGCCGGCTTCGCGGCGCGGCACCGGGTCTCTTCGGCTCGGCGATCGGCGATCACGTGGCCCCCGGCATCGCCGGTCTTGCGCTTCGCGAGATTCCCGGCCGTGATCGCACGACGCCCGCGGGGCGCTTCGTGGGCGGTTTCGGGCCATCGGTCGACGCCGGACGCGTGCTGTGGGTGGACTACGATTCGGCGATCTCTATCCACCCGACGGCGACGGGTGTCCCGGCCGAGCGACGCGTGGAACGCCTGGCATCGCCTTCGCCGGGCGACAACCGCGTCACGCATGGCTGCATCAACGTCTCGCCCGAGTTCTACGAGCAGGTCATCCGTCCCACGTTTGAGCGGGGTGGCGTGTTCTACATCCTGCCGGACACGGCGTCGCTGGCGGAGACATTCCCGGAGTTCGTGCACGCTCGCGAGACTGCGGAAGGAAACGAGGGGAAACGCGGGCAGCGCGCGCGCGAGTGAATGGCGCGGCGGCGCGTTGCCGTGATGGTGCGAGGCAGCGCAACCCGGCGTCCGCTTCGGGCCGGTTCCACAGCCCCGATTCCGTAACACGATCGCGGCTAAGGCGTCATCGACGCATTAGCCATTGGCTGCATGCTGCGCACGATCAGCAAGCCCAGCAGCGGGATGCCGATGGCGTAGATGTATTGCGTTCGCGACACGCCGATGCCGAAGGGGAACCAGATGCCCGGCACGCCGATGGGATCCAGCAGTTCGCCGCCGAACAGCCCGGCCACGACCGAAGCGAGTGCGAAAAGCGCCAGGACGCGTGTCGGGCCTTCGCGGATCACTCGCACGGCGATGACGACGAACAGCACGATCGCGCCGAACCGGGCGACGCTTGTCCAATGGGGTGAATCGATCAGGACGCCGACGAGTCCGACAACCCCCAGCACGACGGCCAGCACATCGATGCTTCGCCGCGAAGGGACGCACCAGCGGTTCCACGCCAGCGCCCAAGCCACCATCGTCGGCGCCCACATGACCGACGCGAGGCGCGCATAGGTCGTCAGGGCCTGCAGGTCGGTCGACGCGACGATCGCATTGTTCAGTCGCCTCGCTGCGGTGAGTGCGAGGGCAATGCACGCAAACACCAGGAACCCCTTGCGGCGACTGCGCGGCCAGCAGCCGAGCGCCAGGCCAATGAGCGCCAGCATGCCGATCGGCTCGATCACGTCGACGACGTAACCCGCAATGGTCCTTTCCCATTGCGCCCGGTGAAGCGCGACGCCCGTTGCCTGCGGCGCAAGGATTGGCGCGCTGTGCATGCCGCCGCCGTCCGGGCTGGCTGCGGTGCCGGGCAGCATGTAAGTCCGGATGGCCAGCATGCCGCGGGTTCCCGCCGCACCTGCGGGAAGCACGAACCGCAGCGGACGGGTTCCCACGACGCGTGGATGGAGACCGAGCCTGCCCGATCCGCCAAGCCGCTCGCCGTTCCAATACAGTTCGTAGCCATCCTCGACCAGGGTGGGGCCGAGGATCTCCCACGTGGCCGGCGCGGCGGGCACCGTCACCGCGCGTCGGTACCAGGCGTAGCCGTGATACCCGGGATGGCCGTGCGCCATCCAGCCGCCCACGTAGTCGGGCAGTCCCACGTCGCCGTCATGGCTGCCTGGCAACGGTGTCATGTCGATCACCTGCCATCCGGCGTCGTCCATGTCGGCATCCGCCCAGCGGGGATCGTCACCGGTGTGGAATCGCCACGCACCATCCAGTAGGGTGGCCGCCGCGCGTAGCGCGACCGGGTCGGGACGGCCGCCGATCGCCAGGACGACGACCGAAAGCGCCATTGCCACCAGCGTCGCGATGACGATGGCGATCAGCAGTTTGCGTTGCATGGTGTCCATCGGCGGCGACGTCGAGGCCATGGCTACTGCGCGCCGAGTTTCTCGCGCAGGTCATCGACCAGGCGCTTTCGACTGCTGCGTGCATATTCCAGCGGCGAGAACGGCATCGCTGCCTGCGCATACTGGTCGATGAGCAGGCCCACGCGCGCCTTGCCCTCTGCCGAAGACCATTCGCCTTCGTCGTTGCTCAACGTGTTGAGTGCCTCCTGCAGGACTTCCTTCCGCGCGATCGACATTTCGGACGACGGGTCTGCGACACAAAGACTGTAGATCCCGTCCAGGAACGCCTCCCAGGCTTCCGCGGTCCGCGCCCCGATGCCTTCCGCGCGCAGCTGGCCTGCGTCGGTGAAACTGTCGGCCAGGCGGAAAATGGTGCGATCGCATTCGCGCAAGGCCAATGCGAAGTTGTGCTGGAATCGCGCCTTCAGCGCGTGATGCGCTTCGCGGGCACCGAGTCGTTCGCGGGCCTCCAGCGCGCGTGCAACCCAGGTTGCATTCGCGGGATGGAAGTAATCGCCCGGTGTTGCCGCGCCCGCCGGGAATTCGCCGAATGCCTTGGACAGCAGGCGTCCCTCCGCGGAGACCGAGTACGAGGGCGCAGGGACGAGTCGTTCGTCGACAAGCCGGTACAGCGCATCAGGTGCGATTGAACAGTCCGCTGCCAACTGCGGGGCAGTGCGGAAGTTGCGTTCAAGGTAGGTCGCAATATCGCCCATGACGTGTGCGCTGCCCTCTCGTTGACCCATCGGTGTCACACCATCACCCGTCCGCCGGCGACGTCGAGCACGATGCCGGTGATCCAGGACGAGGCATCGCTGAGCAGGAACAGTGATGCCTCGGCGATGTCGTCCGGCGTACCCAGGCGACCCAGGGGAAATGCGCGCAACATCTGCGCCCGCCGTTCCGGTTGAAGCGTCGCTTGCGTGCGCTCCGTCAGCACTGCGGACGGGGAAATGCAGTTCACCCGCAAGCCTCCGGGGCCGGTCTCCTGCGCCAGATGGCGCGTGAGCATGATGACGCCGGCCTTCGCCGCCCCATAGCCCGCAGGTGCACCCGACGCCATGCGGCCGCCCGCGGACGCCATCGTCAGGATGCCGCCGCTGCCGCGCGCCAGCATGCCGGGCAGGAAGCACTTGATGGTGAAGAACGTGGACGTCAGGTTGTTGTCGATGCTGGAGCGCCAATCTTCCTCGCTGACGTCCTGTACCGGCACCGGTTTGCCGGTACCGCCACCGGCGAAGGCCAGGACGAAGTCGGGTGCACCGAATTGCGCGTGGACCGCGTCGCGCATGCGCTCGACCTGCGCCAGGTCCGAGCAGTCGGCCGGAACGGCGATCGCTTCCACGCCCAGTGCCTGGACGGCGGCGAGACTGGCCTGCAAGGCCGCGACATCACGCCCGTTGATCGCCAGGCGCACGCCGTTGCGCGCCAGCGCGAGACAGGTGGCGGCGCCGATCCCGCGGGAGCCACCGGTCACGACCGCCACCTTGCCCCGCAAATCGGGGAAAACAGGGGCCACGCTCTCGGGCCCGGCAACAGCGTCAGGATTTGTCATAGGTCCTTGCTTCAATGTTGTGGTGGTCCAGGTCGTGGAAGTACAACGCGTCTCCCCAGCCGCGTGCGCCGTATTGGCGTGCCACGCGACCGTCGCGGACGAAGGCGGAACTGCCAAAGGCAACGCCGGACGCCTGCAGCCGTTCGCGCACGGTGTCGAACGCCTGCCGGCCGAGGCTGAAGGCGAGGTGCATCGTGTCCTTCGGCGCTTCGGCCAGCAGATCGATCACGCAATCGTCGTTGATGCGCAGCACCTCGAAGGGTGGTGCGCGCTCGTGTTCCAGGGCCAGGATTTGCCGATAGAAGCGCACGGAGGCTGCAGGATCGGCGACGCGCAGGATCAGATGGTCCATCTGCAGCATGGGCTTCTCGTCAAGGTGCGCAACGGCAGGTGGGATCGCCAGGGAATGCTGGATAGTCTAGGCAGCGCCCATCGCGAACGCAGTCAACGATGCGGTATGCCCGTCATTCAAAACCGTATGGACAGATGCGATGTCGATCAATTGGGATGACCTGAAAGTCGCGCTTGCCATCGTCCGCCACGGAACGCTGAGCGCCGCCGCGCGCGCATTGGGCACGACACAGCCAACGGTGAGTCGCCGGCTCGACGCACTGGAACGCAGCCTGCAGGCGAAGCTGTTCGATCGCGAGGCTGGCGGGTTGCGGCCCACGGCGCTGGTGCTCGCACTGGTCGGCGGCCTGGAACAGATGGACGCGGGCGCGTTTTCGATCCAGCGGCAGGTGGCGGCGCGCGACACCGGGCTCAGCGGCGAGATCCTCGTGACCAGCCTCGACTGGCTGGGGGACGACGTAATCGCGCCGATGCTGGCGCGGTTCGGCGCTGCACATCCGGGCGTGCAGATCGAGTTGATCAACGGGACGCGTGTGTTCAACCTGGCCCGCGGCGAGGCGGATCTTGCCTTTCGTTTCGGATCGTTCGAACAGGAAAACCTCATCGAGCGTCGCGTGGGCGAAGTCGCCTATGCGCTCTACGCATCCACGGAATACCTGCAACAGCATGGAACGCCGGATGTCGGCGACGGCTTTGAAGGTCACCGCCTCGTCTATCTCGATCGCGCCGCGGGTGAAGTGCCGCACGAAGCCTGGTTGCCGGCGCTGGCGCGTCACGCGCGCATCGTGCTGCGTTCGAATGGGTTGCGCGCACACATGGCGGCCGTGCGCGATGGCGTGGCAATGGCGGTGTTGCCCTGCCTGCTTGCGGACCGGGAGCCACGGCTGCGTCGCGTGGCATTGCCACATCCGGCGCCGGTGCGATGGGTGCGCGTGGGCTTCCATTCCGACATGCGCGACACCCCACGCATTCGCGCCCTGGTGGATCATGTCGTGGGGGAGTTCGAGCTGTTGGGGGCGTGTCTGAATCCGAAGCAGTGAGGCAGCATCCGATGCAGGCTTTGGATCCGCCGCACATTGCGGGTTCGCTGGCGGGCGTAGAATCCCGCCCATGCCGCTCCGCAACCTCGCCCGCCTCGCGCTGCACCTGGTCCTCGTCGCTTCGATGAGCCTGGCCGGGGTCGTGGCGCCCGTGGTCGCGGCGCAGGAGGCGATCGCCAGCCTCCCTGCGCCGGCCGTGCCGGCGGTGGCGATGGACATGCCGTGCGACCACATGGACGCGATGCAGCAGGCGCCCGCCACGGATCCTTGCGCGAAGGCGCATTGCAGCCTCGCGGCATGCCTGGGCGCCGCGGCGTGCTTGCCGGCGATGGCGCGCGTCTCCGCACACGTTCCGGTGCCGGATCGCTTCGTCACCATCGATGTGCTGTTCGTGCCCTCGCGCGTCCTCGAGACGCCACTCCGGCCGCCCATCGCCTGATCCCTCCGAAGTGATCCGCGGGCGCTGCGTGCGCCCGACGCCGCCGCGTGCGGCTTCCATGGAGCGATGGCATGAACCTGTTGGAACGCTGGGCAGCTTGCTTGCTGCTCGGGCTGTTGCCGCTGGCGGCGACGGCGAAGCCGATCGCGTTCGCGAAAGGCAAGACGCTGATGCTGGAGTGGGGCGCGGGCACGATGTATGAGGCGCAGATGTTCTACGCGCCGCGCTACTGGTATTCGGTCGGTGGCGGGTGGCTGGAACTCGACAGCGAAGACGGGGCGAAGCGACGCAACATCAGCTACCTGCGCGCCAACCTGCTCGCGAAGCGATGGAACCTGCCGGACGCGCAGGCCAACGTCTTCGTGTGGGGCGGCCTCGGGCGCGCGACGGGCAACGATTTCGAAGGACCCGAGCTGTCGCGCAACGTCGGCGTCCAGGCCGACTACGAAACGCGGCGCGTGTATTCGTCGTTCCGGTCCGACCTGCACGATAGCGACCGGTTTTCCCACCGCATCGACACCGTGCAACTCGGGTGGGCGCCGTACGCGCACGATTACGACAAGCTGGCCACGTGGTTCGTCGTCCAGGGGCGCCGCTATACCGGCGGCATCTCCGAAGGCACCGAAACCGCCTTGCTCGTCCGCTTCTTCAAGGGCGGCACGTGGGTGGAATTCGGCGCCACGACCGACGGCAAGGTGCAAGCCATGGCCATGTTCAATTTCTGATTTCCAAGGACAAAGCACACATGAAGATTTTCAAAGCCCTGTTCTTCGCCGCGCTCATCGGCATTGCGCCGGGCGTGTTCGCGAAGACGATCGAGATGGACGTCAACGGCCTGGTGTGCGCGTTCTGCGCGCAGGGGATCGAGAAGACGCTGAAGGAATTCCCGGCCACGTCGCACGTGTTCGTCAGCCTCGAGCACCGCATCGTCGCCGTCGAACTCAAGGGCGGGCAGGACATCGACGACGCCGCGTTGAAGAAGGCGATCACCGATGCCGGCTACAAGCTCGTCACGATCCGCCGCACCGACGAACCGATCTCGGCGATCCGCGCGCGCGTGTCGAACGAGAAGGCGCAGCCGAAGGCCGATCCGGCGAAGCACCACCACGACGGCGCCATGCAGGACATGCCGGGCATGGGCACGCATGAGTGACGTCGTCGCGAACGCACCGCTCAAGCGCAACGTCGGTGTCGCCGCGCTGGCGTTGCTCGCCAGCACCGGCACGCTCGTGTGCTGCGTGCTGCCCGCCGTCATGGTGGCGCTGGGCGCGGGTGCGGCGCTGGCGGGGCTTGTCACCGCGGTGCCGCAACTCATCTGGTTGTCGGAGCACAAGGCGCTCGTGTTCGGCACCGCAACGGTGATGCTCGCCCTGTCCGGTGCGATGACGTGGCGCGCGCGATCGTTGCCGTGTCCCGCCGATCCGGCGGCCGCGGCGGCGTGCCGTCGCCTGCGCGCGGTCAGTGCGGTGCTGTGGTGGTTCGCGCTCGTCGCGGTCGCCACGGGCGCGGCCTTCGCGTTCGTGCTGCCGAAATTGATGGCCTGATCCAACGGCGCAGGGGAGGAGAATCGCTTCCCCTAGCGCGCGACGTGGTTCGACAATCTTCTCGCGAACTCCGCGATCGCCTCGAGGATCGGCGCCGTCTCGCCCAGCCACCACCAATGCGCGGTGCCGGGCCATTCGCGCCACTGTGCGCCGGGAATGGCGGTTGCGAGTTGGCGGCCGGCGCCGACGCGCACCGCGCGGTCGCCCGTGCGATGCATGACCAGCGTGGGCACGCGCACTTGCGGCAGCAACGCGCGCACATCGCTCAGCGCGAGCGTGCGCAGCACGGCCTGCATGCAGCGCGGACTGGATCCCAGGCGCAGCATCCGCGCCCACCAGCGTTGCAGCACCGGATCGTTGGCGTCGTCCGGCGCGAAGGTGTCGAGCGCCACCGGCCGTCCCCATTGCGCGACGAGCGCATCGAGCCAACGGTCGTATTGCGCGGCCGTCAGCGCCCACGGGTAATCGTGCGTGGACGTGCCGCGCGCGAGCGTGCCCCACAACGCCAGGCCCGCCACGCGTTCCGGATGCTCGACGGCCAGGCGGATCGCGATCGGCCCGCCTTCAGACACGCCGAACACGAGTGCACGGCGACTGCCCGCCGCGTCGAGGATCGCCAGCGAATCCGCGCTGCTCACCGACGTGTCGGCGGGATCGACGGTGCGATCCGAAAGCCCGACCCCACGCCGGTCGTACAGGATGAGCCGGAAGTCCCGCGCGATTGCGTGCAGGAAGTCCGCCGGCCCGCCGGGCTCCCACGCTTGCTCCAGGTTCGAAACGAAGCCGCTCACGAGCAGCACATCGAGCGGCCCATCGCCGACCACCTGGTAGGCGAGGTGCACATCGCCGCTGCGCGTGTAGCGCACCGCGACGGGCGTTGGCGTCTCTGCGCGCGGCGTCGCGCCGGCTTCGCGCGCGTGGATTTCGTCGGCGAGCTGCTGCGTCTCGGTTTCCGGTTCGACGCCGAGCTCGTCGTGCAGCACCTGCCGCAAGCGCGCGACCTGTTGCAAGGCTGCGTGCGGCGGTCCGACGGCGGCCAGCAACCGGATGACCTGGCGTTGCGCGATTTCGTTCAACGCATCGATCGCGACCAGGTCCTGCGCATGGTGGAGCGCGCGCGCGTGCTGTCCCGCGCCTTCGAGCCGCGTGGCGAGTTGCGAGAGCGCCTGCGCGCGCGCCTGGCGCAGCGATTCGCGTTGCCGGTCGAGCCATGCCGACAGTTCGTCGCATTCGTCGAGCACCAGGCCTTCCGCGAACTCCGCAGCGGCCAGTCGCGCCGATTCCTCGAGGGCTGCTAGCCGCGCCTCGCCCGTGTCCTCGTTCGTGCGATACAGGCCATCTGCCAGCGCGCGACGCAGCGCCGACAGATCGGTGTCGGCACTCACGTCGCCTGCAAGCGCAACGGTCTGCCGATCGACCACCAACGCGTCGTGCCTCACGTGGCGCGACAACGCATGCAACAACCGCCGCAGTCGCCCGCGCGCGTCGACGTCATCTGCGTCCGGCCACAGCATGGCCGCAAGGCGCGTACGACTCATCGGACGCGCTTCGGCAGCGAGCAGCGCGAGGACCGCCTGCTCGCGGCGCGCGCCGGGCTCGAACGCACCCGCTGCGTGCTCCAGCCGCACCGGGCCGAGCACGCGAAGCGCGGAATGCGCCGCGGCCTCAACGCTCATGCCGCGTCCCGCTCGACACACGCGTTGGCGACCCGGCGCGATCGTGCGCACGTCCAGGCGACGATCTCGGCGACCACCGCATCCGGATGCCGGGCCCACGAGAAGTGGCGGCGCCACGGTGCGTCGGTGGTGACGCCGTCGATCCGGCGCCGCGTGATCGTAGCGGACGCAAGCTTCGCGAGCAGTTCGCGCGTCGCGCCCGTCGGCGCCACGGGATCGTCGCGCAGTTCGACCGACAGCACGGGCAACGCGACGTCATGCAGCGCCTCCTCGTAATCGATTCTACTGCCGGCGATGCGATACCGGCCGGTGCTGGCGTTGTGACGCCAGTCGGCCATGAAGCGACGCGGCTGGTCGCCGCCGAAGCCCAGCAATCGGCCCGGATACCACGGCAACAACGCGGACACGAACCGCACGGCCTGCACCGTCATGCGCGCGCGCCACCGCAGCGCTTGTGGCCACGCGCGATAGTGCGCGGTGCCGCTCGCCACCAGGATCAAGCCCGACAACCGGCGCGCTGCGTGCACGGCCGCAAGACTGCCGAGCTGGCCACCGAGGCTATGGCCGACGAGGTACAGCGGCCTCCCGGGAAACTGCGCGGCGATCGCATCGAGCAACGCCGGAATGTCCTGCGCCACGATCTCGTGGTATCCGAACTGTGCACCGCGCCGTGCAAGCGCCGGACTGCTGCCTTGTCCGCGCAGGTCGGCGAGCACCGCCACGCCCGCGGTCGCCTTTGCAAGCGCTTCGGCGAACGGCGTGTAGAAGCTTGCGGCGACACCCATCGCCGGCAGGCACACGAACACCGGCGTGCGCGCGTGCGGTCGTGAATGGTTGAAGAGGGCGACGGTCGTCGCCGCATCGTCGTCGGTGAAGAAGGACGTGATGGATTCGAAGATCGCCATGGCGGACTCCAGGTTCCGGAAGGAGCCGCGAAGGTAAGGATCGTGCGTCCGCTGATCGTCCGCTGGCCTGCGCGCCGCGCCGTCAGCTCATCCGTTGGGATGCGCGTGCCAACACACCTCGTACACGCCGTCGCTCCGAAGGTGTGGCAGCGCGAAGCGACCTCGCGTTTCGAAGGAATCCTGTCATGGTCACCGCAACGGCCGAGCCGACGCACGCCGCGCCCCTGCACCCGGCGCACGCCTTCTTCCTGTCCGCGATGGTGCCGCTGTTCCTGGGCGCGGTGCTGAGCGACTACGCCTACACCACGAGCTACCAGGTGCAGTGGGTCAACTTCGCCATCTGGCTGATCGCCGGGGGCCTCGTGTTCGCGGGCTTCGCGCTGCTGTGCGAGGTGGCGAAATTCCTGCGCGCCGACCGGCGTCGCGGGCTTCGTCCCATCGCCTTGCTCGTCGTGCTGGTGCTGTGGGTGCTCGGCTTGATCGACGCCTTCGTGCACTCGCGCGATGCGTTTGCCACGATGCCGACGGGATTCGTGTTGTCCATCGTGGTGTTCGTGCTGGCCTGCATCGCGACGTGGCTCGGCTTCACCAGCTATCGCTGGAGGAGCACGCCATGAACCGCATGAAGCCTCTCGCCATTCTCGTTTCCGCAACGCTGCTGGGTGCGTGCGGCGGCACCGATCCCGACGTGCCGCAGGTCGGCGCCAACCCGAAGCTCCCGGAACAGCAAAGTGGCCTGTTGCCCGACATGGCGATCGCGAGTCCCGCGGCCTGGGGCAACGCGCGTCCCGCGGTCCCAGCCGGATACACGATCACCGCCATCGCCATCGATCTCGCGATCCCGCGGCAAACCCTGATCCTGCCCAACGGCGACATCCTCGTTGCCGAAGGCCGCGGCGGTGCCGACGAACCGAAGTTGCGCCCGAAGGATTTCGTCGCCGGGCGCATCAAGGCGAAAGGCACCAGCCCCGTAAAAGGCGGCAACCGCCTCACGCTGCTGCGCGACGCGGACAGCGACGGCAAGTACGAACTGAAGACCGTCTTCGCCGATCACCTCAACGCACCGTACGGCCTGGCGCTGGTCGAGGGACGCTTGTATGTCGCCGACCAGGATGCGTTGCTGAAGTTCGACTACCGCGACGGGCAAACGCACGCGAGCGGCAAGCCCGTGCAGGTCACCGAGTTGCCGTCGGCGATCAACCACCACTGGACCAAGTCGCTCGCCGCCAGCGCGGATGGGCGCTTGCTGTACGTCGGCATCGGCTCCAACAGCAACATCACCGAGCGCGGCATGGACGCCGAGCTCGATCGCGCGCGCGTGTGGGAAGTGGATGCGACGACGGGCGCGCACCGCAATTACGCTACCGGCCTGCGCAATCCCACCGCACTGGCGATCCAGCCGGGCACGGGCCGCTTGTGGGCCGTGGTGAACGAACGCGACGAACTCGGCCCGAACCTCGTGCCCGATTACCTGACGTCGGTGCGCGAAGGCGGCTTCTACGGCTGGCCCTTCAGTTACTGGGGCCAGAACGTCGACCCGCGCGTGCAGCCCGGTAATCCGGAAAAAGTCGCCTCGGCGATCCGTCCGGATTACGGCCTCGGCTCGCACGTCGCGGCACTCGGCGTGGCGTTCTCGATGCCGTCCATGGGCGCGCGGTTCGCCGACGGCGTGTTCGTCGGTGAACACGGCAGCTGGAATCGGCACAACCCCGTCGGCTACAAGGTCGTCTTCGTGCCGTTCCGCGATGGACGGCCCGCGGGCCCGCCGGTCGACTTCGTCACCGGCTTCCGCGGCACGGATGGCATGACGCGCGGCCGGCCGGTCGGCGTGACCGTCGATCCGCGCGGTGCGCTCATCGTGGCGGACGATCTTTCGAACACGATCTGGCGCGTGGCGCCGCAAGCGCCCGCAGGAGGTGGATGATGTCGACGTACACCGTGGGTGTCCTGGTGGGGAGCCTGGCGAAGGCCTCGATCAACCGTCTGCTCGCGCAGGCGCTGACCAAGCTCGCCCCGGACGCGAAACTCGTGCTCAAGGAAATCCCGATCCGCGAGTTGCCGCTCTACAGCTACGACTACGACGCGGACTATCCGCCGGTCGCGAAAGCCTTCAAGCAGGCGATCGCCGAGGTCGACGGGATCCTGTTCGTCACGCCGGAATACAACCGCTCGATCCCGGGCGCGCTGAAGAACGCCATCGATTGGGCGAGCCGCCCGTGGGGCACCAACTCGTTCGCGCGCAAGCCGACGGCGTTGATCGGCACCTCGCCGGGCGCGATCGGCACCGCGGTGGCGCAACAACACCTGCGCAGCGTGCTGTGCTTCTGCAACTCGCCGCTGATGAACACCGTGGAGGCCTACCTCCAGTTCAAGCCGGGCCTGATCACGGACAGCGGTGAAGTCACGGAGGCCTCGACCGAGGAATTCCTGCGCAACTTCCTGCGCGAGTACCACCTGTTCATCGCGCGCGTGCTGACCGTATTGCCGCGGGATGCCTGAGGCGCTGGACGCGCGCAGGCCCGTCAGCGGCGCTTAGTCTTGCAACGCGCCAGGCGCAGCGTGCCGTCCGCGTCCACGAGGATGTCGCCGCTCTGCGTGCGCACGAGCGACGTGTCGTCATCCACGCGCAACAGGTCCCGGGGCGCACCCGGAAGCCCCCGCCAGGCCGTGGCCTGCCATCGCCCATCGTCCCCGCGACGCACGTCGAGCAACATGCCGTCGTTGAGCGTCATGTGCGCGATGCCGCCGGCCGCGACGATGCGGTCGCCGATGCGTCCGAGGCCCTGGATGTTGCCGTCGCGGATCGTCTGTCGCAGGCCGTCGTCGCCGAAGAAGACGAGCTCGCCACCCCATTCGCCGCGATCGCCGCCGACCAGCCAGCCACCGTCGACACGTAGCCCGACCGACGGCACCTGCTCGATGTGTTCTTCGTTGCGCACCATGTTCTGCTCGGTCACGTGGATGATGCCGTCGACCGGCGCGGTGCCTTCCGCCGCGCCATAACCCACCACGGTCGATGCGTAGGCGAGCTTCTTCAACGCGGCGTCGTCGCGCTCGCTGCGCAGCTTGTCGCGGCGTCCCGGTTCGGCCACGCGCACGTCCACGACATCGCAGGCCGCGTCGGCGCCGAGCTGGTCGACAGTCCATGCGAACTCGTCCTGTTCCACCGCAGTGCCTGTCCGGATCGCGTCGATGGCGCGCCGGGCCTCGTCGCGAACGTCGGGATACCAGTGCGATGCCGCGGTGTGTTCGAGCGCCGGGATCGCTTGCGGCGCCTGCAATCGTCCGAGCGCCTCCGCGGCCGTCCAGTTCAACTTCACATCGCGCGGATCGTCGAGTAGCGGCACCAGTGCATCGACGCCCTGCGTGTAACCGATGCGGCCGATCGCATCCACCGCCTGCAGGCGCACGGCCGGATCGGCGTCGGCGAGCATCCGCACGAGATCCGGCCCGACGCCGCGCGCCGCCGGACCGGCGCGCGCGATGTCGCGCAGGATCCATTCGCGTTCCTCCGCGTTGGCCTTGCCCAGCCGGCTGGAAAGGATCTCGCCGCTGGGCGCGCCGATCGCGACCAGGGCCGAGTCGATCGCGTCCGTGATGGCCGGACGTCGTGCACGCAACGCGACAAGTTGGGGCGCCATCGCGTTCGCGTGGACTCCCAGCGCCGACAGCACCGAGACTGCGTCGCCCGCCAACGCGTCGGAGCTCGCGGCATCGTTCGCGATCGCCATCAGGCCGGGCGCTGCACCCGCGGCCTTGTCCTGCATCTCGTGCAGCAGTCCGGCCAGGCGCGCGGCGTCGGCGTGGTCGCAGCATCGCGCGTTGCGCGTCGCTTCGACCAGATGCGGGACGGCGAGCGCGCCCTCGCGCTTCACGCCTTCCGCGGCGGCGCCCCCCGGATAGGCATTGCTCGCCATGTAGTGGCGCACGAGGTGACGCGCGGCTTCGTCGGTATGGATCGAGCCGAGCGCGATCGGCAGGTTGCGGAGATCGCGGTCGAGGGCCGCGACGAGTTGCGGCAGGAAGCGCGGGTCGACGGCGGGTCCGGCGACGAGTGCCGTCGACGCCAGGTCCGCCATGCGCTTGTCGGGATCCGCCAGCAGCTCGACCAATCGCGCTTGCGCGCCCGCGAACGTGAGGACGCGTTTGGCCAGCACCCCGGCGGCATTCCAGTGCTGCACTTCGGCCGGGTCCTTGTCGCGCACGAACACGCGCATCGTCGCGACGCACGCGTCCAGTGATTCGCAGGTTTCCCCCGGCGGCGTCGCCGGCGGCGTCCACGCAGCGCAAGGCGCGGCGGCAAACGCACAGGCAAGCACACACCAGAGTCGCGTCGCGCGTACGAGTCGCATCATCGTGATCCCCTGCGCGGTCCCCCGACCGGCGCCCGTGCGCAGGGTAGCCTCAGCGCAACTCCGCTTCCAGCCGCGCCTTGAGCTGCGTCGCATCGCGCCGGTCTTCCGGCGTCGTCAGCGACGAGATGCGCTGGCTCGAGAGCCAGAAGCGCAGTTCGCGCGCGAGTTCGGGGAATTGCGCGTAGCTCGCCAGGATGGCGCGTGCGTGCGCCTCGTCGATGGGCGCGGGGCAGTCGACCATGCGCTGGTCGCGCGCGCTGCCCGGCAACAGCTGGAAGCAATGCGTCCAGATGTAGTCCTGCACCGGGATCGGCGTGACGCTGCGGATGTCCTGCCGGTATTGCGGGACGAGGTTCATGATCATGCTGTCCGCGAGCAGGTTGGTGTTGGATTCGTAATAGAACGCGAGCTGGCTGCGCACGCGCGGTTCGGCGATGAGGCCCAGGTCGCCGGCGTCGCGCATTTCGGCGAACGTGTTGCTTTCCCGCGAATACGCGTAGAACTGGCCCGCCTGGAAATAGGCAAGCACGGTCTTCCACGCCGAACCTTCCACCAATGCGCCGGTCTCCGCATGCGCGAGCGCCTGTTCGCCGTACGCGCGCACCTGCGCGAGGAAGCGATCGCGGTTGCCGTTGACCTGCAGGTCGGTGTCCAGGTCGGCGACGATGCGCGAGAGGTAAGCGTGCTTGCGCCGGGTGTCGCTGCGGTCCTGGTTCCAGTTGCTCACCTGCAGCGCGATCAGGATGCCGGCCACCACGATCGCCAGCTCGATGAGCGCGCCGATCCAGTCGTGGTTGCGCAGGCGCCGGGCGATTCGCTGGGGCATGCCGCAGGCAAACGCGCCAACCCCGGGCGCACGGCCACGTGACTTGTGGGGCATGGATTGTCATCACGCCGGCCGGCTAGGGTGGCGCCTCACCCGAGGGGAGATCCGAATGAAGACGCTCACGCTGGCGGTTGCCGTTGCCCTGTTTCTCGCCTTGCCGGCGCCCGTCCTCGCGCAGGCACAGGCGAAACCCGCCAGCGCCGCCCCGGCCAAGGCCCCGCCGGCGTGGGTCGCGCGCAGCAACGAATACACGAACATCCTCATCCTCGCGCAGGCGCCGTTCCAGCCGGAGACGGTGTCGTTCTTCGGCATCCCGGGCTACGACGACAAGGTGGCCGACATTGGCCCGGGCTATCCGCAGCGCTTCCGCGAAGCCACCGCGAAGGCGAAGGCCGACCTGCTCGCGAAGGCCGCGACCGAAACCGACCCGAACGTGAAGCAGGACATCGCGATCCTCGTGCAGGCCGCGGACGACCAGATTCAGGCCAGCGAGATCAACCAGCGCATGACGCGTCCGTGGTTCGACGCGGGCCAGACGATCTTCTCGGGCATCCAGTCGCTGCTGTCGGAACAGACGCCGGCCGATCGCCGCGCGAGCGCCGTGCTGCGCCTGCAGCGTTACGTCGGCGTCGCGCCGGGTACCACGCCGCTCGTGACGCTCGCGCGCCAGCGCTACGACGAGCGCAGCGAGAAAGGCCTGGTGCAGCCGACGCAGATCGAAGTGCAGCAGTCGATCGACAACGTGCAGACCTACCGCGCAGGCATCCGCGACCTGTTCGTGAAGTACAAGCTGGACGCGCAGGCCGCCTCGGCGCTCGCCGCGCTGGACAAGCAACTCGACGAGTACGCCGCGTGGTCGAAGGCCGCCGTGCTGCCCACCGCGCGCACCGACTACAAGCTGCCCGATGCGCTGTATGCGCTGGCGCTGAAGAACTACGGCATCGACATCGATCCGCGCGTGCTGATCGAACGCGCGCAGCTGGAGTACATGGAAACCCGCAACGCGATGCAGCAACTCGCGCCGCTGGTGGCGAAGGAAAAGGGCATCGCGGCCACCGATTACATCGGCGTGATCCGCGCGCTCAAGCGCACGCAGCTGAAGGACAACGAAGTCGAGCCGTATTACCGCAACACCGTGATGCCGGGACTCGACCGCCTGATCGCGCAGCACGACGTGGTGACGCTGCCCAACCGCCCGATGCAGATGCGCCTGGGTTCGCAGGCCGAGAACGCCGCGCAGCCCGCGCCGCATTTCCTGCCGGCGCCGCTGGTGGGCAACACGGGGCAGCAGGGCACGTTCGTCCTGCCGCTGGGCAATCCCAACGCCGGCGCCGATGGTCCGTACGACGACTTCAACTTTCACGCCGGCGCATGGACGCTGAGCGCGCACGAAGGCCGCCCCGGTCACGAGTTGCAGTTCACCGCGATGATCGAGCGCGGCGTCTCGCTGGCGCGCACGCTGTATGCCTTCAATTCGGTGAACGTCGAAGGCTGGGCGCTGTATGCCGAAGCCGAGATGGTGCCGTACGAGCCGTTGGAGGGGCAGCTGATCGCGCTGCAGTTCCGCCTGCTGCGCGCCGCGCGCGCGATGCTCGATCCGATGATCAACCTCGGCCTCACCGACCGCGACACCGCGTTCAAGGTGCTCACCGAACAGGTCGGATTCTCGAAGGCGATGGCGCGGCAGGAAATCGATCGCTACTCGGTGAACTCGCCCGGCCAGGCCGGCAGCTACTTCTACGGCTACTCGCGCATCATGCAGATGCGCGCGGAAACCGAGGTGGCGCTCGGCGACGACTTCAACCGCAAGGCCTTCAACGACTTCCTGCTCGACCAGGGCCTGCTGCCGCCGGCGCTGCTGAACAAGGCGGTGCGCGAGACGTTCGTGAAGCAGCAGCGCGCGAAGCGCTGAGCATCGGCGCTCCGTAGTTCTACTGAGCGCGTCCGCGAAATATTGCGGACGCGCGGACCTTGCGCCTGGCGGACAGTGCCGGGTGCAAGGAGACCGCGCCATGGCGACGACACACGTCGAGACATGCATCCAGGTGCGTCCGGTGCACGCCCTGCTGTCGTGCACGCTGCTCGGCGCGCTCGCGGCGTGCGCGGGTAGTGCCGTCGAACGCACGCCGCCGCCCGCCGCCGTCGCGCCGGTGCCCGAGTTGAAACCCGGCGTGCCGGCCGGTTACCTCGGTCGCGCATTGCCCGACAGCCTTGCGCTCGTGCCGCCGCCACCCGATCCGAAATCGCCCGCGTTCGCGCAGGACGAAGCGATCCACGCGACTGCACAAACGTTGCGCAGCACACCGCGCGGCGCACTCGCGACCGCCGACGCCGACCTCCATTTCCCCCACGCGCCCACCGCGTTCGACTGCGCCCTGGGAAAAACGATCACGCCGGCCGCCACGCCGCGCCTCTACCTGCTCATGCAACGCACGCTGGTCGATGCCGGCCTTTCGACGTATCGCGCGAAGGACCACTACCAGCACGAGCGGCCGTTCGTGCATTACAAGGAATCCACGTGCACGCCCGGCGATGAAGCGCAGTTGCGCAACGATGGCTCGTATCCGTCGGGGCATACCGCGATCGGCTGGACGTGGGGCCTGATCCTCGTGCAGGTCGCACCCGCGCGCACCGATGCGTTGCTGGCCCGTGCACGCGCGTTCGGCGAAAGCCGCCTGGTCTGCAACGCGCACTGGCAGAGCGACATCCTCGCGGGCCGCACGGTCGCCGCCGGGACCTTCGCGCGCCTGCAATCGGATCCCGCGTTCGTCGCCGATGTCGAAGCCGCGCGCAAGGAACTGGCCGCCGCCCCCGCCCCGGATCCCGCGAAGTGCACGGCCGAAGCGGCGCGCCTGGCGCCCATCACCGGGACGCTGTAGCCACATTCACGCACCCCGCATCCCCGCGATGACCTCCGGGCGTTGTCACGCCCGGAGCGGGTCCGTTACCCTCGGGCAGATGATCTTCCGCCGCCTCCAGCGCTCCCTGCGCGCCAGCTTGCTGGCGCTGCTGGTGCTGGGGCTGCTGATCACCCCGGTCATGCATTTCATGTGCGAAGTGCATTCGATCGAACACGCGCTGCTGGCGTCGGTGGATCGCACGCACACCGTGCACTTCGAAGGCGACCGCGACGATCCGGGTGACCAGGGGCAGTCCGGCAGCAAGCACACGCACGGCGCCAACTGGTACGAAGGCGGCAGCCCGTCGTTCACGCCGGTCGTGCCGGTCCTCGCCTTCACGCTCATCCATCCGCCGCGCATCGCGTTGCCGCCGATGGAAGCGTTCGCCATCGAGCCCCACGCCTCGACTTCACCGTTCCGGCCTCCGATCGCCTGACGCGCGTTCCGGCTGCCCTTGCGCAGCCCATCCCGTCATCCATCCGCTCCGGAGGTTTTCCCCGTGAATCCGTCTTGCCTGTCGGTGCGCGCGCGCGCCGCCGACGTGTCGTGCTCCAGTCCATCGCCAACGACGTCGCGATGGCGTCGTTCCCTCCTTGCGTGCGCCGTCGTCGCCGCGCTTTCGCCCGCACTCGCCTTCGCGCAGGACGCGGCGCCCACCGATCGGGTCTCCGCGCTCGAAGCGAAGATCAAGGCCCTCGAAGACGCCCAGGCCGCCACCGCGCAGGCCTTGCAGGACGCGCGCGCCGAAATCGAAGCGATGAAGGCCAACGCGTCGCAGCCGGTGGCGCAAGCCGAAGCGCCTGCGGAAGAAGCCGCGCCGCCCATCGACAACGCGGCCTCGAATCCGAACGCGTTCAACCCCGCGATCAGCGTGATCCTCAACGGCAGCTACGCGTACCACTCGCTCAACCCGGACAACTACCTGCGCGCGGGCTTCCCGCTCGCCGGCGGCGCCGGTCCCGGTCCGCAGGGATTCTCGCTGGGCGAAAGCGAGTTCGCGTTCTCCTCCAACATCGACGACAAGTTCTACGGGCAGGTGACGCTGTCGGTGGAGAACGAAGACGGGCAAGACAAGCTCGGCGTCGAAGAGGCGTACATCGACACCACCGCGATGCCCGCGGGCTTCTCGCTGCGCGCCGGCCGGTTCTTCTCCAACATCGGGTACCTCAACAGCCACCACGCGCACACCGACGCGTTCTCCGATCGTCCGCTGGCGTACCAGGCGTTCCTCGGCAACCAGTACGGCGACGATGGCGTGCAGTTGCGCTGGGTGGCGCCGACCGATGTGTTCTTCGAAGTCGGCGGCGAAATCCTGCGCGGCGATGCGTTCCCCAGCGGCGGGGCAGGGCACGCGGGCGCGGGCGTCAAGACGCTGTTCGCGCACGCGGGCGGCGATGTCGGCACCGACAACGAATGGCTCGCCGGCGTGTCGATGCTGCGCTCGCAGACCGATGGCGCGGAGGATGGCTTCCGCGGCGACGAAAACCTGTACCTGGCCGACTTCACCTGGAAGTGGGCGCCGGGCGGCAACACGAAGGACGGCGGCGTCACCGTGCGCAGCGAGTACTTCCACGAAGACCGCGACGGCGCTTACCACGATCCGGTGGATGCCACGCTCGACCAGCCGTGGAACGGCCAACGCCAGGGCGCGTACGTCGAAGGCATCTGGCGCATCAACCGCACGTGGGAAACCGGCTATCGCTACGACCGCCTGTGGGCCGACGAAGGCGGGCCGTTCGCCAGCCCGTTCGATCCGTTCCGCCACAGCGTGATGCTCACGTGGCGCAACAGCGAGTTCAGCCTGCTGCGCCTGCAACTCGGCCGCGATTACCCGAACGCGGCCGACACCGACAACATCATCAGCCTGCAATACCAGGCCACGTTCGGCGCCCACGGCGCCCACAAATTCTGATCGCGAGGTCAACCGACATGAAACGCCAACTCATCTGCTTCCTCCTCCTCGGCCTCGCGGCCGTGCCCGCCTTCGCCAAGCCGAAGGTCTTCGCCTGCGAACCCGAATGGGGCGCGATGGTCACCGAACTTGCGGGCGACAAGGTCGACCTCAGCGTCGGCACCACCGCGCTGCAGGACGTCCACCAGATCGAAGCCAAGCCCAGCCTGATCGCGAAGGTGCGCCAGGCCGACCTCATCGCCTGCACCGGCAGCGACCTCGAAGTGGGCTGGCTGCCGCAGCTGCTCAAGCAATCCGGCAACTCGCGCGTGGCCAGCGGCAACGGGTACTTCATGGCGAGCGAGCAGGTGCAGACGCTCGAACGCCCCACCGCGCTCGACCGCGCCAACGGCGACATCCATCCGCGCGGCAATCCGCACGTGCAGCTCGATCCGTATCGCATGCTGAAGATCGCGAAGGCGCTCGATGCACGATTGATCGTGCTCGATCCGGCGAACACAGCGGTGTACCAGCAGCGCCTCGCGGATTTCTCGACGCGCTGGCAGGCCGCCATCAAGCGCTGGGAAGCGAAGGCCGCGCCGCTGAAGGGCAAGAAGGTCGTCGTGCACCACATCAGCTGGGTGTACCTCAACACGTGGCTCGGTCTGCAGCAGATCGGCGCACTCGAGCCGAAGCCCGGCGTGCCGCCGACCAGCGGCCACCTGTCGAGCCTGATCGCGACGACGAAGGCCGCGGGCACGTACGCGATCATCGCCGCCGCCTACCAGGATCCGAAGCCGGCGCACTGGTTGTCCGATCGCACGGGCGTGCCCGTCGTCGTGCTGCCGTTCTCCGTCGGCGGCGATGCGCAGTCGAAGGACCTGTTCGGCATGTACGACTCCACGATCGACAAGCTGCTGGGTGCCGCCAAATGAACCTCGACGGCCTGGATGCCAGCATCCTCGGACCTGCGTGCGTCGCGGGGCTCATCGTGTTGTCCACGCACGTGCCGCTCGGGCGGCAGGTGTTGTCGCGCGGCATCATCTTCATCGACCTGGCGATCGCGCAGGTCGCCGCGCTCGGCGTGATCCTCGCGCAGTACCTCGGCGTCGACGAACACGGCTACGGCGTGGAGATCGCCGCCGCCGTGGCGGCGCTCGCCGGTGCGGGATTGCTGGCATGGACGGACAAGCGCTGGCCGAAACTGCAGGAACCGCTGATCGGCACGTTGTTCGTGCTCGCGGCCACCGGCGGCCTGTTGCTGCTCGCCAACAACCCGCAAGGCGGCGAACACCTGAAGGACCTCCTCGTCGGCCAGATCCTGTGGGTGAGCTACGACCAGTTGTGGCCTGCCGCGCTCCTGTCGGCGTTGCTGCTCGCGTTCGTATGGTGGCGTCGCAACACGTTGACGGGCCTGGCGTTCTACGGCGCGTTCGCGATCGCGATCACCGTGTCGGTGCAGCTGGTCGGCGTGTACCTCGTGTTCGCCAGCCTGATCATCCCGGCGCTCGCGACCGTGGGCGGCAACGGCAGCCGCAAGCAACTGATCACGGCCTACATCATCGGCATCGCGGGTTACGTGCTCGGCCTGGCGTTGTCGGCGGTGTTCGACCTGCCCAGCGGCGCGTTGATCGTGTGGTTGCTCGCGGCCTGCGGCTTGCTGGCGCAACTCGTGCCCGCGGTGCGGAAAATGCATCCCGCGCGATGAGTGTTCGGATGGCGATCATCGCGTCGATGATCGCCATCCTGCGTCACGCACCGTCGCTCACTTCGGAACGACTTCGTACAACGCACCGCCCAGGCCCGTGCTGCCCACCGCCTGGCGCTGGTTCACGACGAACTGGAAGTCCTTGAACCCACCGACGAAGAGCCGCTTGCCGGCCGGATCGGTGTTGATCGACGTGAAGAACAACGGCTGCGTCGACGTCAGGCCCGCAGCCGACAGGTCGACGTTGAACACGTGCACCGCATTGGCGCGTTGCAGCTTCGCGCGATTGACGCTGGCGTACATCAGCTGCCCTTGCGGCGGCGACTTGTCGAAGGTGATCCAGTCGATGAAGACCAGGTCGCCCTTCAGGCCGGGGATCCTGTCGCCGAGGTACAACGCCGACCCCGTGTTGGCGTGCGGATGGTTGGTGGCCGCATCCAGGTGCGAGTACACGACGAGCGGCCGGTAGTAGTTCGGCAGGTGCGTCGCTTCCACGGCGTACATGATCGTGCGCGCGGGATCGTCCGACGTGGCCGCGAGCGACGTCGGGAAGTTGCCCTCCCACGCGCGGAACCCGAAGTTGATGCCGTAGTGATCGAAGCCATGCAGGAATTCGATCGTGTCCTGCCCGGTGTTGGCGAGGTACTTGATCCAGCGGAAGCCGTCGCCCGCGGGCTCGCTGGTCTGCTCGTAGTGCACCTTGCTCGGATTGCGCAGGCCCTTCACCAGCGTCTTGAACGCATCGGCCGGCACGCCGCGCGCGGCGAGGTCGGCGAAGGTCGCAACGGGCGCGGTGTTGCGGAAGTCCATGCCCGCCAGCTTCGCCAGGTCGATCTTGATCAGCTTGCCCGACAACTGGCGGTCGTCCTGCGCGATGTTGTTCGGGTCGTACTCGCTGCCGCCGTCGCCGAGGCCGAGCACCAGCGTCTTGTGCTCCGGCGACCACACCAGCGACTGGAAGCCCGTGTGGTTGAAGTAGGGCCGCTTGAGCTTGAGCAGCGTGCGCATGAACTTCGGCACGCCGTCCACCACCTTGTATTCGTCGAGGTAATCGACGTGGTCGTAGCGCGCCATGTTCCAGGGCTGCGTGGTGGAGACCGTCCACTGGAAGAAGTTCGGCGGATTGCTGAACTGGCCGATGTTCGAATACCAGATCCAGAACCGGCCATTCGTCGCGAAGGCGGGATCGGCGACGAAGCCGAGCAAGCCACGCTCGTCGTACGTGCCCGGGGTGGGGTAACCCAACCCGGCGAGGGCCGGGATGCGCGCACCGAGCATGCCGACCTTCGGCCGGATGTCGAGGAACACCGACGCATCGTGCGTGCTGAGCGACGCCAGGTTCTTCCGCATCAGCACGCCGGGCTGCGTGCAGATGAAGACCCAGTTGCCGACGACGTTGATGTCGGTGACCAGGTGGAGCCTGTCGACGACGGGCACCAGCTTCACCGAGATCGCGGGGGATGCGTCCTGTGCGCGCGTGCCGGCCGGGCACAAGCCTGCAACAGCGATCGCGAGGGCGACCGCGATGGTGTTGAGTTGCTTCATGACACCTCTCCTTTGCGGCATCGACCCGGCCCTGCGAGGGAGGCAGGGCGCGGGCGAAGTGCCAAGGTGTCAGTAGCGGCGATCCGCGGATCGGTTCATCGCGGAACGCAGACCGGGCGGCTCATCCATTCGACGAGCCGCCCGGCGGTGTGGCGCTTACTCGGCCGACACGGCCTTGCGCGGCAGCTTTTCCGGACGCGTCGCCGCGTTGTATGCGAACGAAGCAACGATCGCGGACGCCTGCTTCAGGTCTTCGGCGACGATGTGGTCGAGCACGTCCAGGTCGCTGTGGTGGACGTTGGTGAAGTAGTCCAGGCCGTCCTGCACGAACTGGAAGCCCGGCAGGCCGATCGTGTCGAACGACACGTGGTCCGTGCTGCCCGTGTTGCGCTGGGTGACGATGGTGGCGCCCACGTCGTTGAAGGGCTTGAGCCAGGTTTCGAAGATCGGCGCGACTTCCATGTTTTCCTGCGCGTACACGCCACGGATCTTGCCGCCGCCGTTGTCGAGGTTGAAGTACGCGGCGAGCTTGCCGTAGTCGCTGCCCGGCTCGAACTTGCCGCGCGGGTTGCGCAGCATCACCGGCATCGCCTTTTCCTTCGGATCGGCCGGGTCGGCGAACTTGCCGAAGTGGCGCGACACGTAGTCGGCCGAGCCCAGCAGGCCCTGCTCTTCACCGGTCCACAGCGCGACGCGGATCGTGCGGTCGGGCTTGGCGCCGACGGCCTTCAGGATGCGCATCGCTTCCATCATCACCGCCACGCCCGCGCCGTTGTCGGCCGCGCCCGTGCCGGCATGCCACGAATCCATGTGCGCACCGATCATCACCACTTCGTTGCGGTGCGGGCCGGTGCCGGGGATTTCGGCGATGGTGTTGTAGGCGGGCTGGTCGGTGTCGGTGGTGAAGCGCGCATCGACGTTCATGCGCAGGCGCACCGGCGCCTTGCGGTCGAGCGCGCGCATCACGGCGTTGAAGTGTTCGGCGGCCATCGACAGCGACGGCACGCCGACGGATTCGCCGGCCTTGCGCGAGCCGCCACCGGACAACAGGATGATCCCGTTGTCCCAGCCGCTCTGCGTGACCGACGCGATCGCGCCTTCGTCGACGAGGAACTTGTTGAGCTGCGGCGCGAACTCAAGGCGCTGGCGACGGCGTTCGCGCGCTTCTTCGCGCGCGCCCGGCTTCTGGTCGGCCGGGACGGCGAGCGCCTTCATCGCGTCGAGCGTGGCGTCGGTCTCGCGATCCCAGTCGGGCTTTTCGCCCGGCTTGTACGCGCGCGCTTCGCCGAGGAAGACGATCTTGCCCTTCAGCTTGCCGCGGAACTTCTCGAAGTCTTCCTTCTTCTCGATCTTCGCGGCGACCACGTCGCCTTCGATCGGACCGTTGGTGCCTGGCGTCCACGCCTTCGGCAACGCATGCAGCGGGAACGCGCGCGGCGTGAGCATCTCCACGTCGGCCGAATGGAATTCCCAGCCGCGGCCGAAGGGCTCGGCCATGGCCTCGTCGTGCACGTTGGCCAGGCCCCACTCGTCGAACTTCGAACGCGTCCACGCGTTGGCCTGCACCATCGCCGGTGAATTGGTGAGGCGGGGCCCGACCTGCTCCGTCAGGTGATCCAGCAGCGCCATGGCCTGCGAATGGTTGAAAGCTTCCTGGCGGATCTTGCTGGTCATGGCCAGGTCGACGCGTTCTTCGGCGTGCAGCCCGCCGACCAGCATGACGGCCGCGGCCGCCAACAACATGCGCTTCATGGATTCCCCCCGAGGGAACGGCAAAGCAGCGAGTCTGCCATCGCAAGCGGCCGCGGCCGCTGGCCCATCAGTCATGGGCGGGCGTGACCCAGGTCCTCTACGCGGAGGCTTAACGGGCCTGCGGTAGGCTCCGCCGCTCAACCGAACGCCAGGAGGCCGCGCATGATCCCGAAGCTCCAGCCCTGCCTGTGGTACGACGGCACCGCCGAAGACGCCGCGCGTTTCTACGCCGCCACGTTCCCCGACAGCCACGTCGGCGACATCATGCGCGCCCCCGGCGACTACCCCGCCGGCAAGCAAGGCAACGTGCTGACGGTGGAGATGACGATCCTCGGCCAACCGTTCCTGCTGTTGAACGGCGGACCCGAATTCAAGTTCGACGAAGCGGTGAGCTTCCAGGTCGCCACCGACGACCAGGCGGAAACCGATCGCTACTGGAATGCGATCACCGGCAACGGTGGGCAGGAAAGCATGTGCGGCTGGTGCAAGGATCGCTGGGGCCTGTCGTGGCAGATCACGCCGAAGCGCCTCACCGAGTACATGAAGCAGGGCGGCGACACGGCCGCGCGCGCCTTCAAGGCGATGATGACGATGCGCAAGATCGACATCGCCGCGCTCGATGCCGCGGTGAAGGGCTGACGCGCCAGTAGTTCTACGGAAGCACGCCGCGTCCGACCGGCCTACAGTCCGCGATGAACCGATGCCGCCCGGGGCGGTATCTGCGTAGATCGGGGCCACTGTGGTCGAGTCGGCGAGGTGCGCCATGCGAACTCAACAACACACACTCCGCGCCTGGTGCGTGGTCGTGCCGGGGCTGCTGCTGTCGACGTCGGCGTTCGCGGCCAACCACGTCGTCAACGCGAACACGAACATGACATTCACGCCGGCCACGATCACGATCGCGGCCGGCGACACGATCACGTTCCACAACAACGGCGGCATCCACAACGTCGCGTCCGATCCGGGCGCGATCACCGGCTTCCGGTGCGCCAATGGCTGCGATGGCGCAGGCGGCAACGGCAACCTCAGCAGTGCGGCATGGAATGCGACCGTGACGTTCCCGACCGCCGGCACCATCCGTTACCACTGCGAACGGCATGGCGCTGCCGGCGGCGTCGGCATGTCCGGCGTCATCACCGTCACGCCCGCGGTGCGCAAGAGCGACTTCAACGGCAACGGCCGCTCCGACATCCTGTGGCGCAACACGAGCACGGGCGCGAACGTGATCTGGCTGTCGGCGGCATCGGGTTCGCCGCAGGCGGTGACGACGCTGGCGGTCGCGTGGCGCGCGGTGGGACTGGGCGATTACAACGGCGGCGGCCGCTCCGACATCCTGTGGCGCAACACCAGCACCGGCGCGAACGCGATCTGGCGGTCCGGCCTGTCGTCGACGCCGCAGACCGTCACCACGATGGCGAGCCAGGCGTGGATCGTCGCGGGCTCGGGCGACTACAACGGCGATGGGCGCGCCGACATTCTGTGGCGCAACACCAGCACCGGCGCGAACGTGATCTGGCGCTCCGCGTTGTCGAGCACCACGCAGGCCGTCACCACGCGCACCATCGCGTGGACCGTCGTCGGCAACGGCGACTACAACGGCGATGGGCGTTCCGACATTTTGTGGCGCGACAACAGCACCGGCGCGAACCTGATCTGGTTGTCGGCCAATTCGGCGACCACGATGGCGGTGACCACGCGCACGACGGCGTGGAGCGTCGTGGGCTCCGGCGATTACAACGGCGATGGCCGCAGCGACATCCTGTGGCGCAGCACCAGCGGCGCGAACCTGATCTGGCGCTCGGCCAATTCGGCGACGACGCAGGCGGTCACGACGATGGCGACCGCATGGCGCGTCGTGGGCTCCGGCGACTACAACGGCGACGGCCGCGCGGACATCCTGTGGCGCAACACCACCACGGGCGCGAACATCATCTGGCGTTCGGCGAGCTCGGCGACGACGCAAGCGGTCACGACGATGGCGAGCCAGGCGCAGACGGTGGTGGGCTTCACGGAGTAGCGCGGGACGATGGAACGTCGAGGCGCTGCGCGGGGTTCATGACGGGGCCCCGGGCGGCGCCTTTGCGCATGCCTTATCCTCCGCCGCACCTGCCCCCGAGGAGAGGAACCCCGATGAACCCCGTCCTGAAGCTTGCCGCGACCGTCGCCGTCGGCCTCGTCGCGTTCGCCGCGCCTTCGCTGGCGGCATTGAAGGTCGACACCAAGGCGCCCGATTTCAGCGCGCAGGCCTACCTCGCCGGCAAGCCGTTCAACTTCAAGCTCGCCGATGCGCTGAAGAAGGGCCCGGTGGTCGTGTACTTCTTCCCGGCCGCGCACACCTCGGGCTGCAACCTCGAGGCGCATTTGTTCTCCGAGGCCATCGACCAGTTCAAGGCCGCGCACGCCACCGTGATCGGCGTGACCGCCGGCAACGTGGACCAGCTGGCCGACTTCTCGAAGGAAACCGAACACTGCGGCGGCAAGTTCGCCGTCGCCGCCGATCCGGGCGCGAAGATCGCCAAGCAGTACGACGCGATCCTGGCGCAGAAGCCGGAATGGTCGGACCGCACGTCGTACGTCATCGCGCCGTCGGGCAACATCGCGCACGTGTATTCGGACCTCAACCCGAACAAGCACGTGAAGGAAACGCTGGACGCGGTGAAGGCGCTCGCACCGGCGAAGGCTGCGAAGAAGTAACGCGCATGATTCGCGTCGCGCCCGACGAACGGCGCGACGCGCAACATTTCCCTAACCCGCGCGGGCGAAAGGCTTCCTATCCTGTGCGCCCACCCGCGCACCGGGAATGCCGCATGCCCGCCAGCCGTTCGGAACTCGACGCCGCCCTGTACCAACTGCACGCCGCACTGCCGCTGTGGCGCGGGATGAAATCCGGTGACGCGCTCTTCGACCATTACGGCGAAAAGCTCGCGGAACTCGTGTCGGAGGTCGCGCCCACCGACCGGCATTACGCCGTCGCGCAGGCCAGCGACCTGATGGCGGCGGTCGACGCGCGCCGGACGAGCTAGCGCCGCGCATGAAGCCGCTCCGCGCGATCGACCCGGGCCGTCGCCTGCTCCTGGAAACGGCGGCGCTCGGCGTCGCGGCTTCCCCGTTCGGCTTCATGCAGGCGGCGAGGGCGCAACCGGACACACCGACTTCGATGCGCACTTTCGCGAACATGCAACAGGTACGCGCCGGCGTCCTCGACATCGCGTACGCCGAAGACGGACCGAAAACGGGCCCGCCCGTCGTGCTGCTGCATGGCTGGCCGTACGACATCCACAGCTATGTCGATGTCGCACCGCAACTGGCCGCGCGCGGCTATCGCGTACTCGTTCCGCACCTGCGCGGTTACGGCAGCACGCGGTTCCTGTCGCCCGACACGCTGCGCAACGGACAGCCTGCTGCGCTCGCCGAAGACGTGGTCGCCTTCATGGACGCGCTCGGCATCAAGCAGGCGGTGTTCGGCGGATTCGATTGGGGCGCGCGCTCGGCCGACATCGTCGCGGCGCTGTGGCCCGAACGCGTCAAGGCGCTCGTGGCGGTGAGCGGCTACCTGATCGGCAGCCAGCAGGCGGCGCAGGCGCCGCTGCCGCCCGAAGCCGAACTGCAGTGGTGGTACCAGTACTACTTCGCGACCGACCGCGGTCGTGCGGGCTACGAAAAATACCGCCACGACTTCGCGAAGCTGATCTGGAAACTCGCTTCGCCGAAATGGGCGTTCGACGACGCAACGTTCGATCGCAGCGCCCAATCGCTCGACAACCCCGACCACGTCGATATCGTGATCCACAACTATCGATGGCGGCTGGGCCTGGCGAAGGGCGAAGCGAAGTACGACGCCATCGAAGCGAAGCTCGCCGCCTTCCCGCCGATCACCGTCCCGACGATCACGCTCGAAGGCGACGCCAACGGCGCGCCGCATCCCACGCCCGAGAGTTACGCGAAGCGCTTCACCGGCAAGTACGCACATCGCTTGCTGACGGGTGGCATCGGGCACAACCCGCCGCAGGAAGCGCCCGCGGCGTTCGCGCAGGCGATCGTGGAGGCCGATCGCCTCTGACCGGCGTTACTTGCGCAAATACGCTTCGATCACCGGGATCAGCTGGCCCGGTTGTTCTTCCATGATCCAGTGCCCCGAATCCTTGATCACCGCACCGTCCACGTGCGTGGCCACCGTCGCGACTTCCGTCTGCATCGACTCGCCGTACGAGTGATCGCCGCCGATCGCCAGCACCGGCATCGGCAGTTTTCCGCCCTTCGCGAACAATGCCTGGTTGTCCTTCGCGTCCTGCGCGAATGCGCCGAACTGGCCACTGAAGGCATCGTGGATCGCACCCGGGCGCGCATACAGCGCGGCGTAGTGGTTGCGCGTCGCCTCGTCGATGCCGGCCGGGTTCGCCGACAGTTCGTTGTAGAAGCGATCGAGCAGGATGCGTTCGCGCCCAGCGACCAGGCGCTCCACGTCCGGCCCGCGGAAGTTGAAGTGCCACGTCTTCGGATTGGTGATCTGCTTGTCCCAGCTGCCGAGCCCCGGCAGCGGCGCATCGATCACGACCCAACGTGTGACGCGCGCAGGGAACTGCGCCGCGAGTGCGTAACCCACCATGTTGCCGATGTCGTGCGTCACCAGTTGCACGCGGTCGACCTTCAACGCATCGAGGATCCCGATGAGGTCGCGCGCCTGCGCGGTCTTCTCGTAACCCGTTTCCGGGTGCGACGACAGGCCCATGCCGCGGAGGTCGGGCACGATCACGGTGTGGTCCTTCACCAGCTTCTCGGCCAGCGGTTGCCACATGTCGCCCGTGTCGCCGAAGCCGTGCAGCAACAGCACCGCCGGCCCGTGCCCGCCGACGCGCACGTATTGCGTGCCGCCGGTGACTGCCATGTCGGTGCCGTGGAAGGCGGCCGAATACGGATGCACTTCGGCATGCGCGGGTGCGACCAGGGAGAACAGGCCCAGGCATGCGGCCAGGGCGCCACGCACCAGGGTGTCGCGGACATGCGCGTTCAGCAGGTTCATGCAGGGCTCCTCGGCCAGGACGTCCTCGGGCCGAGGAGCGCGTCGCCTCAATGTACGCCCTGCGCCGCCTGCGCGATGAGCCTGGCCACCGCCGCCGGCTGAGACACGTAGATCGCATGGCTGCCGGGCACTTCGACGACGGTGGCGCCTGCGCGCTTGGCCATCATCTGCTGCGCGGGCGGCGGGATCATGTGGTCGTCGGTCGCCACGAGATACCAGCTCGGCTTCGACTTCCACGCGGGCGTGGTCACCGCGCCCGCCAACGCTTCCACGCCCCACGGCACCTGCGAGTCCGCCATGAACTTCGCATCCTCGGCGGGGATGTCGCCGGCGAAGGATGCGGCGAACTTGTCGCGGTCGAGGAACAGGAACCCATCCTGCGGCGGCAGGATCGGCGGCACCGCTGCGCCCGGTGGTGGATTCGCGATCAAGGTCTGCACCGACTCGCCCTGGTCGGGGGCGAAGGCCGCGATGTAGACCACGCTCTGGACCTTCGGATCCGTCCCGGCCTCCGACACGACCACGCCGCCATACGAATGCCCGACGAGAACGACGGGACCATCCTGCTGTGCGATGGCGCGCTTCACCACGGCCACGTCGTCCGCGAGCGTCGTCGTCGGGTTCTGCGCGATCGTGACGTTGAAGCCGTCGTTCTTCAGCAGGTTGTAGACCTTCTGCCATCCGGAACCGTCGGCGAAGGCGCCGTGCACGAGGACGACATTCTTCGCGGCGTTCGAAGCGGCAGGCGTGGACGTTGCAGGCGACATGGCGATGACCGTTGCGGGGGAGGGAACCTGCGACGTTCCCGGGGCCACGCGGCGTCAGGCAATGACCCGAACGGGGGAGGGTCGGGCGGGGAGTGGACGACCATGATGGGTGACTACGCGTCGCGATCGGGAACGCCCATGCCCAGCCCGCTGGTCACCGAGCTCTACACCGCCCACGTCCGCACCGTCGGAGGTCGCGAAGGGGCAGGAAAGACCAGCGACGGCACGCTCGACCTGCAGTTCGCCACGCCCGGCAGCGGCAAGCCCGGCACCAATCCCGAACAACTCTTCGCGCTGGGCTACTCGGCGTGCTTCCTCAGCGCGATGCACATCGCCGCGTTGCAACGGAAGATCAAGTGGCCGAAGGACGCGGCGGTCGACGCCGACGTCACGCTCGGCAAGACCGCCAGCGACGAGTACCAGCTGCACGTCACGATGCACATCGACCTGCCCGGCCTGGACGACGAAACGAAAAAAGCGCTCGCCGAGGCAGGCCACCGGACCTGCCCGTATTCCCGCGCGACGCGCGGCGACATCGAAGTGGAATTCAAGGTGAAGTAAACGAGGAAACGACATGAAGGTTTCGATCGCGATGCAGACCGCCGTCCTCGGCGCCCTCGGCCTGGGACTCGGCGTCGCGTTCAACGCGCTGTCCGCACAGGGCCCGGACAAGTACTCGCTCAAGTCGCCGAGCGATATCGCATTCGCCGACTTCAAGGGCTACGAAGACTGGTCGCTCGTGTCGTCGGCGCGCACCGACGAGGTACTCAAGGTGATCGTCGCCAACCCGACGATGATCAAGGCCTACAAGTCCGGCATCCCCGGCAACGGCAAGCCGTTCCCGGAAGGGTCCAAGATCGCCAAGCTGCAGTGGTCGCCGAAGAAGAGCACCGACGCGCAGTTCGTCGTCGACGTGCCCGACCAGTTCAAGCAGGCCTTCCTGATGGAGAAGGACAGCAAGCGCTTCCCGAAGACCGGTGGCTGGGGCTACGCGGTCTTCAACTACGACGCGAAGACCGACACGTACACGCCCGACGCCACCAGCAAGGCCGACTGCGGGCAGGCCTGCCACCTCAAGGTGAAGGACAAGAACTACATCTTCCACCCGTACCAGAAGCGTTGATGCAGGCACGGCGCGGGCCGTGAGAGCATGCGCGGCCCAGGGGTGGAGTGCGGGATCCAAACGTGAATGGCCCGACGACAGCGTTCGACCCGATTGCGTTGCTGGAAGCGGTCGATTGGCGCAGCACGCCGCTCGGCGCCCGGTCGCAGTGGCCGGCCACGCTCAAGTCCTTGCTCGCGCTGATCCTGCGCAGCCACCGCCCGCAGTACCTGGTGTGGGGGCCGGATCGCCGGTTCTTCTACAACGCGGCCTTCCTGCCCGTCATGGGCATCAAGCATCCGCAGGGCTTCGGCCAGCCGATGTCGGAGGTCTGGCCCGAGGTCTGGCACGAGATCGAACCGCTGGTGTCTTCGTCCATCGACGAGGGGGCATCGCACTTCTTCGAGGATCGTCCGTTCGTGCTGCAGCGTCATGGCCACGATGAGCAGACGTATTTCAGCTTCTCGTACACGCCGGTCGAGGACGACGAAGGCCGCATCGCCGGCCTGATGTGCGTCCTCAACGAGCGCACCGACGCGATCGAAGCCGAGACGCGCCAGCGCGCGCAGATGCGGCGCATGCAGGAGCTGCTGCAGCAGGCGCCGGGCTTTGCGTGCGTGACGTACGGGCCGACGCACGTGATCACGATCGTCAACGATGCGTACGAACGCCTGGTCGGACAATCGCGCGATGCGCTGATCGGCCGGCCGGTCGCCGAGGCGTTGCCCGAAGTCATCGACCAGGGCTACGTCACCTTGCTCGACCACGTCTTCCGCTATCGCGAACCCTTCGTCGGCCGTTCGCTGCCCGTGCGCCTGGCCAGGCCCGATGCGACGACCGAGGAACGCATCCTCGATTTCGTCTACCAGCCCATCCTCGATGGCAACGGGTCGATGGACGGGATCTTCATCCAGGGCTCGGACGTCACCGCGCGCGTGCGTGCCGAGACGGAGCTGCGCCGGAGCGAACAGGCGCTGCGCGATGCCAACGCCAACAAGGACCGCTTCCTCGCCGTGCTGGGCCACGAACTGCGCAATCCGCTGGCGCCCATCCACACCGCGACGGAACTGCTGCGCCATCTCGTGCGCGATCCGCGCGCCACGCAATGCATCGACGTCATCGCGCGGCAGACACGGCACATGACGGCGCTGGTCGAAGACCTGGTGGACATGGCGCGGATCACCAACAACCTGATCGCGCTCGACCGCAGGCCGGTGGACCTCAACGCCATCGTGGAGGGGGCGGTCGAACAACTGCGCCCGAGTGCCGCGGCGCGCGACCACGCCGTGGTCACGCACCTGGCCGATCGCGACGTGGTGGTGGATGGCGATGGCGTGCGCCTGACGCAGGTCGTGACCAACCTGCTGTCCAACGCCATCCGTTACACGCCCGTCGGCGGCAGCATCCGGATCACCGTGTCACGCGACAACGCCCGCGCGCGCATCGACATCGAAGACAACGGCGAGGGCATCGCACCGGAATTGCTGCCCGAACTCTTCGAGCCCTTCGTGCAGGCGCACCGCGCCACGGATCGCGAGCACGGCGGCCTCGGCATCGGCCTGACGCTCGTCAAGCGCCTCGTCGAGGCGCATGGCGGGGAAGTCGAAGTGGCGAGCGAAGGGTTGGGGCGCGGCAGTCGCTTCACGGTGCGGTTGCCGCTGGCGTCCTGACGACGCCCCGCCACCGCAGCAACGCCCACCCCACTACCGCCATCCACGGATACGCGGCCAGCGCGAACCCGCGCTGCCACCACCCGACATTCCCGCGCGTCGCCAGGTCGCCCGCGCCGAACATCACCGCGAGCAACGCGAAGCCGGCGATGGCATTCAACGCGAGGATCAGCGCGACCCACCGCTGGTCGCGCGGTGCGTTGCACAACGCGATGGCGGCCAACGGCGCGCCCAGCAACACGAGCCGTCCCAGGTTGCATGCCGCCTGTGCGTCCGGCAGCGGGAACCAGCCGCCGAACAGGAACGCCACGCCGTTGGCCGCGACCACCACGGCCAGCAGCAGCGCGAGTACGTGGCCGGTGCCGACCGATCGCAACCCGCGATGCATGCCGATGGCCGCGAGCAACCCTGCAATGCCGCCCAGTAATGTTCCCGCGTGCGCGTTGCCCGGGGCCATCATCGCGGCCAGCAGCAACGTGCCGAAGTACAGGGCGGCCACGGCGGATCAGTCGCGTTGCGTGCCGCACTGGCACGGCTTGCCTTGCTGGCAACCGCAGGTGCAGGCGGACGCAATCTTCGGGGCGGCCTGGCAACCACACGTGCAGGCGGCGCCGATGCAGGCGGGGGTGCAGGGGCAGGACTTGGCGTCGGTGTTCATGGGAGATCCTCGTTAGGACTGGCAGGCCCGTTTGGCCTTGGTGCAGTCTGGCGATGGGCCCCGTCGTAATCTTGAACAAACCGGCTGACCGCATCGCGCGTATGGATGAGTCCCGCAAGCGTCCCGTCACGGGCATCGGCCGCGTCATCGGCTGGCCGGGCGGGAGCCTGTGGATCGGGCGGCATGTCGCGCAGGTGCAGGACCACGCGCACCACGCGATCCAGGTGTCGCTGGCGATGGCGGGCGACTTCCGCATCCAGGGTGCCGGGTGGCCCGAACCGCGCGCAACGCGGGGCGTCGTGGTGATGCCGGATCGACGGCATCGCTTCGATGGCGCCGGTGCGACGATCGCAACCTTGTTCGTCGAGCCGAATTCAAAGCGCGGTGCGGCCTTGCGCACGCGCTTCGCCGGTTTCGATCTGTGCCTGTTGCCGGACGACGAAGTGCGCGACGCCGTGCAATTCGTGCAGGCGCATTACGAAGCCGCGGCGCCCGACGCATTGTTGCTGCAGGCCGCGCAGGGCGCGGTGTGCAGCGTGGCCGGCAATCCGCCCGCGGCGCCGGTCGACGATCCGCGCATCACGTCGGCGATCGAATGGCTGCAGGCACGGCTTGCGACGCCGATCCGCCTCGATGACGTCGCCGCCGCCGTGCATCTGTCGCCCAGCCGCTTCCGCCATCTGTTCGCATCGCAAACCGGCACATCGCTGCGCGCGTGGTTGTTGTGGGCGCGGATGGAGCACGCGGTGGAGTCCGCGTTCCAGGGCCGATCGTGGACCGACGCCGCGCACGAAGCCGGCTTCGCCGATGCAGCGCACCTGACGCGCACGTGTCGTCGCGTGTTCGGATTGGCGCCGACGATGCTGGTGCCGGAGCAAGTCAGCGGGAAGTGACGCGTCTGTGCGTCAGCGCCGTCCAGTGCCGAACAGGGCCGATGCCGCGGCCTGCACGCCCTGCATCGCCGCGCGATACGGGCCGGGGCCATGGCTGATGCGCTTGACGCCGGCCTGCGTGAGCGCGGCGAGGTCGGGCAATCCCGGCCACATCATCACGTTCACCGGCAATGGCGTCGATGCGCAGAGCGCGCGGATCTCGTCGATGTTGGCGAGCCCCGGCGCGAAGAAGCCGGACGCCCCCGCGGATGCGTAAGCGGCCGCACGCGCCTTCGCCGCCTCGAGTCGTTGCTCCGGCGCGAAGCCATCGTCGAAGTACACATCGCTGCGCGCATTGATGAACATCGGGATCCCGCGCACTTCGGCCATCGCGCGGATCGCCGCGATGCGCGCGCTCTGCGCCTCGATGGAATACAGGCCCTTGCCCTTGACGACGCGGTCTTCGAAGTTGATGCCGACGACGCCCAGGTCCAGCAGCCGCGCGACGTTGTTCGCGACGGTCGCGCCGTCCTCGGCGTAGCCGCCTTCGAAGTCCACCGTGACCGGCACATCGGGCACCTTCGCGACGATCCGCGGCACGATTTGCGCGAGCACGTCGAGCGGCAACGCTTCCCCATCCTCGTAGCCCTGCGCCGCAGCGATCGCCCAGCTGCTCGTTGCGACGAGCGGCGACCCGGCCTCGCGGATCGCGCCCGCGCTGCCGGCATCCCACGCGTTGTAGACGACGAGCGGGGCGGCCTGTGCGTGGAGGGTCTGAAGGCGTAGGGCGAGGTCGGCTTGCATGGGCGTGCGTCCTGTGTGATCAGGCAGCCACGATAGCCGCGCCGCCGCGGCCCCGCTGTCGGAATCTTTAGGCCAATGGCTTCCGCATCCGCCACATCCGCCGGTAGTGCGGCAGCATGTGCGAGAAGGGCAGCATCGTTTCGCCGACGATGGAAAACCCATGCTTCTCGTAGAAGCGGATCGCGTCGAGGCTGCTGTCCATCACGTGCAGCCAGGCGTAGCGCTTGTGGCGTTGCTGCGCGACGTCGATCGCCGCGGCCAACATGAATCCGCCGAGGCCCTGGCCCGCGCAGTCCTGCGACAGGTAGATGCGTTCGACTTCCAGTCCGCCGGGTTCGCCGGCCAGGTCGCTGTCGAGTTTCAGTTTCAGATACCCGACGCGGCGGCCGTCGAGCGCGAGGAAATCGAAGCGCGCGTTCGGATCGCGCAACTCTTCCTGCATCTTCGCGACGCTGTACATCGCGTCCATGTACCAGGCGCCGGCGTCGTCCCACAGGTACGTGAACGTCTGCGGATAGATCTCGTAGCACAGCGCCGACAGCGCGGGCGCTTGATCTGCTTGGACCGGGACCAGCGCCACACCTCTCACACGCGTCGCACCCGGAACTTCTTCGCCTTGATCTTCCCGTCCTGCAACCGCTTCAACGCGCGCTCCGCGTGCGCGTGCTGGATCGCGACGTAACTGCGCGTGGCGAACACGTCGATCTTGCCGATCACGTCGCCCTTGAGCCCGCCTTCGCCAGTGAGCGCGCCGACGATGTCGCCCGGGCGCAGCTTGTCGGTGCGTCCGCCGTCGATGCGCAGCGTTGCCATCGGCGCACGCGGCCCGACGTTGGCGCGCAACGCGGCCATCGGCGGGCGCTGCGGCTGGACGCGCATGTGCAGGGCTTCTTCGATCACGCGCAGGCGCGGTTGCTCGCGCGGCGTGCACAGCGTGAGCGCCAGGCCATCGCGCCCGGCGCGGCCGGTGCGGCCGATGCGATGCGTGTAGGTGTCGGCGTCGTGCGGCACGTCGTAGTTGACGACCGCGCCGAGGTCCGCGATGTCGAGGCCACGTGCCGCGACGTCGCTGGCCACCAGCACCGTGCAGCTGCGATTGGCGAAGCACACCAGCACTTCCTCGCGATCGCGTTTCTCCATGTCGCCGTGCAGCGCGAGCGCGGAGAAGCCGAGGTGCGACAGCGATGCGACCACTTCTTCCGTATCGCGGCGCATGTTGCAGAACACGACGGTGTTGTTGGCGCCGTGCTCCAGCAGCAGGCCGGCGAGGGCGGCGGGTTTCATCGCCGGTTCGACTTCATAGAAGCGCTGTTCGATCGGCGCCGCCTCGGCCGCGCCCTCCACCGTGACTTCCACCGGTTCGCGCATCGTGGTGCGCGCCACTTCGCGCACGGCGTCGGGGAACGTCGCGGACAGCAACAGCGTCTGGCGCGTCTTCGGCGTCGCCTTCACGATCTCGCGGATCGGCTCTTCGAAGCCCATGTCGAGCAGGCGATCGGCTTCGTCCAGCACGAGCACCTGGATGCCGCGCAGGTCCAGCGCCTTCTTGCGCAGCAACTCCTGCACGCGGCCGGGCGTACCGACCACCACGTGTGGTGCATGCACATCGAGCGACGCGAGTTGCGGCCCGAGTGCGACACCGCCCGTCAACGTCAGCAGTTTCAGGTTCGGCATGCCGCTGCCGAGCTTGCGCACCTGCTTGGCCACCTGGTCGGCGAGTTCGCGCGTGGGGCACAGCACCAGCGCCTGCGCGCGGAACTGCGACAGGTCGATGCGCGACAGCAACGCCAGCCCGAACGCCGCGGTCTTGCCGCTGCCGGTGGGCGCCTGCGCGATGACGTCCAGGCCCGCGAGCAGCGAAGGCAGGCTGCGCGCCTGGATGGGCGTCATGCGGACGTGCCCCAGCGCCTCCAGGCCCTGCAGCAACGCGGGGTCGAGCGGGAGATCGGTGAATTCGAGGGCTTCGGTCATGGCGCCATGATAGGCGACGGGCCCGCTTTCACAGTCCCGCGCCCCAACGGTGTTGCCAGGCCATGCCGATCGCATCGAAGTTGTTGCCGGTGCGCGCCGAGACGCCACTGCTGGCGGAGAACTTGATCGAGTCCAGCCGGCCCAGCGGCATCGCCAGCGTGGCGCCCACGCGCCAGTTCTGCTGCAGGTCGTTGCCCACCACGCCGTCGATCTCCGAGCGGCCGCCGGCGAAGTACGTGACATCGAAGGACGTCCACACGCCCGAGGCGAACCCGTAGATCACGTGGCCCTGCAGCGAATAGAGCGGATCCTGCGATCGCGTCCTGCCGCGGTAGAAGTCGCGGTTGTCGGTGAAGAAGACCGCCGCCGCCTGTGCTTCGAGCGTCCAGGATCCGAGCGCCTTCGACACTCCGACCTCGGGTTTGAACGACCACCGGTTGCTGCCGATGTTGACGATGCGGCCGGGGTCGTACTGGCTCCAGGGCGGCGACACCTGCAGGCTCGCGCCGACGATCAGGTCCTGTTTCCACGCGCGGAACTCGCGCAAGCCCAACGCAGGCGCACCGAAGAAATTCACCGAAACCCGGAACGCCGGTTTGCCGAATCCGCTGATGTCGCGTTCCACCGACTGGCCCTGGTAGTCCGCCGTGCCGCGCAGGTGCGTGTACGGCACGATCATGTCGAACTTGCCGGAGCGGCCGCGCAGGTCGAACACCCGCGCATAGGCCACGACGGTCGACGTCGTGCGGAGGTCCGCATTGGTGATGGGCAGGGAATCGAGCGACAGTCCGCCGCGCGTCGCGACGCCGCCGGCGATGAAGAAATTGACCCCGACCGGCGCGTTGGAATACGCGCGCGGCTCGATGTCCTGTGCGCGCGCCGTCTTCGCCGCCAGGCAGGCCGCCAGCAAGCAGGCGGTGATGGCGAAATGCTTCAGCGCGGCGTACAGCGTGCCCGGCATGCGATCGACCGCCTTGCGTGGCGAACCTGGGCGTTACCTTACCGCAGCGGATTGAAGGCGACGTCGCGCGCCGGTATGGTGCCCCGCATGCACCGGTCCCGCCTCTGCGCCCTGCTGATCGATTGCCGCACCGACGACATCGACGCCGCCGCCCGCTTCTGGTCCCACGCCCTCGGCCGCGAGATCGACCGCGACCATCCCGGCACGCGCGGCAACTACGTCATGCTCGCCACGCGGCCCGAAGAACCGATCGTGCAGCTGCAGCGCGTGGCGCACGAAAGCCGCGTGCACCTCGATATCGAAACCGACGACATCCCCGCGGAAGTGGCACGCCTGGAAGCGCTCGGCGCGTCCGTCGTGCAACGCCTCGAACGCTGGGTGGTGATGCAGGCGCCGACGGGCCAGCGCTTCTGCATCGTGCGCGTGCAACGCCCCGGGTGGCCCGAAGGCGCGACCACCTGGGCGTGATTACAGCGCGGGGATGAGATCGCGCGTGAGCAGCTTGAACGTGAGCAGGTGCGGCTGGCGTTCGTTGTAGTTGGTGGTGGTGATCACGACGACGGCATGCTGCTCCGGCAACAGGAACACCGTGTTGCCGCCCGTACCCGCCATCGCCGGCAGCGTCATCACCTTGTCGCCAACGGGCACCTTCATCAGCCACCACAGGTATCCGTAGTCCGCTTCCTCGCCCTTGGTCGCCTGCGGCGACAACGACGCGCGCACCCACGCTTCGGGCATCACCTGCTTGCCGTTGGCGCGGCCGCCGTCGAGATACAACTGGCCGAGCTTCCACAGATCGCGCGTGCGCAATCCCAGGCCGCCGCCCGCCTGTGCCAGGCCCAGCGGCGAGAACTGCCACTCCGGCTTTTCGATGCCCAACGGATCGAACAACCTGCGCTGCGCGTACGCCTGCAGCGGTTCGCCCACGGCGGTCTGCACCACTTCGCCCAGCGTGGTCACGCCCGCGGTGCAATAGCGGAAGCTGCGGCCGTGCGGCGAATCGGCGGGCTTCGGCATCCACGCGGGGAAGCCCTGCACCGGCAGGTCCGCGTAGAACTGCACCCAGTCCTCGATGAGATACATGCGCTCTTCGTTGCCGCGCGAGAACTCGGTTTCGTCGTCGCACTCCACGATGGACGACATCGTGAGCAGGTCCTCCACCGTGATCGCATCCTTGCGCGGATCCGGATTGGCCATGCGTGCGCGGCGCGCCGGCGGCAGCACATCGAAGATGCGCGCGGACTTGCCCGGCAGGCGTCCGTCGGCGATCGCCAGGCCCGCGAGCATGCCGGCCACCGTCTTCGTCGCCGACCGCGTGTTGCGGCGGCCTTCCGCGCCATCCTTGTCGAAGTAGTGCTCGTAGACGACCTTGCCGTCCTGCGCCACCAGCACGCTGGTGATCGCCTTGAATTCGCCGGCCTCGATGGCCTTCTGCGCAGCCCCGAAACGCGCGGGATCGGCGGCGGATGCGTTGAACGTGACCGTTGCAAGACAAAGACACAGCAAAGCGCGATGCATGGGAGCCTCCTTGGCGATGGCGGGACTCTATCGCTTCGCCAGCCCCGCATCTTGTATCCGCGCAACCTCGGTGCGCCCCAGCGCCAGGCGACGGAACGCGCCCGGCGTCATGCCGAACTCGGCGACGAAGCAGCGATGCAGGTGGCTTTCGTCGACGAAGCCCAACGCCGCCGCCGTGCGGGCGAGCGTGCGGCCGCGCGCGATCTCCGACACCGCGCGATGCAGGCGACGCTTGCGCACGTACTCGCTGGGCGCCAGGCCGAAGCGCTTGCGGAATGCGCGCGCGAGGTACACCGGATGCAGGTCGGCGATCGCGGCGAGTTCGGCGAGCGTGGGCGGTGCGAGATCGCTTTCGAGGCGATCCAGCACGCGTTGCAGCTTGTCCTCCGCACCGGGCGCGGCGGGCTTGCGCTGCGCATCGATGACCAGTTCGCTGAAGACCGATTCGATCGCCAGCGGCGAGGCGTCGTCCCAGTCCCACACCTCGCGCAGCAACTGCATCGCGCGCGACAGCGAGGGGCGCGGCAGGCGCACTGCCTGGTCGCTGACCGGCACGCCATCGCTCAGCCGCGCGAATGCCGCCTGCGGCATCGTCAATGTCAGGAACAGGCCATCGCGCGACCGGAACCGGTCGCGATGTTCCGTGCCCGGCGGATTGAACAGCAGCGCAGGTTCCGCGCACACCGCCGGCATGCCCGCGGCGTCGCTCACGTAGTCGCCGGCCAGCAACAACACCAGGTGCATGTCGGTGTGCTGGTGGCGGTGGATGTCGTGTTCGGGGATCGTGGGGCGCAGGTGCGCGATCGCCAGCTCGCTGGTGGCCTGCTGGCGCAGGGCGAAACCGCGGACACCGAGTTGCGCTGCAGGCGAGGGCGGGGGCGGCATGCGCGCAGCATAGCGCCGCCCGGGACCGCACCGGCGGCCTGCGCGCGCAGGCCGTCCAGTGCAGGCGACGGCATCAGCCGGTCGTGGTGGCGTTGGCGGAGGCGTAGGCTTCGTTCAACTTCTTCGCGCAGTCCTCGCAGCACACCTCGACGGTCTGGCCGCCGATGCGCACCTGGATCGCGTTCTCGTCGAGCGGGTAGTCGCAGGCCGCACAGGTCTTCGTGTTGGTCATGGCAGTGGCTTCGTTGGTCGCCCGCGATTGGGCGACGCCATTGGACCGCCATGCGTCCGGCGCGACTATCACAATCTTTAGCGATCGCTAGCGGTGCAGCGCCGACTGGCGGAATTCCGACGGCGAGCGCCCGTACGCCTGCTGGAACGCGGCGCTGAAATGGCTGTGGCTCGAGAAGCCGAGGTCGAGTGCCAGTGCACTGAGATCGTCGTAGTCGGCGAGCAAGGCGAGCGCGCGCGCCAGGCGCAGGCGCAGCTGGTAGCGATACAACGGCACGCCTTCCACCTGCGCGAAACTCTGCGTGAGATACACGGGCGACACGCCGACTTCGGCAGCGACTTCCGCCAGTGTCCAGCGACGCGCGAGGTCGCTGGTGAGCACCAGCTTCGCGCGATCCACCAACCGTTGCCGCGCCACGCTCGCGCCCGCTGCGTGCGTGGTGCGCGGCCCGAGCGCGCGTTGCACCAGCGTCAACGCGAGGCTTTCGGCTTCCAGCGGTTCGGCGATGCCTTCGCGCAGGCTGTGCCGCAACAACGCCACCAGTGCCTGCGCGCGCGGATCGATGCGCAGGCGTGGCATGCGGAAGGCGAGGGCGTCGCCGTGGCGTAGCAGGTCCTTCGGCGCCATCTCGCGCAGCATCGCGTCGGCGACGTGCACGACGAGGCTGGCATCGCCGCCGGGGATCGGATGACTGACCTGGTAGGGATCGCCCGCGTTGAAGAACAACACCTGGCTCGCGTCGGCGACCACTTCGTCCTCGCCCACGTGCCGCACGTAGGTGCCGCGGTATGGGAACACCAGGTGCGTGCGCGCCGACGTCTCGACATCGCTGCGATGCGTCGACTCGCCCGCGCACACGACATCGCTGACGGTGACGGTCGGGGTCTGCAGCAGCACGTCGACGGAGAATCCGGACACGGGGCGGCTCGGGGGAAGCGCGGCCGACAGCTTGCCATCACCGGGCCATCACCGCAGCGGCGTTCAATGGCGGCATCGCACCGCTGGAGGCAACCGCCATGCGCACCTTCCTCGCAGGCCTGGGCCTGGCCCTGGTCGCCACCGTCGCGCTCGCCGCGGGCACGAGCAACAAATGGCGCCTGCAGTTCAGCGGCGGCGCGGACTCCGACGGCCGCATCGTCCTGGAAATCACGCCCGCCGAAGGCGAGCCGATGCGCGCGACGGCGGAGATCAGGAAGGGCCGCGGCGAGAACGCGGTGGCCCGCGACGTGCGCGATGCGTTGCGCGCGCAGGTCGGCAAGCGCTACCACGTGGAAACCGACGACGGCGAAGACGTGCTGGTCAAGAAGCGCCGCGGCGAACGCGACTTCATCGTCACCATCGTCGAGAACAGCGTGCAGGGCGTCCGGATCAATCCGGAAACCGAATAGCGCAAGATCCGGATAGCGGCCCGGGCGGGCGCCCGCGACACTGGCGCATCGCTCACGCCACGGTCCGCCGATGCTCACGCTCTACGACTACCTGCCTTCCCAGAACGCCTGGAAAGTCCGCCTGCTGCTCCATCACCTGGGCACGCCGTATCGCACGGTGCCCGTCTCGATCTTCGAGGGCGAAGGCCAGGCGCCGTGGTTCCTCGCGATCAACCCGACCGGCAAGGTGCCCGCGCTGCAACTCGAAGACGGCCGCACGCTCGCCGAATCGAACGCGATCCTCGCCTACCTCGCCGACGGCACGCCGTATCTGCCGAGCGATCGCTTCACGCGCGCGAAGGTGCACCAGTGGTTGTCGTTCGAGCAGGAAAACGTGGAGTCCGTGATCGGTGCGCTGCGGCACTGGACGTTGACGGGCAAGCTGGCGCGCCGCGCGCCCGACATCGTCGCGGCGAAGCGCGCCGGCGCCGCGCGCAGTTTGCAGCGGCTCGACGACGCGCTGTCACGCACGCCCTTCCTGGCGGGCGAGGACTACACGATCGCCGACATGGCGGTGTTCGCGTACGCCAGCCGTGCGGAGGAGGCGAACGTCCCGCTCGCCACGTTCCCCGCCGTGCGCGCCTGGATCGCGCGCGTCGAAGCGCAACCCGGCTTCCTGCACGAGATGCATCCGTATTCGATCGATCCGCACTCGGCGGAGGAGTTGCCCTAGACGAGCGAGCGGTGCCGCGTCGTCGGCATCGCTTTCGTCGCGAGCAGGAAGTACACGATCGGCACCAGTTCGGCGACGAACAGGCTGCCGACCGCGCCGCGCCAGCCGAACAGGCCGATGCCGACCACCGCGCCGGCGATGCGCAGGAACGCGCCCAACCAGTGCCCGCGCGAATACACGTTGCCGTGCCCCGACACGATCGCCGCATTGCCCAGCATGCCGCGCGCGAATCCGAGCAACGGCAGCCAGCACAACCACGTCGTCACGGATGCGGCCATCCCATAGTCGGGCCCCAACGCGCGCAGCAGCGGCGCCGCGGCCAGCAACACGCCGCCCACGAGCACGGCATACAGGCCCGAGGTAAGCGTCTCCTTCCGCCACAACGCGCGACGGACCTGCGGGTCGGCGTGCAGCAGCTGGGGCAGGGCGTCGGCGACGGTCGCATGCAGGGGCACGCACAACAAATCCACCAGGCGTTGCGCGAGGAACAACGACCCCGCGCCGCCCGGCGCGATCATCCGCATCGCGAACGGCTTGTCCGCATCGTTGATCACGCGGTTGGCCGCGCCGCCGCTGTCGTAGCGGAACCCCGTACGTAGCAGGCGGAACAACGCATCGAACGCACGCGGCGCATTGCGGCGCGGCACGCTGCGCATCCCGACGACCGCCGCGACGAGCGCGATCACGAACGACACGCCGACCCACATCGGCAGTGTCAGCTCGATCGCGGCCACCAGCGCCACGATCGCCACGAGCAGGCGCACCGCATGCGGACCCACGCGCCAGGCCGCCATCGCCTTGCCGTGGCCGATCGCCTGGAAATGCCGCACGACCATCTCAATGAAGCCGGCGAGCACGATCTCCGTCAGGCCCACCACGAACCACAGCGCCGCGTGCTCCCACTCGCCCGCGAACGCGCCCATGCACACCGGCACCAGCGCCGCGCAGCCCGTGCCCATGACCAGCAAGGCGCGCTGCCACACGTTGCCCAGGCCCTCGCGGGAACAGCCGAAGGCCGGATGGCTGTTCAGATAGACGAAGGCGGGGCCGGCCACCAGCAGCGGCGCGAGCATCGAGGCGATGGCGTAGGCCGTGGCGTAGCGCCCGTAGTCGTCGAGCCCCAGCAACCGGACGATGAGCAGCAAGGTGGCCGCCTGCAGCGCGGCGGACAGCCACGGCCAGCCCGCCAGCCGGAAGGCGCGCACGTTCAAGCAGGCATCCGGGATGTCATGCCGTCCATGGTAGGGGTATCCATCCGGGGATCGAGTAGGTTCAACCCTCCAACGTGAAAGCGGCGGGAGGCAGGCCGTTTGGGGACATCCCCAGGTCCCCGGTCCCCGGTCCCTGGTCCCGAATCGCACTGCATCCACATTCGCAACACCACCGTATCCAACGCACATCCATCGAAAGGACGCACATGCCCCACCCGACGCGCCGCTGGGCGTGGGCGATCGCCATCGCCGCGCTGTTCGCTTCGGGGTGCGAGCGTGCGCTGTTCGCGGTGGTCAATCGCAACGCGGCGCCGCCGGCGACGAGCGTGGTGTTCGACGCCGCCCACGACCTCTCACTCGATGTGTACCGGCCGGCCGTGTCCGCGACGGCGGCGCCCGTGGTCGTCTTCTTCTACGGCGGTGAATGGAAGCGCGGCGCGCGCGCGGACTATCGCTTCGTCGGGCAACGCCTGGCGCAGGCCGGCGTGGTCGCGATCGTCGCCGACTACCGCACGTATCCGCGCACTACGTTCCCCGGCTTCATCGAAGACGGCGCGCACGCGGTCGCGTGGGCGCGCGCGAATGCCACACGCTTCGGCGGCGATCCGGCGCGCCTGTTCGTCGCCGGGCATTCGGCCGGCGCGCAGATCGCCGCGTTGCTCGGCACCGATGCGCGTTACCTGCAACACGTCGGCATGCAGCCGCGCGATCTCGCCGGCGTGATCGGGTTGTCGGGGCCGTACGACTTCAACATCGGCCCCAACCTGCAACCCGTGTTCGGCACGCGCGGTGCCGATGCGCAACCGATCGCGTTCGTCGACGGCGACGAGCCGCCATTCCTGCTGGTCCACGGGCGCAAGGACCGCACCGTCGAAGCGGTGGACAGCGAATTGCTGGCGGCGCGATTGCGTGCGCACGGTGATGCCGTGCAACTCACGATGCTCCCGGACGGCACGCACACCACGCCGCTCGCGGCGTTCTACGACCCGCGCCGCGCGCCGCAGGTCATGCCAGCGCTCCTCGCATTCATCGCGCATCCCCGCGCCCACGGCTGAGCTTGCGCAACGCGCGCAACGCGCGTTCGTCGCCGCAACTGCATCCGCCACCGACATCGCCGCGTAAAGCCGACAACGCCTCTTGCATCGCACCTGATGCGAGCCCGCGAAGCAGCCAACGACGAGCGACTGCTTCCGACGTTGTCCCCCGGCCCGTCCGCCATTGGAAGCCCACCCATGAAACGCATCACGCTCACCGTCGCCTGCCTGGCCCTGCTCGCAGGCGGCGCCGTGCAGGCCTCGAGCCATCGCGAAGCACCCTTGCTCACCAAGACGCCGAAGGTCGACGGCACCGACTTCTACCTGTTCCGCAGCTACGAAACCGGCCGCGCCGGCTACGTCACGCTGGTCGCCAACTACGACCCGCTGCAGGATTCGTACGGCGGTCCCAACTACTTCAGCCTCGACCCCGCCGCCGCCTACGACATCAAGATCGACAACAACGGCGACGCACTGCCGGACGTGACGTTCCGGTTCCGCTTCACCAATACCTACCGCAACATCAAGATCCCGGTCGGCGGCGAACAGGTCGCCGTGCCGCTCAACAACGTCGGCGCGTTCTCCTCCAGCAAGGATCCGACGCTCAACCTGGTCGAGAGCTACACGGTCGAAGTCATCCGCCCGGGCAAGCCGACGATCAAGGCCACCAACGCCGCGACGGGCGCGAGCACCTTCGTCAAGCCGCACGACAACATCGGCACGAAGTCCATTCCCGATTACGCGGCCTACGCCAACAAGTACATCAGCAAGCTCGATTTCGCCGGCTGCGCGAGCCAGTCGAAGGTGTTCGTCGGCCAGCGCCGCGAAGGCTTCTCGGTGAACCTGGGCGAGGTGTTCGACCTGATCCACACCAACCCGGTCGGCGACACGCACGGCGAACAGAACACGCTCGCGAAGAAGAACGTCACCTCCATCGCCATCGAAGTCCCGATCGCCTGCCTCACCGCCGGCAATCCGATCATCGGCGCATGGACGACGGCGAGCACGCCCGACGGCAGCGCGTGGAAGCAGGTGTCGCGCCTGTCCGCGCCGCTGGTCAACGAAGTCGTCATCGGCTTGCCGGACAAGGATCGCTTCAACGCCTCCAATCCGCGCGACGACGGCCAGTTCGCGAAGTACGTGACCAATCCGACGCTGCCTGCGTTGATCGAAGTGCTGTTCCCCGGAGTGAAGGCACCGACGCTGTTCCCGCGCACGGACCTGGTCGCGGCGTTCCTCACCGGCGTCGACGGCCTCAACCAGCCCGCGGGCGTGCGTCCGGCGGAAATGATGCGACTCAACACCTCGATCGCACCGAAGACCGCGAGCATGCAGAAGTCGCTGGCGGTGCTCGCCGGCGACACGGCCGGGTTCCCGAACGGCCGCCGCCCCGGCGACGACGTGGTGGACATCGAACTGCGCGTGGCGATGGGCGTGCTGCTCACCGATGCGCAGGCGCCGTCGCGCACCTTGCCGTACACCGATGGCGCGGCGGTGAGCGCGGTGGAATTCCGCAACACGTTCCCGTACCTCAACACGCCGCTGCCCGGCGCGACGGACTGACGATGCTCCGGGAAGACGACATGGCCGGCGGGGTGCGTGCAGTCCGCCGGCCGTGGCGGGCCCTGGTGCAGCGGGGGCTGCAACCGGTGGTCGTCGTCCTGTGCTGCGCGTTCGCGTCCAACGCGTTCGCGCAGCGCCCGCCACTGGAACGGCCGAACGCGGCGGCCACCATCGTCGAGCGCCTGCCGCGTGGCTATGCGGCGCTCGAATCCGCGAAGCAGCAACCGCCCGTCGTGCAGGCGGCCGCGTTGTTGTCCGCGGCGGCGGCGACGGGGGATGCGCGGCTTGCGACGCGTGCCGAATCGCTGCTCCCCACCACGCGGGCCGACGCCAACCATCTCGACGTGCTGCGCTTGCGGGCCTTCGCCGCGCAACACCGACATGCCTTTTCCGACGCCGCGCGCATGCTCGATGCCGTTGCGGCACGTGCGCCACGCGACGGCGAGACACGCCTGGCGCTCGCGCAACTCCATCTCGTCCAGGGTCGGCTGGATCTCGCCCGCCGCGATTGCGCGACGCTGGTGCTCGGCATCGATGCGCAGGACGGGATGTTGTGCATCGCGTCGGTCGCGTTGCGACGCGGCGATCTTGCGCAGGCCGCCAACGCGGCCGATCAATGGCTGGCGCAGCCTTCCACCGATGCGGGCACGTTGCGCTACGTGCTGGTCATGCGCGGCGAGATCGCGGCGCGGGCACGCGATCCGGCCGCGGATGCCTGGTTCCGCAAGGCGCTGGTCCTGTCGCCCGGGGATGTACGAACACGCTCGGCGTACGCGCGCTACCTGCGGGCATCGGGGCGGCATCGCGAAGTCGTTGCACTCGTCGGCACCGCGCCGGCCACCGAAACGCTGGCCTTGCAGCAAGCCCTGTCCGCGACGGCGTCGAACGATCCACGCGCGGCCGCGATGACGCGCATGCTCGCGGATCGCTTCGCGCGTGCGCATGCGATCGGGGTGCAGCCGGAATTGCGCGACGAGGCCGAGTTCAAGCTGGCGCAGCATGATCCCGCCGGCGCGTTGGCGTTGGCGCAGCGCAACTTCGCCACCCAGCGCGACTGGGAAGACGTCGACCTGCTGCTGCGGACCGCGACGGCCGCACGCCAACCCGAAGCGCTCGTGCCGCTGCGCCAATGGGCGGCAGCGCAATCGTTGCCGATCGCGGTGCCGCGATGATGCGTCGCCTGCTCGCGGGTGCATTGCTGCTGTGCGCGCTGGCGTCGCCGGCACGTGCGCACTCGCTGTCCGTGGCCTACGTCGATGTCGAAAAGCCGGCACGAGGCCCCACGCGCGCCGAGATCGACGTCTCCGTCCGCGACCTCGCGCTCACGCTCGCGCTGGACGCCAACCACGACGAGATCGTGACCTGGGGCGAAGTGCAGGGCAGCGAAGCCGCGTTGCGCCAACTGCTGCAGGCCAACGTCGTCTTCCACACGCGCGCAGGCCGGTGCACGCCGCAATTCGCATCCGTCGCCCTGCGCCGCTACGACGAAGCCGCCTACATCGCGATGCCCTTCACCCTCGATTGCCCCGGCAGCGGCGCCGTCACCGTCGACTACCGCCTGCTGTTCGATCGCGACGCACGCCATCGCGCGCTGGTCACCTATCGCGAAGGCGCGCAGGTGACGAACACCGTCGTGACGACATCGCAGCGCCAGGTGGTGCTCGGCGATCCCGCCAACGGATCGTTCCTCGCGTTCCTGCGCGAAGGCATCCACCACATCCTCACCGGTTACGACCATCTCGCGTTCCTGCTCTCGCTGCTGTTGCCTGCCGCGCTGGTGTGGAACGGCAAGGCGTGGCGCCCCGGCACCGGCCTGCGCGACAGCCTCGCCGGCACGATGGCGGTGGTCACCGCGTTCACCCTCGCGCATTCGCTCACCTTGAGCCTCGCCGCGCTCGGATGGGTGGTGCCCGCGTCGCGCTGGATCGAAGCGGCGATCGCCGCGAGCGTGCTGCTTGCCGCGCTCAACAACCTGCGCCCCGTCGCCACGCGGCGGCTGTGGACGATCGCGTTCGGCTTCGGACTCATTCACGGGTTCGGCTTCGCCGGCGCGCTCACCGAACTCGGCCTGCCGACCGGCGCGCGGCTGGCATCGCTGGTGGGCTTCAACCTCGGCGTGGAAATCGGACAACTCGCCGTCGTCGCGCTCGTGCTGCCGCTGTTGTTCGCGCTGCGCCATCGCGCGATCTACGCACGCGCCTTGATGCCCGCGATGTCGCTGGGGATCGCGGCCATCGCCGGCATGTGGTGCGTGCAGCGGCTCGCCGCATTCAGCTGACGCACGCGGAAGCTCAGCAATAACGCACGCATGTTTCGTTCCAACGGCGCGCGGCGCATCCGCCGGCGCAAACGCATCCGCGCTCGTCCGGCCGGCGAGCCCGCCCGTCCGTCCCATGCCCGTATCGCGCGCCGGTCGGCGTAGTAATCCCCATGCGCGATCCCCTGCGCGCACCGAGGCAACCCGCATGCGTCCGAAGCATTCTTCCGGCGTAACGCTCATCGAGCTGATGGCGGTGATCGCCGTGCTCATCATCCTGGTGATCCTGGCGGTGCCGTCGTTCTTCGACTTCTTCGATCGCCACCGCGTGCGCGGCGCGGCCGAAGACATTGCGAGCATGATCAGCAACGCGCGCGCCGAAGGCGTCAAGAACGACCTCGACGTGAGCATCGCCGCCACGGGCTCGGGCACCACCTGGTGCATCGGCGGCAACGCGGCCACCGCGCCCACCGGCGGCAATTCCGCGGGCGGCGCCACGGATTGCGATTGCAGCGACGCGGCCCAGTGCCGCATCTCGGGCCAGCGCATGGCGGTGGACAGCGCCGACTATCGCGGCGTCAGCATCGGCGCATTGCCCGCGTCGCTCACGTTCAACAGCACGCTGGGGATGATCGTGCCGCTGGGCTCGCGCGAGATCCCGCTCGTGTCGTCCTCGGGCAAGTACGAAGTCACCGTCGAGGTCAACGCGCTCGGCCAGGCGCGGGCGTGCACGAAGCCCGACAAGCCGACGATGACGGGGGTCGCCGTATGTTGATGCGCGCCTTCCCCCGCAACGTGCGCGGCTTCAGCATGATCGAGCTGATGGTCGCGCTGGTGCTCAGCCTGCTCGTGGCCGGCGCGGTGCTCGCGCTCGTGCTGGCGATCATCAAGTCGAACCGGCTGACGCTGCAGGCCACGCGCCTCAACCAGGAACTGCGCGCCACGCTGGCCGTCGTCGCCGCCGACGTGCGGCGCGCGCGCTCGGTGGATGATCCGCTGTCCTCGGCGGTGCTCGGTGCCAACCCCATCGGTGCGATCAGCACCGCCACGGCGGGTTGCATCATCTACGCGTACGACGGCGCGGCCGGCGGACGCTGGCACCTGATGAAGCTCAACGGCGGACGCGTGCGGTTGCAGGCCTTCGCCGATCGCCCCACCGCCGGCGACTGCACGTCCGCCGCCGGCGAAATCATCGGCTCGCGCCAGGTCGAGATCACGTCGATGACGTTCTCGCCGACGACCACCAGCAACACGCCGCCGCTCGCGACCGACGAAACCGTCGCGCGCCAGTTCACCGTCACCGTCACCGGCCGCCTGATCGACAACGACCCGGACCTGGTGGCCACCACGCGCACGATGACCAGCACGGTGTACGTGCGGTCGGTCGGCGCGGGCATCTGATGTTGCAGGAGCCTGCCATGCGTACTTTCGAACGCCGCGTGATGCCGCAACGGCCCTCGGGCAGCATCCTGCTCGTCGCGCTGGTGCTGCTGTTGCTCGCGGGCCTGCTGACGGTGATCGCGCTGAAGGCCGGCGTGATCGAACAGCGCAGCACCGGCAACGACGTGCGCGCGAAAGTGGTGGGCGAAGTCGCCGAGGCCGGCCTGGCGCAGGGCTTCGAATACCTCACGCGGCAACACGCGGCGATGCTGAAGAACGCGGCGTTGTGGGAGCGCTGCGCCGCCAACGACAACACCTTCCCGTGCGGCGCCGTCAGCGCCGCGACGTTCGACGACGACGGCGACCCGGACACCGCGCCCGTCTCGCGCCGCGCGCAGATGTTCCGCCTGCGCGCCGACACCACGAACGTCATCACCGGCATCGACAGCGCGCTGTCGCGCTACATGCTGCCGATGCCGGCGAGTTCGAAGATCGCGTCGATGGCCAACGGCGCCGTCGTGTCGTATGGCGTGGCGCCGGTGGTGTGCTTCGCCACGCGGCCCGCCAATGCGGGCGCGACCGGCATCCCATGCGGCAACGTGGGCGCCAGCAGCACCAGCATCGCCACCTTCGTGAGCGTGGCGCGCATGCAGGGCGAGAACGCGAGCAGCACGCTGGTGCAGACCGTGGGCCAGTACCCGAAGATCGGCGACGACCTGCTCACCAAGCCCCCGATCACCACCAGCGGCTCGTCGGATGTCACCGGCGGCCTGGAGATCGTGACCAATCCCAACGCCGGCGGCCCCGGCGTGCCCGTGTCCGTGTGGACGCGCCACGACGTGGACAAGCACGGCACGCCCAACACCTGCTACGCCGACGAATTCTTCCGCTACACGCAAGGCAACCACACGCCGACGGTGTACCAGTCGACCATCCGCTGCGACGACTGCAAGTGCGATGCGAACGGCGCGCCGAAGACCCTGAGCTTCGATACCAGCGGCGTCAACCGCTGCACGGGCCCGAGCTCGGACTGCGAAGGCATCGACGTGCTGGACGTCGAGACGGGCACCAACTCCACCACCGGATACAACACCGGTGGCCATACGGGCACGAACTACAACGTGCGCTCCGACGCGCAGTCCTTCCCGACCTGCGAATTCCCGCCCGACATGTTCCGCTACGTGTTCGGCGTGCAGGCCTGGACCGACACCGACAACGATTGCTTCGCCGAAACCAAGGCCGCTTCGGTCGTCTACCAGAATCCCGACAACGCCACCGCCATCGCCACCGTGGGGCCCGACGAGGCGTACCTGTACAAGATCGCCGACCACATCATCGCGAAGGCATCGAACGTCCCGTTGCTGAAGGTGGGGCAGCAGGCCACGTCCGCGATGCTGTCGGATGAAAACAGCAGCGGCGTGATCTGGTGCCAGGCCGGCGCGCCCGGCGGCTGCGACATCCCCAATGGCCAGGTCGGTACGCCCAACGCGCCCGTGTTGCTGATCCTCGATGGGCCCGTGCAGATCCACGGCGTGATCTTCGGCTTCGTCTTCATCCGCGAGACCGCCAGCACGCTCAATCCCGTGACCGGCAGCAGCCTGAGCGGCAACTGCCCGAGCAACTGCATGCTGCAGATGAACGCAGGTTCCGCCATCTACGGTGCGCTCGTGCTGCAGGGACAGATGAAGGTCAACGGCACCGCGGCGGTGATCTACGACGGCACCGTGCTGCGCGGCGTGATCGACGAAGCCGGACTGGTGTACGCAACGCTGCCGGGCGCCTGGTCCGACCAGCGTTCGTACTGAGTGGAGGACGCCATGAAGCACCGCATCCTGCGTCGCCACGACTCCGAAGGCTTCAGCCTGCTCGAAGTGCTGATCGCGATCGTCGTGTTGTCCGTCGGCCTGCTCGCGCTGGCCGCGCTGCAAGGCAGCCTCTCGCGCGCATCGTCCGAAGCGAAGGTGCGTGGCCGCGTCGCCGCCATGCTGGCGGGGCGCATGGATGAACTGCGCAGCGGCGGTTACGGCGGGCTGACGCCGGAAGGCGCGGCGACGCCGGTCACCAGCACCACCGGCGACTGCGATCCCGCAACGCCCGACGCCACCGACTGGATCGACTGCACGCGCGCGCAGGCCGCGCTCGGCAGCCTCACCACGACGCAGCGCGTCGACACCTGGTACGGCGCATCGACGTTCGCCACCCCGGCGCCGGCGCTGGGTTCGCAGGATCCGCGCGTCGCGCAGTTCAAGCGCATCACGCTCACCGCGGCGTGGACCGATGCGACCAACGGCGCGCATTCGATGGCGATCACCTCCGACGTCAGCGCGATGGCGCTGACCAACAACATCATCGTGCCGCCCGATCCGATCGGCGTCGGCGGCACGGGGCCGATCGTGCGCACGCGCGATCCGGCGACCGCGGGCGTCATCCCGATCGCCCTGAGCACCGAATCCACCAGCGCCACGACCAACCCGGTGCCCGAACTGGTGGGCCAGACCGGCAACCAGATCATCGGCACGCGCTTCACGGTGCTCAACTACACGCCGCCGTTCGCAAGCTCGGTGGTCGTGCAGAAGCGCTTCGAGAACGAAGTGGTCAAGTGCAAGTGCAAGTACGGCGCGGGCGGCAACAACCTGCCGGAGATCTTCCGCACCGCGCAGTGGCCGGCCATCTGGACGGGCGACCGCTACGACGTGCACGTGCCCGACACCGCGGCCGCCGCGCCCGGCCAATCGCTCGCCTCGGGCCCGAAGAACGGCGTGGACCAGAGCGCGCTGTGCCAGGAGTGCTGCCGCGACCACCACGACACGACGTCGACCACCGACGTGAAGTTCGACCCCGAACGCGACGATGGCTCGGTGGCGAAGTACGACCTCAACAATTCCAACGCGCTGGTGATCGTCAACAACACCAACAACGGCGACTACGTGGACTCGTGCCGGCTCGTGCGCATCGATGGCTTCTGGCGCACGGCGTCGGACCTGTACGCGCGGCAGTTCGGGTTGCTGGAAACCGAAACGGTGTCGGGTGAAACCGCGAAGACCGGCGTGCCGACGACCGCAGCGGTCAACCTGTACACGAACTTCGTCAAGAGTTTCCTCGCGCAGTACACCGGCAGCTCCGGCTTGCCGCCCACCGATGCGCAGGCCGCGTTCACGGCGAACACCGCGTTCGACGTGCCGACGGTGGTCGCGATCCCCACCGCGTCGAACACCGACTACCGCTACATGCATGGCCGTGCGTTGTACGTCGACCACCTGGAGCAGAAGGCGCGCGATGCGTTGACCAAGGCGCTGGCCGACACCGGCACGCGCGGCGAGTGCCCCACCGGCACGGCCGCCGAAGACTGCGTCATGCCGCACTTGCCCTTCGTCACCGCCAACCTCACCGAGATCGCGAAATGGACGGCCAGCAACACGGCCATCCTGACGATCAACAGCGGCAACCTGCTGTCGACCACGCCCGCGCAACCCTCGGGCGGCCGCACCATCGGCAAGGCGAACGGCGCGGCGAACAACCTGGCCAGCATCCGCCGGTCCAACTCCGGCGCGGCGGTGAACTCCGTGCAGGCCAACATCGCCGGCGTGGATCCCAACGACGACACGCAGACCTACGCCGACCAGCAACCCTTCACCGTGGGCGGCGGACCGTCCGGCGCGACGTTCGACGTGCGCGTGACCGGCGGTTCCGGCACGCCGTTCGTGTTCTTCACCCTGGGCACCGACACGGATCGCGAATGCCTCAAGCCCGCGGGCGCCGACCACCATTGCGTGACCAGTTCCGGGACCGTGTTGCCGCAGTCGGGCACGGTGCGCGTGTCGAACTACTGGTACGAGAACACGACGTCGCAGTCCGTCACGGCGACCTGCGGCACGCGTTCGGCCACCGACACGCTCGCGGTGCCGACCTTCCACAACTACGTGGTGTCATCGGCGAGCGTCAACGCGGTGGCCGGCACGATCGGCCTGCCGTTGAACGACGGCAAGATCACCGAGTCGACCACGATCACCTTCAGCGCGATCCCGCAGGGCGGCCTGGTCCTGGTGGGCCTGACCGAACAGACGGGCAGCCCGGTCTACGCGACGATCTCCAGCTGCACGACCAATGGCGGCGGCAACAAGATCAGCAACGTGGTCTGGAACAAGCCCTGGACCTTGCCGTAAGTGCGAACGCATGCGCGCGTCGCGATCCCCCGATCGCGTCGCGCGTTCGCGCAACGGGTCGCAGCGGGGCGACGCGAACACGCGCTCGGACTTGCCACCGCAGGTCAACAGGTGACGTGCGACGTCAGTCACAGACGCGACCCGTCAACAAAACACCCATTCGTCAATGAGAGAAGCCTCGTTCTGTGACGGGGGTTTGCTACGGATGAGTTGGTCTGTCACAGTCCGCCTCGCACAGGGGGCTGTACACGGATTGTGAAGAACCCGGGGAGTGCAGGGTTTTACTCGGGGGAAGTCCATGTTCAGCCGTCTCATCCGTGCGATGGGCGCCACGCTTGTGGTGCTCGCGGCACTCATCGCTGCGCCTGCTAACGCGAACAACAAGACCGTCAACGGCATCACCGTCGAGACAAACTGGAGCCAGATCCAGCGTGGTCTCCCGTACTCCTACCAGATCGCCCCGAGCGGGCCGTCCGGGTATGTCGGCACCTACAACTTCAGCCAGCTGAGCGGCACGTTGCCCCAGGGCATCACCGTGTCGCCGACCGGGCTGGTCACCGGCACCACGTGCGAGAACAACGGCAACTACGCCGGCATCGGCCTGCGCATCTCGACGAACCAGGCCACGCCGACGGTCGCCGACTTCACCGCCGGCAACGCGCATTCGGTCAACGTCACGACGTCGCCGACCGGCAGCTGCGCCGTCACCGTCGCGGGCACGCCGCCCAACGGCGTCGTCGGTGTGTCGTACGCGGGCGCGGTCACGGCGAGCGGCGGCGTTTCGCCGTACGTGTACGCGCTGACCTCCGGCACCTTGCCGCCCGGCGTGGTGTTGAACACCGCGACCGGCGCGCTCACCGGCACGCCGACCACCGCCGGCACCTACACCTTCAGCATCTACGTCACCGACGTGGGCGCGCGCACGGGCGTGGGCACGTTCACCGTCACCATCGCCCCGGCCGCGACGATCACCGTCGCGCCGGCGACGCTGCCCAACGGCACGACCACCGTTGCGTACAGCCAGACGGTCTCCGCGAGCGGCGGCACCGCGCCGTACACCTTCGCGCTCTCCGCGGGCACGCTGCCGACGGGCCTGGCCCTGTCGGCGAGCGGCGCGATCACCGGCACGCCGACGGTCGCGGGCACCTACAACTTCACCGTGCGCGGCACCGACAACGTCGGCAACACCGGCACGCGTGCGTACACCGTGGCCATCGCCGGCAGCGCCACGCTGACGGTCAATCCGGCGACGCTGCCGGGTGGCACGAACGGCACGGCGTATTCGCAGAACATCACGGCGACCGGTGGCACCGCGCCTTACACGTTCGCAGTCACCGCGGGTTCGCTGCCGACGGGTTTGGCGCTGACGTCCGGTGGCGTGCTCTCGGGCACGCCGACGGTTGCGGGCTCGTACACCTTCACCGTCACCGGCACGGATGCGAACGGTAACTTCGGTACGCGCAGCTACACGGTGGTCGTCGCGGGTGCTTCGACGCTGACGGTCAATCCGGCGACGTTGCCGGGTGGCACGAATGGTTCCGCGTATTCGCAGAACATCACTGCGACTGGCGGCACCGCGCCTTACACGTTTGCTGTCACCGCGGGTTCGCTGCCGACGGGTTTGACGCTGACGTCCGGTGGCGTGCTCTCGGGAACGCCCACTGCAGCTGGCTCGTACACGTTCACCGTCACCGGCTCGGATGCGAACGGTAACTTCGGTTCGCGCAGCTACACCGTGGTTGTCGCGGGCGCCTCGACGCTGACGATCAATCCCGCAACGCTGCCTGGTGGCACGAATGGATCTGCGTACTCGCAGAACATCACTGCAACGGGCGGCACTGCCCCTTACACCTTCGCCGTCACGGCGGGTTCGCTGCCGACGGGTTTGACGCTGACGTCGGCCGGCGTGCTCTCTGGAACGCCGACTGCAGCCGGCTCGTTCACGTTCACCGTCACCGGCTCGGATGCGAACGGTAACTTCGGTTCGCGCAGCTACACCGTGGTTGTCGCGGGCGCCTCGACGCTGACGATCAATCCGGCGACGCTGCCTGGTGGTACGAACGGCTCCGCCTATTCGCAGAACATCACCGCAACGGGCGGCACCGCGCCTTACAGCTTCGCCGTCACCGCGGGTGCGTTGCCGAACGGGTTGACGCTTTCGTCCACTGGCGTGCTCTCGGGCACCCCGACGATCGCGGGTTCCTACACCTTCACCGTCACCGGCACCGACGCGAACGGCAACTTCGGCGCGCGCAGCTACACCGTCGCGATCGCCGGGGCCAACACGTTGTCGATTTCGCCGGCGACGTTGCCGGCCGCCGCCAACGGGGCCGCGTACAGCCAGTCGCTCAGCGCGACGGGCGGCACGGCGCCGTACACGTACTCGGTGTCGAGCGGTGCGCTGCCCGCGGGCATGACGGTTTCCGCCGCCGGTGTCGTCAGCGGCACGCCGACGGTGGCGGGCACGTACTCGTTCACCGTGTCGGTGGTCGACGCGAACGGCAACTTCGGCACCCAGTCCTACAGCATCGTCGTCGGTGGCGCGGCCACGCTCACCCTCGCGCCGGCCTCGCTGCCGGGCGGCACGAACGGATCGGCGTACGCGCAGACCATCACTGCGACCGGCGGCACCGCGCCGTACACGTACGCGGTCACCGCGGGTGCGCTGCCGGCCGGCCTGGTGCTCGCGTCGAACGGCGCGCTCTCCGGCACGCCGACCGTCGCGGGCACGTCCACCTTCACCATCACCGGCACGGATGCGCTCGGCAACTACGGCACGCAGGCGTACACCGTCGCGATCGCCGGTGCGAACACGTTGTCCGTCTCGCCGACGACGCTGCCGGCCGCGACGAACGGCACGAGCTACAACGAAACGTTGAACGCCACTGGCGGTACCGGCCCGTACACCTACGCGGTGTCGAGCGGTGCGCTGCCGGCCGGCATGACGTTGTCTTCGACCGGTGACATCACCGGCACGCCGACGGTCGCGGGCACGTACACGTTCACCGTGTCGGTGGTCGACGCCAACGGCAACTTCGGCACGCAGGCGTTCACCGTGACGGTCGCGGGTGCGAACGCGCTGACGGTCACGCCGCCCACGCTGCCGAACGGCACCAACGGCACCGCCTACGCGCAGTCGATGGCCGCCACCGGTGGCACCGGCCCGTACGCGTACACGGTGTCTGCCGGTGCGTTGCCGACCGGCCTCACGCTCGCCGCGGGGGGCGCGCTGTCCGGCACGCCGACGGTCGCGGGCACGTCCACGTTCACCGTGTCGGTGGTCGATGCGAACGGCGATTTCGGGTCGCAGGCGTACACCGTCACGATCGCGGGCGCGAACACGCTGTCGGTGTCGCCGACCACGCTGCCGGCCGCGACGAACGGCACCAGCTACAACGAAGCCTTGAACGCGACCGGCGGCACGGGCCCGTACACCTATTCGGTGTCGAGCGGTGCGCTGCCGGCCGGCCTCACGCTGTCGCCGACCGGCGGCATCACCGGCACGCCGACGACGGCGGGCACGTACACCTTCACCATCCAGGTCATCGACGCCAACGGCGACTTCGGCACGCAGGCGTTCACCGTCGCCGTCGCCGGCGCCGCGACGCTGTCGATCGATCCGGCGACGCTGCCGGGCGGCACGAACGGCACCGCGTACTCGGCGTCGCTGGTCGAATCCGGCGGCACCGCGCCTTACACCTTCGCCGTCACCAGCGGCGCATTGCCGGCGGGCCTGGCGCTGGATTCGGCGGGCCTGCTCTCGGGCACGCCCACGATCGCTGGCAGCTACACCTTCACCGTCACCGGCACGGATGCGAATGGCGACTTCGGTTCGCGCAGCTACACCGTGTCGATCGCCGGCGCGGACGTGCTGGCGATCTCGCCTGCGACGCTGCCGGCGGGGACGAATGGTTCGGCTTACAACGAAACGCTGACGGCTTCGGGCGGGACTGGTCCTTACAGCTACTCCGTGTCGAGCGGTTCGCTGCCGACTGGCGTCACGCTGTCCTCGACCGGTGATCTGACCGGTACGCCGACGGTTGCCGGCACCTACACCTTCACCGTGTCGGTGATCGATGCGAATGGTGACTTTGGCTCGCAGACGTATTCGGTGACGGTTGCCGGCGCGAATGCGCTGACGATTTCCCCGTCGACGCTGCCGGCCGCAACGAATGGCACCCCGTACAACCAGACGCTTACGACTTCCGGTGGCACCGCGCCTTACACCTACTCGGTGTCGAGTGGTTCGTTGCCGACCGGCGTGACTTTGTCTTCGACCGGTGATCTGACCGGCACGCCGGCGACCGCCGGCACCTACACCTTCACCGTGTCGGTGATCGACGCCAACGGCGACTTCGGTTCGCAGACGTATTCGGTGACGGTTGCCGGCGCGAATGCACTGACGATCTCGCCGGCGACGCTGCCGGCCGCAACGAATGGTTCGGCTTACAACGAAACGCTGACGACCTCGGGCGGCACGGCTCCTTACACCTACTCGGTGTCGAGCGGATCGCTGCCGACGGGCGTCACGCTGTCTTCGACCGGTGATCTCATCGGCACGCCGACGACCGCCGGCACCTACACGTTCACCGTGTCGGTGATCGATGCGAACGGCGACTTCGGATCCCAGACGTACTCGGTCACGGTTGCCGGCGCGAATGCGCTGACCATCTCCCCGTCGACGCTGCCGGCTGGCACCAACGGTTCGGCGTACAACGAAACGCTGACCGCTTCGGGCGGAACTGCTCCTTACAGCTACTCGGTGTCGAGCGGTTCGCTGCCGACTGGCGTCACGCTGTCCTCGACCGGTGATCTCACCGGCACGCCGACGACCGCCGGCACCTACACGTTCACCGTGTCGGTGATCGATGCGAACGGCGACTTCGGATCCCAGACGTACTCGGTCACGGTTGCTGGCGCGAACGCCCTCACGATCGCTCCGGCTACGCTGCCTGGCGCAACGAATGGTTCGGCTTACAACGAAACGCTGACCGCTTCGGGCGGCACCGCTCCGTACAGCTACTCGGTGTCGAGTGGTTCGTTGCCGACCGGTGTGACGTTGTCCTCGACCGGTGATCTCACCGGCACGCCGACGACCGCCGGCACCTACACGTTCACTGTCTCGGTGATCGACGCCAACGGCGACTTCGGCTCGCAGACCTACTCGGTGACGGTTGCCGGTGCGAATGCGCTGACGATCTCGCCGTCGACACTGCCTGCCGCAACGAATGGTTCGGCTTATAACGAAACGCTGACGACCTCGGGCGGCACTGCTCCTTACACCTACTCGGTGTCGAGCGGCTCGCTGCCGACCGGTGTCACGCTGTCCTCAACCGGTGTTCTCACCGGCACGCCGACGGTGGCTGGCACCTACACCTTCACCGTGTCGGTGATCGATGCGAACGGTGACTTCGGTTCCCAGACGTACTCGGTCACGGTTGCTGGCGCGAATGCGCTGACGATCTCGCCCGCAACGCTGCCCGCCGCAACGAACGGCACTGCGTACAACCAGACGCTGACGACCGCCGGTGGCACCGCGCCCTACACCTACTCGGTGTCGAGCGGCTCGCTCCCGACCGGCCTGGCGCTGTCGTCGACGGGTGGCATCACCGGCACGCCGACGACCGCCGGCACCTACACCTTCACCGTGTCGGTCATCGACGCCAACGGCGACTTCGGTTCGCAGACGTATTCGGTGACGGTTGCCGGCGCGAATGCGCTGACGATCTCCCCGTCGACGCTGCCGTCCGCAACTAATGGCACCGCGTACACCCAGACGCTGACGACTTCCGGTGGCACCGCGCCTTACACCTACGCGGTGTCGAGCGGCTCGCTCCCGACCGGCCTGGTGCTTTCGTCGACCGGTGACATCACGGGCACGCCGACGACCGCCGGCACCTACACCCTCACCGTGTCGGTGATCGATGCGAACGGTGACTTCGGTTCCCAGACGTACTCGGTCACGGTTGCTGGCGCGAATGCGCTGACGATCTCCCCGTCGACGCTGCCGGCCGCAACGAATGGCACCGCGTACAACCAGACGCTGACGACTTCCGGTGGCACCGCGCCTTACACCTACTCGGTGTCGAGTGGTGCGTTGCCGACCGGTGTGAGTTTGTCTTCGACCGGTGATCTCACTGGCACGCCGACGGTTGCTGGCACCTACACGTTCACCGTGTCGGTGATCGACGCCAACGGCGACTTCGGCTCGCAGACCTACTCGGTAACGGTCGCCGGTGCCAACACGCTGACGGTCACGCCGCCCACGCTGCCCAACGGCACCAACGGCACCGCGTACGCGCAGTCGATGGCGGCGATCGGTGGCACGGGTCCGTACACCTACGTCGTCTCCAGTGGCACGCTGCCGACCGGCCTGTCGCTCGCTTCGGGCGGTGCGCTCACGGGCACGCCGACGGTGTCGGGCTCCTCCACGTTCACCGTGTCGGTCACCGATGCGAACGGCAACTTCGGTTCGCAGGCGTACACCGTCGCGATCGCCGGCGCCAACACGCTGACGGTCACGCCGCCCACGCTGCCCAACGGCACCAACGGCACGGCGTACGCGCAGTCGATGGCGGCGGTCGGTGGCACGGGTCCGTACACCTACGTCGTCTCCAGCGGCACGCTGCCGACGGGCCTGTCGCTCGCTTCGGGCGGTGCGCTGTCGGGCACGCCGAGCGTCGCGGGCACCTCCACGTTCACCGTGTCGGTCACCGATGCCAACGGCAACTTCGGTTCGCAGGCCTACACGGTGGCGATCGCGGGTGCGACCAACCTGGCCATCACGCCGGCGACGCTGCCGGCCGGCACCAACGGTGCGCCGTACACGCAGGCGATCACCGCGACCGGCGGCACGCCCACCTACGCGTACACGATCACCAGTGGTGCGCTGCCGTCGGGCCTGACGCTCACGAGCGCCGGTGCGTTGTCGGGCACGCCGACGACGTCGGGGTCGTACACCCTCACCGTCGGCGTCACCGATGCGAACGGCAACTCCGGCACCCAGGCCTACACGCTCGTCGTGGCCGGCGCGCAGTCGCTGACCATCAACCCGGGCACGCTGCCGAACGGCAACGCCGGCGCGCCTTACTCGCAGGCGTTCAACGCAGGTGGCGTCGCTGCGACGTACACCGTGGCATCCGGTGCGGTGCCTCCGGGCCTGGTGCTCGGCAGCAACGGCGTGTTGTCCGGCACGCCCACCGCGGCCGGCACGTACACGTTCACCGTGCGCGGCGACGATGCGAACGGCAACTTCGGCACGCGCACCGTCACGCTGTTGATCGGCGATTCGCTGCGCGCCGATCCGACGCGCGATCCGGGCGTCAGCGATGGCATCCAGGGCCAGGTGGACGCCGCACGCCGCGCCGGCGAGCTGCAGATGGGCCACGTGTTCCGCCGCCTCGCGTCCTCGCCGACCAACTGCACCGTGCGCGAAGGCGAGGCGTCGAACGACGACGCCTGCGACGACCGAATCCAGGTCTGGGCGACCGGCACGCGCGAACAGCACTACAACCGCGATGGCAGTTCGTACCTCGGCGCGTTCACCGTCGGCGGCGACGTCGCCGTCGGCACGGGCCGCTTCGGTGTCGCGCTGGGTTCGGGCTGGGATGCGGCGACGCGCGCCTCGGGCGTGCGCGGCGACGTCGACAGCCGCGCGATGATGGTCTACGGCCGCATCCCGGTGCAGGACGCGATCGCCATCGACGTGGTGGCCGGCAAGTCCTCGCTCGACCTGGACAACCGCCGCACCACCACCGGTGGCACGGCGCTGGGCAACCGCGATGGCGACACCACGTTCGGCGGCATCGGCATCGCGGCGGACTGGACCATCGGCGCCGCCACGCTCGCCCCGTACGCGCGTTACGAGTTCGCCAGCACGCAGCTCGACGGCTATGCGGAAGCGGGCCCGAACGCAGTGGCGCTGTCGTACAGCCAGCTGCGCACGCGCACCACGTCCTTCGTGTTCGGCACGGAGCTGGGCTACGGCCTGCACTTCGACTGGGGCACGCTGACGCCGCGCCTGCGCATCGAGATGCGCCAGCGCAACGGCGACGACGTCAGCCAGGCGATGGCGTACGTCGACCGTCCGGCCACGCAGTACCTGCTGGTCCGCCCGGGCGTGGACGATCGCGCGGTGCTGGCGGCGTTCGGTGTCGAGGCCGCCTTCCACGGCGTGACCCTGCAGCTGGAATACGGCACCGCGGGCAGCGCGCTGGACAACTTCGAAGGCCAGACCCTCCGCTTCGGGCTGCGCGCCGGCTTCTGACGGCACGGCCAGCGGGACAACGCGACAGGCACGGGATCCGTCCCGTGCCTGTTTTTTTGGGGCGACTCCCCGCATGCTTGCCCGCATGCACATCCTCGTCTGCGGCGGAGCGGGTTACATCGGCAGCCACATGGCGCGCTGGCTCGCCCTGCGCGGCACGCGCGTCACGGTGCTCGACAACCTCTCCACCGGGCATCGCGCCGCGGTGCAGTGGGGCGAGCTGATCGAAGCGGACCTGCGCGATGCCAGCGCGCTCGACCGCGCCTTCGCGGCCCATCGCTTCGACGCGGTCATGCACTTCTGCGCCAAGTCGCTCGTCGCCGAATCGGTGGCCGATCCGCTGGCGTACTACGAATCCAACGTCGGCGGCACGCTGTCGTTGCTGCAGGCGATGCGGCGGCATGGCGTCGAGCGGCTGGTGTTCTCGTCGACGGCCGCGGTGTTCGGGCATCCGATGACGGACCGCATCGACGAAACCCATCCGCTGCAGCCCATCAATCCCTACGGCGCCACGAAGGCGATGGCCGAGCGCCTGCTCGCCGATGCCGCGGCGGCGCATGGCCTGCGTTCGGTGGCGCTGCGCTACTTCAACGCGGCCGGCGCCAGCGACGATGCCAGCATCGGCGAATCGCACCATCCGGAAACGCACCTGGTCCCCAACGTGCTGCGCGCGGCGCTGGGCACGGGGCCGGGGCTGCAGGTCTTCGGCGACGACTGGCCGACGCCGGATGGCACCTGCATCCGCGACTACGTGCACGTCGACGACCTGGCGCAGGCGCACGCGCTCGCACTCGACTACATGGACGCGCATCCGGGCGCGCACGCGTTCAACCTCGGCAACGGCGCGGGCTTCTCGGTGCGCGAAGTCATCGCGGCGGCGGAGGCGGCGAGCGGGCAGGCGATCCCTTTCAGCGTGCAACCCCGGCGCGCAGGGGATCCGGCGGTGCTCGTGGCGGCCAGCGATCTTGCGCGCGCGGCGCTGGGATGGACGCCGGTGCACAACGCCCTTGCGCCGATCCTGGAAAGCGCACTGCGCTGGCATCGCGCGCCGACGTTCTGATGCGCGCGCGATGCGCGCGAGTACGCGGCGACATGTGAAGACCACGTGATTTGTCTTTGTAAATCAGATACTTCCATTGCCGCTCGCGTCGGCACATGATGTGAGGCCTTGCCTGTTGGAAGCGCCTCAATGCCCGTGTTGCCGCAACGTACGATCGACGCGATCACCAAGAACGAACAGAGCCTGCTGGCGCGTTGGGGCCAGGGCCTGGAAACGAGCGGCGCGACGCGCGACGCACGCATCACCGCCGATGAGTTGTCGCGCCAGACGCGCGAATTCCTCCGCCTGCTGGTGAGCACCGCCGCCACGGCCGATGCCACCAACATCACCGGCAAGGACTGGGCCGACACGCGCACGTTCCTCGATGGCCTGTCGCGCACGCGCGCCGAGCAGGGCTTCGATTCCCAGCACACCGCCAATTTCATCTTCTCGCTGAAGCGCCCGATGTTCGAGGAACTGCAGCGCGCCTACGCCGATTCGCCCGCGCAGCTGGCCGACCAGCTGGTGGGCGTGTCCGAGATGCTCGATGCCCTGGGCATGCACACGGTGCGCGCGTTCCAGAAGACGCGCGAGGACATCATCAACCGCCAGCAGGAAGAACTGCTCGAGCTGTCGACCCCGGTCGTGAAGCTGTGGGACGGCGTGCTGGCGCTGCCGATGATCGGCACGCTGGATTCGCAGCGCACCCAGGTGGTGATGGAATCGCTGCTGCAGCGGATCGTCGACACCGGCTCGGAGATCGCGATCATCGACATCACCGGCGTGCCGACGGTCGACACGCTGGTCGCGCAGCACCTGCTCAAGACGGTCACCGCCATCCGCCTGATGGGCGCGGACTGCATCATCAGCGGCGTGCGTCCGCAGATCGCGCAGACCATCGTGCACCTCGGGCTGGACCTGCAGGGCATCGTGACCAAGGCCAACCTCGCCGATGCACTGGCGCTGGCCTTGAAGCGACTGAACATGACGGTGGTCAAGGCCTCCTGACGTGGAACGCATCCCGATCCTCCAGATGGGGCAGTTCCTGCTCGTCACCATCCAGGTCGACATGCACGACCAGCTCGCGCTGACGTTGCAGGACGACCTGTCCGAGCGCATCCGCAAGTCGTCGGCCCGCGGCGTGCTCATCGACATCTCCGCGCTGGAGATCGTCGACTCCTTCATCGGCCGCATGATCAGCACGATCTCCGGCCTGTCGCACATCATGGACGCCGAGACGGTGCTCGTCGGCATGCAGCCGGCGGTGGCGATCACGCTGGTCGAACTCGGGCTCACGCTGCCGGGCGTTGCGACCGCGTTGAACGTCGAGCGCGGCATGGCGCTGCTGCACCAACGAATGCAGCAGGCATGAACGTGCGCGAGAGCGGGACGCAGGCGGTCGCGGTGGAGCAGGACGTCGTCCTGGCCCGCCAGACCGTCCGCAAGCTGGCGCTGCAATGCCGCATGCGCCTGGTGGACCAGACCAAGCTGATCACCGCCGCGAGCGAACTGGCGCGCAACACCGTCATCTACGGCGGCGGCGGGCACATGGACTGGGACGTGCTGGAAGACGGCCTCCGCACGGGACTGCGCTTGCTGTTCCGCGACGAAGGCCCCGGCATCGCCGACATGAAGCGCGCGATGACCGATGGCTGGACTTCCGGCAACGGACTCGGGCTCGGGCTGACCGGTTCGCGCCGGCTGGTCGACGAGTTCGCGATCGACAGCGCGCCGGGCATGGGCACGCGCGTCACCATCACGAAGTGGACGTGAGCGCCGTGCCTGCCGTCCTCGCCGGCGGCTTGCCGCGCACGATCCCGGTCGACGACGCCAGCCGCGTCGGGCAGGCGCGCCGCGTGGTGCAGCAGCTCGCCGAATCGCTCGGCTTCGACGAGGTCGATGCCGGGCGTGCATCGCTGGTGGCGATGGAGCTGGCGACCAACATCCTCAAGCACGCGCAACGCGGCGAGCTGCGCTTGCAGCAGGTCGCTTCGCCGGCGGGCACGGGGCTCGAAATCGTATCGGTCGACAAGGGCCCCGGCTTCGACGCCGCGGCCTGCTTCGACGATGGCTTCTCCACGCGCGGCACGCAAGGCATCGGGCTGGGTGCGGTCGCGCGCCAGTCCGACGTGATGGACCTGTATGCCGACGCACGCGGCGCCGTGGTGCTGGCGCGCCTGTACAAGCGGGGCACGCCGCACCAGGACCTGCGCTACGGCGCGGCGGCGCACGCGGTGCACGGCGAATCGGTGAGCGGCGATGCCTGGCGCATCGCGTTCGACGGCACGCAAGCGAACGTGCTGATGATCGACGGGCTCGGGCACGGCCTTCTTGCGCACGACGCCGCGCAACAAGGCGTCGCGGGATTCGATGCGGATCCGCTCGGCGAACCCGACACCTTGATGGCGTCGCTGCACCAATCGATGCACGGCTCCCGCGGCGGCGCCGTCGCGCTGGCGCGCTACGACGGCGACTCCGGTGCGTTGCGCTTCGCCGGCATCGGCAACCTGTCCGCCGCGACGCACAACGGGCAGGGCTCGCGCGGGCTGGCCTCGCATCCCGGCATCGTCGGCACGCAGTACCGCAAGATGCAGACCTTCGACTTCCCGGAATCGCGCGGCCGCCTGCTGATCATGCACAGCGACGGCTTGCTGTCGCGTTGGAGCCTGCGCGATTACCCGGATTTGCTGGGACGGCATCCGGCCGTCGTCGCCACGGTGCTGTTGCGCGACCACGACCGGGGCCGCGACGACGCCACCGTGGTGGCACTCGCACTTGGACATTCGCGATGACGCAGTCCGGATCAGACGTTGAAGCGCTGCGCGCCGAGTGCGACGCGCTGCGCACCGAACTCGACGAAACCAACCAGGGCGTCGTCGCGCTGTACGCCGAACTGGACAAGCAGGCGGAAGAACTGCGCGAAGCCTCCGAACTGAAGAGCCGGTTCCTGTCGTACATGAGCCACGAGTTCCGCACGCCGCTCGGATCCATCCTGAGCATGACGCGCCTGCTGGACGACGAACTCGACGGCCCGCTCAACGGCGAGCAGCACACGCAGGTGCGCTTCATCAGCAGCGCCGCGGGCGAGTTGACCGAGATGGTCGACGACCTGCTGGACCTGGCGAAGATCGAAGCCGGGCGCGTGACGATCTCGCCGGGCTGGTTCGAGATGGTGGATCTGTTCGCCGCGTTGCGCGGCATGTTCCGCCCGATCGTCGAAGGCGAAGACGTCGACCTGGTCTTCGAAGAACCCGAAGGCATGCCGGCGCTGTACACCGACAACAAGAAGGTCGCGCAGATCCTGCGCAACTTCATTTCCAACGCGCTCAAGTTCACGCCGTCGGGCACCGTGCGCATCGAAGCCGCGTCCGAGGATGCGGACTGGGTGCGCTTCACCGTGACCGACACGGGCATCGGCATCCCGCCGGAACTGCACGACAAGCTGTTCGAGGATTTCAGCCAGATCGACTCGCCGCTCCAGCGCCGCGTGCGCGGCACCGGCCTGGGCCTGGCGTTGTCCAAGCGCTTCGCGGAGCTGCTGGGCGGACACGTCGGCATGCGCAGCGAAGTCGGCGTGGGGTCGGCGTTCTACGTGGTGCTGCCGGTGGCGCTGGCCGGTCCGGAGGCGGGCGATGTCGCCTGACCCCAGCGACGCGGCGCACCCCGGCCTGCCGACGATCCTGATCGTCGACGACAACCCGGCCACGCGTTATGCGATGGGCCGCGTGCTTGGTCGCCAGGGCTACCGCGTGATCGAAGCGGGCACCGGCGAACAGGGCCTGGCGCGCATCGCCGAAGGGATGGTCGATGTCGCGATGCTCGACATCAACCTGCCGGACATGAGCGGCTTCGACATGGTGCGGCTGCTGCGCGCCGATCCGGTCACCGCCCTGTTGCCGATCGTGCATATTTCCGCCGCCTCCACGCACACGCGCGACATGGTGACGGGCCTGGAAGGCGGCGCCGACGGCTACCTGGTGCATCCGGTCGACCCGAACGTGCTGCTCGCGACCGTGCGCACGCTGCTGCGCGTGCGCGCCGCCGAAGAATCCCTGCGCGAGCGCGAGACGCGCGTGCACGCGGAGCGGCTGGATTCGGCGCACTCCGCGCTGGCCGACGAGATCTCCGCGCGCGAGCGCACCGAACAGCAGCTGATGCAGGCGCAGAAGATGGATGCGCTCGGGCAACTGTCCGGCGGCATCGCGCACGACTTCAACAACCTGCTGACGGGGATCATCACCTCGCTCGGCCTGATGGGCCACGAGATCGACACCGGGCACGCGCAGGCCGCCAAGGCCCACGCCGCCACCGCGCTGGACGCCGCGCGCCGCGCGGCCGCGCTCACGCATCGCCTGCTCGCGTTCGCGCGCCAGCAGCCGCTGGATGCGCGCGCGGTGGACGTCAACCTGCGGATCCTGTCGCTCGAAGAACTCCTGCACCGCACGATCGGCGAACAAGTCGCCCTGCAGTTCGACCTCGATCCGGAAGCGGGCATCGCGAGCGTGGATGCCAACCAGCTCGAGAACGTCGTGCTCAACCTCGCGGTCAACGCGCGCGATGCCCTGCCCAACGGCGGCACCATCCGCATCGCGACGCGGCGCGTGTCGCCCACGCGCGCCGATGTGCTGCCGGCCGGCGACTACGTCGAAGTCAGCGTGTCCGACGACGGCACCGGCATCGCGCCGGAACTGCTGGACAAGGTGTTCGATCCGTTCTTCACCACCAAGCCGATCGGGCAGGGCACGGGGCTGGGGTTGTCGATGACCTACGGCTTCGCGCGCCAGAGCGGCGGGACGGCGCGCATTACGAGCGAGCCGGGCGCGGGCACGTGCGTGTCGCTTTTGCTGCCGCTGGCGAACGATCGCACGCTGGCCACCGATCCGGTGCGCAGCCCCGCGAATGCGCTGGCGGACATCCCGGGCAACGGCGAGACCATCCTGGTCGTCGAAGACTCCGACACGGTGCGCCAGCTCACCTCGACGCTGCTGCAGATGTTCGGTTACGTCTGCCTGCAGGCGGCCGATGTCGAACGCGCACTCGAAATCCTGCGCAGCGACCAGTCCCTCGACCTGTTGCTCACCGACGTCGGCTTGCCCGGCATGAACGGCCGCCAGCTCGCCGAGGCCGCGCGCGCGTGGCGCCCGACGTTGCCGGTGCTGTTCCTCACCGGCTACGCGAAGCACACGCTCGCGGTGGGCGATTTCCTCGGCGAGAACATGGACATGATGACCAAGCCCTACGAGGCCGACGCGCTGCTGTCGAAAGTGGCGCGCATGGTGACGCGACCGGTGGGCGCGATCGGCGCCTGAGTCGTCAGCGCTGCGGCACCTTGCGCAGCTTCGTCGTGTCGTAACCGATTGCCTGCAGCTTGCGCACCGCTGCCTCGTACTGCGCCGCCGGCATGCGCGGCGTACGCGCCATGATCCACGCATAGTCGCGCTTGCTGCGCGCCACGATCGTGCTGCTGTAGTCGGGCGCCAGGTCCACGATCACGTACTCGGCCCGGATCGGCCAGAAGAACTGCATGCCCCACACGGCGTTGTTCGTGCCGGGGCGCACGAAGCCCTTCGGCGTCATTGTCTGCACCGGCGCTTCGAAGCTGCCCTTGCGGAAGCGGAACGTCGTGCCGATCGTGCCATCGGCGTTCTTCGCGTAGCGCTCCACCGCGCCCCACGCGTCGCGCTCCTGCCTGGAGGGAATGTGCGCGATGACGTACCAGTCGCCCATGAAGCGGTCGATGTCCACCCGGGCCACGGGCGGGACCGTGGGCGGCGTTGCGTCGGAGGCGCACGCCGTCACCGAGAGCATCGAGCCCAGCAACGCGCTGCCCAGCTTGCCGAAACGTTTCATCGCAGTTCCTCCTTGCGGAAGCGGTAATGCGCGACCATCCATTCGCGGCCGCCGTCGTAGCCGAACAACTCGGCGCACGCCATCCAGAACATGCGCCAGCGTTGCGCCCACAGCGGAGCCGCATCGCCGTAGGCCTCGCGCAGGATCGCCAGCACTTCGTCGCGCGCGGCATCCTGGCGCGCCAGCCAGTGGTTGGCCGTGCGCTGGTAGTGCGTGCCGTCGACGAGCCAGCGGTGCTCGAGGTGCAGGTCGCGCTGGAACATCGCCAGCGTGTCCGCCGATGGCATGAGGCCGCCCGTGAAGAAGTGCCGGCCCATCCAGTCGTCTTCGCCCTGCGTCTCGAAGGGATACAGCAGCGTGCGATGGCAGAACACGTGGACGAACAGCGCGCCGCCGGGGCGGAGCCAGTCGCCGATGCGTGCCATCAGCGTTGCGTAGTTGCGCATGTGTTCGAACATCTCCACCGAGATGCAACGGTCGTAGTGCGCCGCGGGCAAGAGGAGCTTGTTCACGTCGCTGGTCACGACGCGGACGTTGGCGAGCCCGCGTTCGCGCGCGACGGCTTCGATCTGCTGGCGCTGCGCGTTGGAATTGGAAACGGCGGTGATGCGTGCATTCGGATAGCGCCCGGCCATCCACAGCGTGAGCGAGCCCCAGCCGCAGCCGAGTTCGAGGATGTCCTGGCCGTCTTCCAGCTGCGCGCGCTCGGCATACGCGGCCAGCATGGCCTCTTCGGCTTCGGCCAGCGTTTCGTCGCCGCGCGGATACAGGCATCCGGAATACTTCATGCGCGGCCCGAGGCAGGCGCGGAAGAACGCGGCCGGCAGCTCATAGTGCTGGCGGTTCGCCGCATCGACGTGCACGGCCACCGGACTGCTGCGCAGCATGCGCAGGTGCGCCTGCAGCGTGGCTTCCTGTTGGGCAGGTCCGCCCGCGCGTTCGTCGCGCAACCGCTGCGCGCACAGTCTGCGGATGCCGAGGCGCACCGCGGCATCGGGCAACCAGCCCCGTTCGGCCAGGCCGAGCAGGCCGGGCGCGGGCGCATCGTGGTGCGGCTCGAGGTGTTCGATGGCAGTGTTCATGGCGCGCTCCGTGCAGGCTTGGCGGGCGGTTTCGGGATTCAGGGGAAGAACATCGGCGTGTCGCGCATGTAGGCGCGGTAGTCCTCGCCGCGCGTGCGCAGCGCTTGCGCCTCGGTGAAGGGCACGCCGCTCAGGTAGCGCAGGAACACGTACATCACCCCGGGCCCGGTCCACGCCAGCCAATGCCACGGCGAGCCGATCGCCAGCAGCACGTACGCGAACCAGTGCAGCCATTCGAAGAAGTAGTTGGGATGGCGCGAGAACCGCCACAGCCCGCTGCGACAGGTGCGTCCCTTGTTCGCGGGGTCGGCGCGGAAGCGCGCGAGCTGCGCATCGGCGACCGCCTCGCCCGCGACGCAGGCGATGAACACCACGATCCCCGCGACCAACCACGGCGTCCACGCCGTTACCGGATTGCGCGCCACGGCGAGGAGCGGCACCGCGAACAACACGATGAGCAGCGCCTGCGCCTGGAAGAACAGGAACCACTTGCGCTGGTCGCCGTCCCAGCGTTCGCGCAGTTGCGCATAACGTCCGTCTTCGCCTTCGCCCCGCACGCGCCGCAGGAGATGCAGCCCGAGCCGCAGGCCCCACGCGCCGCCGAGCAGCGCGAGCGCCACGCGCGGCAGGACCGCGCCATCCCCGAGCGCCGCGACGAGGACGGCCGCGCCGCCGACGCCGAATGCCCACACCACATCGACGATCCCCGCATTGCGATGCGCGCGCTGCCACGCCCACGCCAGCGCCTGCGCCAGGGCGGCCAGGGCCCACGTGAGCGCGAGCGGCGAGAGCGGATGGTCCGCGAAGAAGTCCATCTCAGGCCTCGATCGCATCGAGCGCAGGCACGGCGCCTGCATCGCGCGCCCCGGGTTTCGCGAACACCAGTTGCGCGACGCCGATCGACCGCTCGCGGAACCCGCCTTCGCAATACGCCAGGTAGAACGTCCACAGGCGCGCGAAGCGCGCGTCGTGCCCCAGCGCGAAGACCTCGGGCAAGCGGGCCTCGAAGCGTTCGCGCCAGGCCTGCAGCGTGCGCGCATACGACATCCCGAAATCCTCCACGTGCAGCAGCGCCAGGTCGCTGCGTTGCGTCTTCGCGTCGATCAACGCGGCGAGGGAAGGAATGAACGAGCCCGGGAACACATGGCGCTTGATGAAATCCACCGACCGCAGCGCCCGTGCGTAGCGGTGGTCCTCGATGGTGATCGCCTGCACGAGCGCCAGGCCGCCGGGGCGCAGCAGCGCACCGATGCGTTCGAAGTAGCCGGGCAGCTGCGCGGCGCCGATCGCTTCCACCATCTCGATCGACACCAGCTTGTCGTAGTCGCCGCGCAGGTCGCGGTAGTCCTCGCGCAGCAGCGTCACGCGATCCTGCAAACCCGCGGCCGCCACGCGCGCGGTGGCCAGCGCGTGCTGTTCGCCCGAGATCGTGGTCGTGGTGACGTGGCACCCGTAGTTGGCCGCGGCGAACAGCGCGAAGCCGCCCCAGCCCGTGCCGATTTCCACGACGCGATCGCCCGGCGCGAGCTGAAGCTTGCGGCAGATGCGATCCAGCTTGCGGCGCGAAGCGACTTCCAGCGTGTCGTCCTCGCGCGCGAACATCGCCGAGGAGTACATCAGGTCGTCGGACAGGAACAATCCGAAGAAATCGTTGCCGAGGTCGTAGTGCGCCGCGATGTTGCGCCGCGCACCGGCGCGCGTGTTGCGTCGTGCCGCATGCCACAGGCGCAAGGCGGCGCCGCCCAGGCGCGCGGGGCCGGTTTCCATCGCATCGAGCAATGCGCGGTTGCGCACGAGCACCTGCACCAGCGCGACCAGGTCGTTGCAGTCCCACGCACCGTCGATGTACGCCTCCGCGGCGCCGACGCTGCCGCTGGCGGCGGCGAGGCGGTAGAACGCGGCGTTGTGGACATGCAGTTCGAGCGCGGGGAACGTCCCGTCGCCCAGCAGCGTGGTGCCGAAGGCATCGTGGACCTGCAGGGTGCCGCCCCGCAGGCCGGCCAGCGTGTGCAGCAGCCGATCGCGGAGCAGGCGATCCAGCGGCGACCAGCGCGGCCGCGCCAGCGGGACGACATTGACTTGGACATTCATGCCAGCGGTTCCTGCAAACGGGGATGGGAATGGATCGGTACGCGCTTGCACCACAAGCGCAACGCCTGCCAATGGATGGCGCCGATCACCTGGACGGTCATCAGCGGGTAGCGCCACAGGACGCGCGCAAGCGCCGGGCCGTCGAGCGGGCGGCGTTGCAGCGCGAGCGTGGCGTCGAATTCGCACGCGCCCTCGCGCAGCACCCGCATGTGCACGCGCAGGTCTTCGCCCGGAACCGTGAAGCGCCAGTCGTACGCGCGCGCCATGCCCATGAACGGCGAGACGTGGAACGATTTGTCGAAGTCCCACCGCAGCGCGCGGCCCGCACGCGCGGCCTCGGCGACCGGCAGCACGTAGGCGTGGCGTTCGCCCCACGGCGTGTTGGTGATCTCCGCGACGATGGCGGCGAGCGAGCCGTCGCGTTCGAAGCAGTAGTAGAAGCAGACCGGGTTGAAGACATGGCCGCCGTAGCGCAGGTGCGCGAGCAGGCGCACCGGGCCGCTCGGGCGCGTGCCCGTCTGCGCTTCGACGCGCGCGAGCACGGCGTCCTTCAAGGGTTGCGTCGCCGGCCCCAGGAAATCCGCGCGCCGGAACTCGGCGAGGTTGGGCGCATCCACCGACCACAGCCAGCGTCCGCGGAAGATCGCGTCGACTTCGTCGAGGTCGAGGAACAATTGCGCCATCCGGTAGCCGAACGCATGCGCGCGCGGCAGGAAGCGGCGATGGCGCACGCCGCCTTCGTACAGGGCGCTGTGCACGACGGCGTTCATGCGGCCTCCCGGGATGGGGCGTCGACGGGGTCGGGCATCGACGTCCCGATGCCTTCGACGCACCAGCGCACGCCGAGCAATTCAGCCACCTCCACCGCGCTGCGCATGCCGTCTTCGTGGAAGCCCCAGCCCCAGTACGCGCCGGCGTACCACGTGCGTGCGCGCCCCTGGATCGTGGGCCGCAAGGCCTGCGCGGCGACCGCGGCGCGGGTGAACACCGGGTGCGTGTACGACATGCGCGCCAGGATCTTGGCGGGATCGATGTCCGTCGTGCGATTGAGCGTGACGATCAACGGCGTGCCGACCTCCAGCGATTGCAGCGCGTTCATCCAGTAGCTCACCGTGCAGGCCCCGGTGGCATCGGTGGGCACGTGCGCATTCCACGCGGCCCACGCCTTGCGATGGCGCGGCAGCAGCGACGCATCGGTGTGCAGCACGGTGTCGTTGGCCTGGTAGGGAATCGCACCGAGCACCGCGCGTTCGGTTGCGTCCGCATCGCCCAGCAGCGCCAGCGCCTGGTCGCTGTGGCACGCCATCACCACGGCCTCGAATCGCTCCCCGCCGCCATCGACCTGGACTTCCACGCCTTCGACATCGCGGCGCACGCGCCGCACCGGCGTGCCCAGGCGGACGTCGACGCGCCAGTCGCGTTCGAGCGCGCGGATGTATTGCGAAGACCCGCCGCGCACGACGCGCCATTCCGGGCGCCCGGAGACCTGCAGCATCTGGTGCTGGTGCATGAAGCAGACGAGATGCCGCGCGGGAAATTCGAGGATGGTGGCGGCAGGCGACGACCACAGGGCGCACGCCATCGGGACCAGGTGGTCGTCGCGAAACGCCTGGCCGAAGCGATGCTGCGCCAGGAATTCGCGCAGCGTCGGATCGCCCGCGCCTGCGTCCAGCAACGCAGGGGCGATGCGGTAGAAGCGTGCCAGGTCGCGCAGCATGCCGAGGAAGCGCGGCGAGGCGATGTTGCGACGCTGGCAGAACAGGCCATCGAGCGAGGTGGCGTTGTATTCCAGCCCGCTGCGCGCGTTGCTGACGGAAAATCCCATCGTCGTCGGCTGCGTCTGCACGCCCAGCGCATCGAACATGCGCGAGAGCAACGGATAGTGCGCGCGGTTGTGCACGATGAAGCCCGTGTCGACCGCCACCGCCTGGCCATCGACCTTCACGATGTGCGTATGCGTGTGCCCGCCCAGGCGCGTGTCCGCTTCGAACAGCGTGACCGCGTGCCGGCGCGACAGGAGCCACGCGCTGGCGAGGCCGGAGATCCCGGAACCGATGACCGCGATGCGCATCAGGGCGCCTTCGCCCTCGCCAGCACCCAGGCGGGCACCGGCTTGAGGTCGCGCACCAGGCCAACCGCCGCCATCGCGCGCAACACGTAGTACGACAGGTCGATTTCCCACCAGCGGAAGCCCTGGCGCACGGTGCCCGGGAAGAAGTGGTGGTTGTTGTGCCAGCCTTCGCCGAAGGTGATCAGCGCCAGCCATGCGTTGTTGCGGCTGTCGTCGCGCGTGTCGAAGCGGCGCCGGCCGAACCGGTGCGCGAGCGAGTTGATCGTGACCGTCGCATGGAACAGCACCACGGTGGACACGAAGAACCCCCACACCAGCAGCTGCGGCCCGTTGGTGTGCAGGCCCGGCGCGTAGCGTTCGAGCAAGGCACCCGCCGCGTAGAGCGCGATCGCGAACAGCACCGGCACGGCCGTATCGAAGCGATCCAGCCAGCGCAGTTCGCGGTATTGCGCGAAGTCCGGCACGCGCGCCAGGTTGGTGCGGAAGGCCGCGGGCGTCAGGAACCAGCCGGCGTGGCTCCACAGGAAGCCATGCACGCGCGGGGAATGCGGATCGCGCGCGGTCTCGGTGTGGCGGTGGTGGTCACGATGGTGCGCGGCCCACCACAGCGGCCCGCGCTGCACGCACGCCGCGCCGATCAATGCAAAGACGAACTGCACGGTGCGCGAGGCGCGGAACGTGCGGTGGGAGAAGTAGCGGTGGTAGAACGCGGTGAGCGCGAACATGCGCACCG